>CAMLAI010000034.1 GCA_946477995.1 uncultured Gilliamella sp. | reverse complement strand
TTAGTTTACATTGGTAAAGAAAATCCATTTATTCATTAAAATTACCTTGAAGCATTCCAAAAATTTTTATTAGATGTTTGATAATATAATTAATTGTATTGACCAGATTCATTAATGATCCTCAAACATCTAAATTTTCTAAGCAATCAGTTTGTTGGTTCTTCTAACTCCACTACTAAATGAATGAATTCTGGCAAAATGTCTAATATTAATGCCAGTTGCTGCAAAACCAAAATATCATTGGTGTTTTGCTCGTCATTAATGGAAATGGTTTCAATATAATTTGAAATCATTTTTTTCATGACTTGTTCATTTTCATCGATTTTTTTATCGTTTAAAAGATTGATGATATAGACTGCTAGATCATCAAATAGATCCAATGTATGTTGAGCAATGATTTTATCTCGGTGCGAACCTAATGTTGAAAGATAGCTGATTAAAGTGTGATTAAGCGTTAATAAACGAAAACCCTGTTCAATCACGTTTCGATTTACATGAGGTTCTTTTGTCATCAGGCTAATCAATGTCGATAGATCTGCATTACTATCGTGAGCGGCGCGTCTTGCTAATCGATATTTTGGGTCATTGGTTTTACCCGTTAAATATTGACTTCCAATAAGCGCCAGATAGTGACTATCATCATGGCAAACACGATCAACTAGTTTGGTTAAATTTCTAAATTTCCAGTCTGGCCAAATAAAACTAACAGCAAACCAAGCAATAAAACAGCCTATCAATGTTGCTATAATTCGTAAGATAGCAACTTCTACACTGTTTTCGCCAATTAAACTGAAACTAAAAAAGACTAATAATGTAATAAATGCGGTAGCGTAAGCATATTGAGAATTTTTAAATAAGAAAAATAGCCAACCTGTTATGATGATTAAAATTAACTGTTCAATGATGCTTGGAAATAGGTAGGTTAACGGAATGCCAACAATAATACCTAATATAGTACCAATGATACGTAATTTTAGTCGATATTTAGTCGTTGAATAGTTTGGTTGGCAAACAAAAAGACTGGTAAGGATAATCCAATAACCATGAGAAAGATTAGAAAAATAGATGATGATATAGCCAACAAACAGGACAATACTCATACGTATTGCATGACGAAAAAGGGAAGACTTGAGAGTTAAATTATGTTTGATTTTAGCAAAAATATCATAGAAACTTGTGAGTTCCTCATCAATTAATTCATTATTTTCTTTGTCTTTTGAAAGATGTTGTTCATTATCAATATTTGCTAATAATAAGTCGATAGATAACAAATTTTGATAAAGATTTTGTAGGGATTTAACCAGTAAGGCTTCCGTTTTATTTTTAGCTTGATAATGGGCAATAGCTTCTTCTAAATATGAAAAATGACGAGCAAATAATGAATCATGCTGATAAGTTTGATTCATTTTAATGGCAACAGCTAATTTGGCACATGCTTTTGCTTGTAAATTCAAAATTCGTGCAAAGCGAAATAAAATATCACTATGTTTAAAATGTTGACTTAGCGCTTGATAATCACCATGTGAAGAGCTTGCTCGCTCATGAATATCTTGAGCCACAAAGTAATAACTAAGCATTTTCTTCACATATGATTGACCTTGATAAGCTTTTAATCGATTAAAAAGAGCGTGTTTAGCTTGATTAAACACATTAATTAATTGATTGTTACATTCGGTTAATTCTAATGTTTGACTTTTAAATTCATGAGTTTCATCCGGATCAAACATCGCCGCTTTAGCATCAAGGTAATGACTTAATTTAACAAAACAAGTTGAAATAGTCTGTTGGGTCGTTCGAATCGGCTGAATAAGAGATTCAATCAAAGAGACAATGTTATACCATAAAGCGCCGAGTAATAAATAACAAGGTAGCGTGTAATTATCATCAAATAAATTATGCCCTAACATGGTATAGGCTGCGATCAATAACGATCCAAAAGCAATCACACCATAACGTTGACCCAAAGAACCAAGCATAATGAAGATAAATGTTGAACTCATTAATCCTATAATAAAAAGAAGAGGAATATTAAATAATAGCTCGACAGAAAATGTAGCAATCGCAAAACACACTAACGTTAATAAAATATTTATACATCGGCTTAGTAAACGTGTATCAATTTCGGATAATCCCGCAGCCACAACACCCAGTGTTAAAGGAATGACATACGACACATAGCCTAAGTACCAAGGAACCAAGGTTGAACCTGTTAAACTGATTAACATACGAATACTGAAAAGTAGATTACTACTATAAAAGACTTTACGTAAAGTTAAGATTATTGGATGCACGATGTTTTTTGAATTGAATGTTAGTTACTGTAAATGTAAGTAGCATACTATATTGTGTCAATTTGTAAAAGGGCTGAGGCAACTTGCTAAAACTAATGTTTTGATTATTTGTGTTAACTAAAGTTAAATTAAAATATATCATTGACACAAAAGTCATTGCTAAGTGAGATCTCGTTATTAATGAATGCATTTATTACACTAATAGGTTAAGCCTTTTATTTATTTGTTTGGCTTCTTTTAATGCAAAATAAAACCATGTTACTTACTGAATTTAAAGTAATTTATCTGCTCATGTCCCGATTGATTACTGACTTAACTTATCTACTAATGACGTAATTTAAGGTTATCATTACGTCAACTAAATGGGTAAGAGTATAACTCGCCTTATTTCTAAGTTAAAATACGACGTAAAGTAGATATTAAATAACAAGGAATAAATCGTTATGACAACTGAAATGACAACACTTGATAAGATAAAAAAACAAATTGCAGAAAATCCTATCATTCTGTATATGAAAGGCTCGCCTAAATTACCGAGTTGTGGTTTTTCAGCACAAGCAGTACAAGTATTATCTCAATGTGGTGAGCCTTTTGCGTATGTTGATATTTTACAAAATCCGGATATTCGCGCTGAATTACCAAACTATGCAAATTGGCCTACTTTTCCACAGTTATGGGTTGAAGGTGAACTAGTAGGGGGATGTGATATTATGATCGAAATGTTCCAAACTGGTGAACTGCAAACATTAATAAAACAGACAGCTGAAAAACATAAAGCTTAAAAATAGATACATTATTTAAATAAGAGAGTTTAATTACTCTCTTAATTCTCTTGAACTTCTTCGTCTATTGAACTTGGCTCGAGTTGAGGCAATGGCCAGCCTCCTAATCGCTTAAATCGATTCACTATTTCACAAAATAGAATAGCGGTTTTTTCGGTATCATAAAGTGCAGAGTGGGCTAACTTGTGATCAAAAGGAATGTGAGCAAGTTCACATGCTTTTGCTAGAACGGTATGCCCAAACACTAAACCACTCAGTGCTGCAGTATCAAAAGTAGCAAAAGGGTGAAACGGATTACGTTTAATATTGGCTCGTTCTGCTGCTGCCATTAAAAAACTATGGTCAAAGTTTGCATTATGCGCAACCATAACAGCACGATTGCAATCGTTTGCTTTAATTCCCGATCTAACCATTTTAAATATCGCTTCAAGCGCCATTTTTTCGTCAACAGCTTGTCTTAATGGATTGTCGATATCAATACCATTAAAAGCTAAGGCACTCGGTTCTAAAATTGAGTTTTCAAATGGATTGACATGAAAATGAAGGGTTTGGTCTGGAATCAGCCATCCCTCTTCAGTCATTTGTAGTGTGATTGCCGCAATTTCTAGAATAGCGTTAAGTTTTGGGTCAAATCCTGATGTTTCTATATCTATTACAACAGGATAAAAACCACGGAAGCGTTCACATAATTTAGCATTTGGCACAATAGTTGTCTTATTTAGCATAAAATAAAATTATTATGCCAGTTTTTACCGTATTCGCCTAGTTTTACCTTCGATTCAGCACTGTTGAACGCGAAAAAAAATATACTAAATAAAAACACTAAAAACGCTATCTGTATAATTTTTGTTTAGATTGTTCAATTGATTTTATCCAAGTCTGATTAATACGTTTAGCATGTTTAGGCATGTGTTTTAAGCGTAGTTCAATTTTTTGTAAAACTTCTTTAGCGAGTGAAAATTGCTGCCACTCAATTAAGGTTTGTAAATAGTATGAAGCGGCTTCTAAACTTGGATAATAACTGATTAATGCATTAAATTCTTCTTGAGCTTCTTCTTTTAAATCAAGTCCAATTAAGATTTTGGTATAAAGTAAATGTCCTTCATCAGAACGATAAGTTGGATTTTTATCTCTTAGATAATCCAAAGTTTCTTTTGCCTTTTTGTACTGTTTAACTTGATAGAGTGCGTAAGCATATTGTAATAAAATATCTGGTGCTGATTCATAGATCCCAGTTAATGCTTCTTGATAATAAATTAACGCTTCATGAGCTCTATCATTATCAACGAGCGCTTTAGCTAAACAGACTTTTGCTTCAACAGTGGGCGAAATTTCATAATTACTTAAAGCTTCGCGAAGTTCACGTTGCGGATCTAACGCTTTTAATAATTTTGATTCAATTTGATATCCCACTGAGGTTTGTCTAAAATCGGGTAGAAATATGACTAAAAAGTAAATCAAACTACCAATAAAAGGAAAAAGGAACAATATAGACAGCCAAAATCGTTCTTGCTCTGTTTTAATTACATGAACTGCAAAAAATAGAGCGATAATTGTACTGAATCCTATACCTAAAAATGGCAAAACATATACCTCATTGAATATAAACCGACGTAATGTATCATTTAGCTAAAACTTAATAAATAATAGAAAAGAACAAATTTGTTAATTTGTTTAACTCCGTGTTTTTACGCATCCAAAAATCAGTTTAAAACAGGATGTTACTTATTGAACTTCTGTAAACATGAAAGAATTTATTTAAAATTTCACCATTAATATCACTATATCGAATCGTTACGTGAGATAATTTATAATAGTTTATACTTAATCATATAGGCTGGTTTATAAAAAATTGCCAATATTTCGATTATAATAATTTCGAGATTCATTAAAGGATTTTATTAAAAAATTCATATTGTTCTTTAAAAAGTCATTAAAAATACGAGAGGAAAACGTGCAAAATTTTGAACTTCAACAAATTATTAATCATGAATTACAAGTTGAACGCTACCGTGACTATGCACCTAATGGTTTACAAGTACAAGGACGTAAGCAAATAAAAAAAGTGATAACTGGGGTAACCGCATGTCAACGTTTATTAGATGAAGCCGTTAAATTAGATGCTGATGCGATTTTAGTTCATCATGGCTTTTTTTGGAAAAATGAACCACTAACGATAACAGGAATTAAATATAAACGCTTGCAAACATTGCTTTCAAATAATATTAATTTATTTGCGTATCATTTGCCTTTAGATGGACATCCCGTTATCGGCAATAATGCATTACTTGCGGATTTATTCAATATCGAAGTGGATAAACGTGAGGATATAACCGATTTGTTATTTAAAGGGACACTCATTGAACCGACCACATCACTGCAATTTAAGCAAAAACTTGAACAAGTTTTGCATCATCGTTCACGAGAAATATTATTTTGTGGCGATAATGCTCCTCAAATAATTAAACGAATTGCGTGGTGTAGTGGTGGTGGTCAAGACTTTATAGAAGCAGCAGCAGAACAAGGATTTGATGCTTTTTTTACAGGTGAAGTTTCTGAACGTACCATTCATATTGCTCGAGAATATGGAATTAATTTTTATGCAGCAGGGCACCATGCCACTGAACGTTACGGAATCAAAAAACTTGGTGAATGGCTAGCCAAGCAATATGACCTTGAAACTATTTTTATTGATATTGATAATCCTGCATAACAAAAGTTGAATTTAAATAAGAAATATCGCATACTTGTCGGTAGATTTTTTATTCTTGAAGTTGGTTATCAATAAATAATATGAGAGGTCATTTTATGTTTACAGGAAGTCTGGTCGCCCTTGTTACCCCGATGGATACAAAAGGAAATGTAGACCAAGTAAGCTTAAAAAAACTGGTCGAATATCATATTGCTAATGGCACATCAGGGATCGTCTCTGTTGGTACTACTGGCGAATCAGCAACGCTTGATCATCATGAGCATATCGATGTAATTAAAAGAACGATCGAATATGCAGATGGCAAAATAAATGTCATTGCCGGAACTGGCTCAAATGCGACTAAAGAAGCAATTGAATTAACTAACCGTGTTGAAAATATTGGTGTAGTTGGCTGTTTAACCGTTGCGCCATATTATAATAAACCAACTCAAGAAGGTCTTTATCAACATTTTAAAGCAATTGCGGAAAATACAGCTTTACCCCAAATAATCTATAATGTACCGGGTCGTACTTGCAGTGATATTAAGCCAGAAACAGTTGGACGATTATCTAAAATAAAAAATATTGTTGCATTGAAAGATGCAACAGGTGATTTATCAAGAGTTTATAAAACTCGTAAACTTGTTGGTAGTGAATTTAAATTATTAAGTGGTGATGATGCGACTTTCTTAGATTTCATGATTTTAGGTGGTGACGGTGTGATTTCCGTGACAGCGAATGTAGCTGCCAAACAGGTTGCAACAATTTGTGAACTTGCAACGAAAAATCAAATTCAAGAAGCTCGAAAACTGAATGATACGTTATCAGCACTACATAGTAGCTTATTTATTGAGCCTAACCCAACTCCAGCAAAATGGGCTTGCACAAAATTGGGTCTAATGGCGAACGATACGATCCGTTTGCCGCTGGTTTCTCTTACAGATGCTTCTGTGTCTGTGGTTGAAAAAGCTCTTAAAGATGCGAATTTACTCTAATTTATGTATAACCAATAATTTATAAGCAGATATCTATGTTTAATAAAACTATGTTAAAAAACAAAGCGATTAAAAACACAATGGTGATGACAGCCATTGCATCTTTATTTTTGGTTGGTTGTGGTAGCGATCAAAATTATAAACGAGAAGTTGATGGGAACGAAGATTATTTGAATTCGCCAGTTTTGAAACCGCTAACTGTCCCTCAGGGTGTAACTGTACCTGCTGAAAGTTCCGAATATTATATTCATTTTAATAAAAATGAAGGCGCTGTATATGGTAAGCAAGTGGATATTCGGGCACCTATCATTCCTATTCCAACTATTCCTGATTCTTATGCGTCTTATAACTATGGTACCGCTTCATTAAATGCGCCTGCTGATGCAAATGTATGGTCTGTTATCCCAACTGCGCTGAATAAATACAATATTCCGATTAGTAGCAGTGATAATAATGTTATTGTTACGGGCAATGCTTCAATTTTTTCAAGTGATGAAGAGCCGAACATCCAAGCGTCTTATGTTATTCATCGACAAAATTATCCTGGTACAGAAAATATCATTGTCGAGTTGAAAACATTAACGCGTGGCACACAAGATATTTCTTCTGATTCTATTGAAGTGCAACGGTACGTTGTTCGCTTATTTAATTTAATAATGGATGAGGCTGCACCTAAGTCATCACAAGTGGCGCAAGAACAAACAGATGAAAACGCCATTGAAGACAAAACCATTCATGAAGATTCAAAATAAAGCAAGACGCTATGAGATATTATTTGTGACAAGTAACATTTTGATAAATAGTTAAGATAATCAGTAGTGAAGAATTTAGTTAATTCTTTTATGTAAAACTGGCTATAGATTGAACTTCACTATTCGAGACGATATAGCAAACAATAGCATCTTATTATTTATTGCATTGGTACAAATACGTGAGTATCGAAAAGTTTAAAACTAAGGAGCGAATAGCTCCTTAATCATTTGTTGGCAATTTGATATAAGGTTAGAACCATGAAAAAGTTGGCTGAGCTTTACCGTGGTAAAGCAAAAACGGTTTATACTACTGAAAATCCCGATCTATTAGTGTTAGAGTTTCGCAATGATACTTCCGCTTTTGATGGCTTACGTATTGAACAATTAGAGCGTAAAGGGCGCGTCAATAATAAATTCAATTATTTTATTATGAATAAACTGCGTGAAGCAGGTATTCCTACTCAAGTTGAAACGCTTTTGTCTGATACAGAAGTCATCGTCAAAAAACTGGATATGGTACCTGTGGAGTGTGTGGTTCGAAATCGTGCCGCAGGTTCTTTGGTCAAACGCTTAGGGGTTGAAGAAGGTAAGGTGTTAAATCCGCCAACATTTGAATTATTCCTAAAAAATGATGCATTGCATGATCCCATGGTTAATGAGTCATATTGTAAAACATTTGGTTGGGCTACTGATGAACAGTTATCAACGATGAAGGCACTAAGCTTTAAAATCAATTCAATTTTGACCGATCTTTTTGATAAAGCAGGATTTATTTTAGTGGACTATAAACTTGAATTTGGATTGTTTAAGGGTGAAATTACGTTAGGTGATGAATTTTCCCCTGACGGTTGTCGATTATGGGAAAAAGAAACCTTAAAAAAAATGGATAAAGATCGTTTTCGCCAAGGGCTTGGCGGTGTCATTGAAGCTTATGAGGAAGTCGCCACCAGAATTGGCGTTACATTGTGATGTTTGCTCAATTTGATATTTCATTTTTCCTTCTACTTGGTTTAGCTGCACTGTGTTATTTAACGCATAATAACACAGTCACTTTTGCCGTATTATTGTTACTTTTATTTAAATTAACCCCATTGTCGACCTATTTTCCGTTTTTAAATCAATATGGACTGACAATTGGTATTGTCATTTTAACGGCGGCTATGATGGTTCCGCTTGCCGACGGATCTTTGAGTATCAAAGACATATTAAAATCATTCACAACATGGCAATCAATTTTAGCTATCTTTGTCGGCGTACTTGTCTCTTGGCTAGGTACCCGTGGGGTTTCTTTAATTGGCGCACATCCCACCATTGTTAATGGTTTAATCATTGGAACCTTGATTGGTGTTGCCTTTTTCAAAGGTATTCCAGTTGGCCCCCTTATTGCCGCAGGCTTGCTTTCCATATTGATTGGAAAAAGTTAGTCGATGATTAATCTTGATAGCACCAGAACTTTATGGGTGTTGCGTGGTGATGTAACGAAATTATTCAGTCAATTAAGTGACATCATTAAGCAACATAAAGGGGATTGGATCACAATAAGTGATCAAGCCATTTTATCAAATTATGTGCCAAATATCGTATCAATATCTAATACTAAAACCCTTTTAGGACAAGAGTATTTACATGCCATTTTTGATGCAACTCAGTCATTTAATTTAGAAGCATTTGCCATGTTGTCAGGAACGCTTGTAAAAGGAAGCCGATTGATTTTGTTATTGCCTGAAAATTATAATCTTTGGGCAGATAAAGATAGTTTACGTTGGAATGAAAATGCTTATCCAATACCTGTGCCTAATTTTATAAACCATTTACAGCACACTATCTCTAAATTTAACGGTTTCCAAAAAAATAACTTTTCTGAATGTTATTTGACGTCGCCTGATTATGATGAACAGCAACACACATTAAAACAAGTGTTAAACAGTGATAAGCCTATCCATGTTATCACGGCAAAACGTGGTAGGGGAAAATCCGCTTTGGCAGGTCAATTCTCTCACTATCGACATTGCATTGTTACGGCTCCTAACAAAAAATCGCTGACCACTTTCTTTCGTTTTGCTAAACCTGATGTTCGTTTTTATGCACCTGATGAATTAATCGAAAAAGGTGTCGATGATTTTGCTGACTACCTTATTATTGATGAAGCAGCCATGATACCTTTGCCAATGCTAAAAAAATTGCTGCAACTCGTGAATTTAGACAAAAGCCGTATTTTACTGACTACTACGGTTGAAGGTTACGAAGGTACCGGACAAGGTTTTTTATTAAAATTACTAAATGATAAACAATGTGATCATTTTCATCTTGAAAAACCAATTCGGTGGAATGGCGATGATCAGTTAGAATATTTCACTGATTGTTTAGTTCTCAATGGACTAATATCAGCAGAAAATCAGCGAATTAATAATACAAAGCCAATTGATTATTCCATAGTAGCGCGTCATGATTTAAGTAGTTTGAAGGAGATCTTTTATTTACTGAAAACAGCCCATTATCAAACTACGTTAGTTGATTTAAGGCGACTTTTAGACGCGACAAATTTGACGATTTGGCAGGCTAAACAGAGTCATAACCTAATTGGTGCAGCCATAACGGTTAAGGAAGGTGATTTACCGGATGACTTAATTGAAGAAATATGGAAGGGTAACCGTAGACCAAAAGGAAATATGGTTGCACAATCTTTGGTAGCCCATGCAGGTGTTAAACAAGCAGCAAAATTAAAATCTGTCAGAATAAATCGCATTGCAGTGATAGCTTCTTATCGAAGACAAAATATTGCAACGCAATTGATACAACATACTTATGAAGCGGCAAAAAAACAACATCAAGATTTTTTATCCGTGAGTTTTGCCTATAGTAGGGAAAATTATCAGTTTTGGTCATCTGTAGGTTTTGTACTTGTACATGTTGGTAGTCGTTTAGAGGCAAGTAGTGGCACATATTCGGTAATGGCAATAAAACCGATTAACCAAAATGGTATAAATTTGGTTAATGTGCTATCCAAAAAGTTACAACGTAACATGATGTGGCTAAAAGAGATCATCGCACTCCCATTTGATGAAATGCTTATTGCTGATACTGATCAGCAATTGACTAAGCAAGATATTATGGAATTATACGGATTTTGTTATTTTCATCGAGCATTCGAAGCAACTTATGCTTCATTATGTCGCTTACAACAATTTAATGATAAGCAAAATAATCGAGTGAAATTATCTGTCTTAGGTGCTTTACTGAAAAATAAAAATCAAGGCAATGCGATCATTCAGCAATTTCAATTGACTGGGCGAAAAGCATTATTAGAAACAATTAAACAAGAGGTTAAGCAATGGTTGAATAGTAATAATGAAGTTATTTATGAAAAATAGCAATGTTGTTTTATTGAAAACCATGCTGATAGTTGAATTTAGCGTTATTTCATGTTTAAAAGGAACAAGAGTGAAGAGTAATAATGTAGATAAATTAAGATTTAATTCAAATTTTAATCATGATCGGCGTAGATCGGGATTTGAATATTTTCTGTTAGGCTGGTCCTTAGCATTCAGCCCGAAAATTAGACATTTTGTATTCTTGCCTTTATTGGCGAATATGGTGATTATGTCAGCGCTATTTTATTGGTTTTTTTCCACAATTACCGGCATGGTTGACTGGGGATTATCTTATGTACCGGGGTGGCTTTCTTGGCTTGGCTATATTATTAGTTTTATGGTGATTCTGATTTTAGTCATATTATTTTGTTATTTTTTTAGTACAGTGGCTAACTTTATTGCTGCACCGTTTAACGGCTTGCTTGCCGAACAAGTTGAAGCTGAATTAACGGGTATACCTGCACCCGATACTTCTTGGTTAAGTTTAATCAAAGATTTACCTAGAATATTTGGTCGTGAAATTCAAAAATTAATCAATTATGTATTATGGTCTATCCCAATATTATTAACGTATTTTATTCCTGTTATTGGTCAAACAGTCACACCGATAATTTGGTTTTTATTTACTGCATGGCAAATTAATATTCAATACGCTGATTATCCTTTCGATAATCATAAGATTACTTTTCATCGTATGCGTGAGTTACTTAAGCAGGATAAAGTTGATAATTTAGTCTACGGTATTTTAGTTAGTTTTTTTACTATGGTGCCACTATTAAACCTAATTATTATGCCAATTGCAGTTTGTGGCTCAACTGCGATGTGGGTCGATCGTTATCGCCATCAAGCTTTATTTAAAAGTGATATTAACGATATCCGATAGGGAAGAAAGTGATTAATTTTTTCGAAATTAATCACTTTTTGTTTTTATCCTCACCACTTTTTGGAGTTTTGTTATTCTCTTCATCATCATAAGGTATGGGTTTAATCCCTTTTTTATCAATGTAAGACTTAAAATTAAGCTTATTGAGAGCTTTAATGGCATTAATAAAAATACCTAAGATGAATAATAAAATTACCCACCAATAATCTTTTATCCACTCCATTTTTTTACCTTTGTTGGATGCATGTTAGTGACGCTCGTTTAGTCGAATGTCCAAAGTAGCATTAAATAATCTATTCAAATTTTGTTTGAGCAGATTTAACAAGTTAGATAACTTAGCCAATCTTATTAAACGAGTAATTTTTCCAAAATTCTTTGATAAATTTTTTTCAGTGTGATGATATCCTGACAATTTACATTTTCGTTAATCTTATGGATTGTTTTATTTAATACCCCAAACTCGATAATCTGACAGCCCATTTTTGCAATGAAACGTCCGTCTGATGTTCCCCCACTTGTTGATAATTTTGTATCAATATTAGTGTACTCTTTTATCGCACTTGCTGCAGCTTGAGTCAATTCACCTTGCGGCGTTAAAAAAGGATGACCTGATAAACGCCAATTTAACGTATAATTTAATTTATGCTTTTGTAAAAGTTGCTCAACACGGGTTTTAATTAATTCGTCAGTGAGTTCACTACTGTATCGAAAATTGAACTGCACCGATAGATCACCAGGCACAACGTTTTCAGCTCCTGTGCCTGCCTGAATGTTTGCAATTTGCATAGAGGTTTGCGGAAAATATTGATTGCCATTATCCCAAACCGTATTAACCAGTTCAGCCAATGCAGGGGCAAATCGATGAACAGGATTGTCAACTAAATGAGGGTAGGCGACATGACCTTGCATACCATGAATAATTAAATTTGCTGTCAAAGAACCTCGACGCCCATTTTTAATTTGATCGCCTAAAACCTTATCACAAGAAGGCTCTCCTACAATACAATAGTCTACACGTTCCTGACGTTCATTAAGACGATTAACAACTTTAACTGTTCCATCGGTTGCATCAGCTTCTTCATCAGAGGTAATTAGAAACGCAACACGACCACGGTGATTGGGGTTTGCTTTAACAAAATCTTCAGCAGCACAGATCATTGCTGCGACACCACTTTTCATATCTGATGCGCCACGGCCATAAAGTACACCATGAGTATCAATGGTTGCCTCAAATGGGGGATACAGCCATTGGCTTTCATCGCCAGCAGGCACTACGTCGGTATGACCAGCGAACATAAGTGTTGTTTCTGACGGATCGCCATGATAAGCCCAAAGATTTTTAGTGCGACCAATATTGAATTCTTCAATGATAAAGTTAAGTGATGTTAAGCGCTCGATAAGGATATTTTGACAATTTTTATCATCCGGACTTATCGATTTTTCGGCAATCAATGCTTTGGTTAGTTCAATAACAGGCTCTGTCATAATGATCTCGGTTTTATTGTTGTTGTTTGAAAAATTGCGAATAACTTTCGTCTGAAAATCCGAGTAATACATGCTTACCCTTGA
>CAMLAI010000033.1 GCA_946477995.1 uncultured Gilliamella sp. | reverse complement strand
AAAAAAAACAAATTTTATTTTGTTTGCTTAAAAAAAAATCAAAAACATAAAAAAAACCTGAAATTTAAGCTATTTCAGGTTTTTATTTAATCAAAAATAATATTTTAAATTATTTCTTCTTAGCGACTTTTTTCTTTGATTCAACTGCTACACCTTTAGCGGCAGTATGCATTGCAACATCCTCGCTGATGTCACCTTTATCTTGATATGGACGTCCATAATAAGTATCAAGTAGAATTTGTTTTAATTCAGCAATTAAAGGATAACGCGGGTTTGCTCCAGTACATTGATCATCAAAGGCATCCACAGCAAGTTGATCAACTTGCGCTAAAAATGCTTTTTCATCTACACCAAATTCTTTAATAGAAAACGGTATATCAAGCTCTATTCTAAGTTGATCTAGCCAAGCGATCAGTTTTTCAACTTTCTTCTCATCTTTATCACTTGCGGATGTTAATCCTAAATGGTCGGCAATTTCTGCATAACGACTTACCGCTTTAGGATAACCGTATTGGCTAAACGTACCTTGTTTAGTTGGTTTATCGGTTGCATTAAATCGCACTACATTACTAATAAGCATTGCATTAGCAAAACCATGAGGAATATGGAAAGCAGCGCCAATTTTATGCGCCATTGAGTGACAAACACCTAAAAATGCTTGAGCAAAAGCGACACCCGCTAATGTTGCCGCACTATGCACTTTTTCACGCGCAACAGGGTTTTTCGCACCATCTTTATAACTTGCAGGTAAATAAGTTTTTAACAAACTTAATGCTTGTAATGCTTGACCATCAGAAAACTCACTCGCCATGATAGACACATAAGCTTCTAAAGCATGAGTTACTGCATCATAACCACCCGCAGCACAAAGTGATTTTGGCATATTCATTACTAAATTAGCATCAACAATTGCCATGTTAGGCGTAATGGCATAATCGGCTAATGGATATTTTTGACCAGTTGCATCATCTGTTACCACGGCAAATGGTGTTACTTCAGAACCGGTACCCGATGTAGTTGCTACACAGATTAATTTAGCTTTTTTACCCATGTTAGGGAAGTGACAAGTACGTTTACGAATATCCATAAAACGCAACGCTAATTCATCAAATTTTGTTTCTGGGTGTTCATAAAGTACCCACATGATTTTAGCCGCATCCATTGGCGAACCACCACCCAAAGCAATAACAGTATCGGGTTGGAAGTCTGTCATTGATTGTGTTCCTTTACGAACAATACTTAAGGTTGGATCAGCTTCAACATCAAAGAAGGTTTCGCAAATTACGCCTTGTGCTTCTAATTGATCAGTAATTTGTTTTGAATAACCGTTATTAAATAAAAATTTATCAGTAACTAAAAAGACGCGTTTTGCTCCTTGCTCAATTATTTCATTTAAAGCAACAGGTAGTGAGCCACGTTTAAAATAGATAGAACTTGGTAATTTATGCCATAACATATTTTCTGCTCTCTTAGCGATGGTTTTCTTGTTAAGTAAGTGTTTCGGTCCAACATTTTCAGATACCGAGTTACCCCCCCAAGAACCACAACCCAATGTTAAAGATGGCGCTAAATCAAAGTTATATAAATCACCAATACCACCATGTGCAGCTGGTTGGTTAATTAAGATACGACACGTTTTCATTTTGCTGCCAAAATAAGCAATTCGCTCACGATTACTATCTTGATCAGTATAAAGAACAGAGGTATGACCCATACCACCCATTTCAACTAATTTTTCGGCTTTTTCGACAGCTTCATTAAAATCTTTTGCTTTGAACATAGCCAATGTTGGTGAAAGTTTTTCATGCGCAAAAGGTTCTGACAAATCAACTTTAGTCACTTCACCGACAAGGACTTTTGCACCTGCAGGGGCTTTAAAGCCAGCCATTTCAGCAATCTTGGTTGCTGGTTGACCAACAATGTTAGCATTTAAAGCACCCTTATCATTTAAAATAATGCCTTGAACGGCTTTAGTTTCTTTAGCATTTAAAACATATGCACCATATTGTGTTAATAAACGTTTAACTTCATCGTACACAGAATCAACAACAACAATCGCTTGTTCAGATGCACAGATCATGCCGTTATCAAACGTTTTAGACATAAGTACAGAGGCAACAGCACGTTTTAAATCAGCCGTTTCATCAATAATAACTGGCGTATTACCTGCCCCAACACCTAGTGCTGGTTTACCTGAGCTGTAAGCCGCTTTAACCATACCTGGACCACCGGTTGCCAAAATAGCAGCAACATCATCGTGATGCATTAATGCATTCGATAATTCAATAGAAGGTTCATCAATCCAGCCAATAATATCTTTCGGTGCACCAGCTTTAATTGCAGCATTTAAGACGATTCGAGCAGCTTCAATAGTTGATTTTTTAGCTCTAGGATGTGGAGAAAAAACAATGGCGTTACGAGTTTTTAAGCTGATTAAAGATTTGAAAATTGCGGTAGAAGTAGGGTTGGTTGTTGGAACGATACCACAAATAATACCTAAAGGTTCAGCTAAGGTTATTGTTCCGTATGGTTCATTTTCTGCAACAACACCACATGTTTTATCATGTCGGTATTTATTTAGAATGTACTCAGCAGCAAATAAATTTTTAATGACTTTATCTTCTACTATTCCCATGCCTGATTCTTCTACAGCTTGTTGAGCTAGTGGGATTCTAGCTGCTGCAGCTGCTGTCGCGGCTGCGACGAAGATTTTGTCGACTTGCTCTTGAGTATAAGTTGAATAAGTTTCCTGTGCTTTTTTAACACGGGCCATTAACTCATTTAACTCATTCATGTTGGTTACTGCCATAGATTTCTCCTTGAAATTAAAAAAATAAATCTGGATCGTTTGGCTTCTTCCTTGAATTTTAAATGCTTCAGCATAACAACTAAACGAAATTGTCGTTATCCTAAATCAGTTTTTTACTTTATACAATAATATTGCACAAAAAATAAATATAGCAGACAAAATGAAAGTGATTAACAGAATAAATAACAACAAATATCGGTTATTTTTTTGATAAAAAACCATTTTTAGACAAAAATGGTCATGAGTTAACAATTAATGTTTAATATTAATAATATAGAGGGGTGTATCGTTATATTTTAGACAATTTATTTAACACATAACTAACTGCAACAAAACCAAAGGTTGCTGTAACGGTTGTAATTGCCCCAAAACCCGATGCACAATCCATTTTTTTCGCGCCGTCGGCATCACTTTTGGTAAAGCAAATTTGACCATTTTTAGCTGGATAAGTGAGTTGTTCGGTTGAGAAAACGCAAGGAATTGAATATTTACCTTTACTGTCTTTATTGAGTTTATAATCGTTTTTTAAGCGTTCGCGTAACTTAGCCGCTAATGGATCTTGAATCGTTTTGGCTAAATCAACGATCCTAATTTGGGTAGGATCTTTTTGACCGCCAGCCCCACCAATCGTGATCACCTTTAACTTCTGCCGTTTACAATATGCCAATACCGCAGCTTTATCACGGACACTATCAATTGCATCAATGATATAATCATAACGTGGTAACTGTTTGCTGCCTAAATAGTCGCTAACATTATCAACATTAATAAAATCATCGATCTCATTAACAATGCATTCAGGATTGATCTGCAAAATTCTATCAGCCATAACCGCTGTTTTGGCTTTGCCGATAGTTGTTGTTAAGGCATGAATTTGACGATTGGTATTGGTGACACAAACATCATCCATATCAATCAATGTAATTTGACCCACACCACTACGCGCTAGTGATTCAGCTACCCAAGAACCTACCCCACCTATGCCTATCACGCAGATATGGGCACGAGCAAAAGAAGCCAATGCAGATTCACCATATAACCGCGCAATTCCGCTAAAACGTTGAAAGTAACTATCAGAAAATGTGTTACGCATAATCACCATTGTTATATCGAAATTTTGCAATACTAGCAGTGCATAACGATTAACGCAACTAACGCTGCTATTCTTGTCATTGATGTTATCAGTATTAGACTGGTAAATTAACTATTTACGTCCTAATTTCAATATCTCTTGTACCATTTGTTTAGTATGGGTTTGCATATATTTTACTAAATGGTCATTTTTTTCATTGAGTAGAATGAGATAAAAACGATTACGAGCCAGATGGGTTGATTCATCATAAGTACTGACAATTAAATAACCTATACCATTTTTTTCATCAGTTCCTACGGCATAATAAACGTTACCTTCTTGAGTGACTTTCGGATCAGATGAACGCATTGCGATTTGCAATTTAAAGAGTTTTTGAGCATCTTGAGCATTGGCAACGATATCATCCATAATGATGAAATAATCTTCATAATAGGTTGCTGATTTAGGATCTTGCATGTACATAATTGCACGCTTATCATTAGGATTACCTGAACCACTATCACGACTTTGATTATATATATAATAGGTTTTATTGTGGAAATCTAATTTTTTGGGTAAATCATAAGTTGGTAATTTTTGATTAATTACCGTTAACATCGGACCATAATTGCTAGGTTGATAATTACTTTCTAAGGCCCCACAACCAAACAATAATATTGAGATAAAACTGATTATAACTTTTTTCATTTTTGTTTCCTTTATGAGCTAAGTAAAAACACAATAAAATAATAAAATTTTACTACGACTTTACTTACTTGCTGATTTGCTATCCTTTTTTGTTATGGTTTAGAAAATTTGATTAATTCATCTATTAGCTTGGTGGTTTGAATTGGATTTATTGTTTGGTAAAAATCACTATTTTTTGCATCAATGTGATACATTAAAGCCTTTATTACAACAAAGCCTTTTGCTTGGTCAAATTGTTGAGTATAGATATAGCGCCCATTTATTTTGGAATCAATACTTTCAACATATTTCACATTTTTGTAAGATTTAATTTCCGGATTTTCATTACCTCGTAGTTTTAATTGCGTTAAAAAAACTGTCATCGCATCTTGTTCATTATTGACAACTTCATACATAATAAAAATCCGAGCATTATCTACATCATTACTATAAAGCACGATCTGTCTTTCATTGGATTGCTGTGTTTTTTCTGTTTTATCTGTTTTTACTTTATTAAAATTCACATTGAAAAAATTTTTTGCTCAGATACTTGAATGGATGGCAATGCTTTATCGGAGCGAAGAATAAAAGTTTTATCTGATTGAGGTGCACTTAATACTTGATTAAATGATATGTTTAATACAAAGCATGCTGTAATAATAATTAAAAATCTTTTCATACACACCATCCTATTTGTTTGTTTAACAACCATACCTTTATGCTGATTATAAACTTTTTGAGTCTGTAAACAATTGATTATTCATTATCACTAAACGAAAGCATTTAACGTAAAATTAGCCGTTTTATTAGTTAACTTTATTTTTATACTGAAATGCATGTATTTCCTAAAACTTCTTTATAAAAGTACCATCATTGTTTTTACCAATTTGAAAATTGAAATCTTTCTCCCTATGATGAGCAATTGAACGGATATTATTTGCCATTTTACACCATTCAATCGGCGCTTTAACCCGGCTAAAAAATAAAAGGTTTAATCACATATTCGATATCGGTATGTGGCATAGCCACAACATAGGTTCAGTCAGTAGTACGGTTGAATATAACGATTCTCGTTGCTTAATAGCGAGTAAAAAGGAGTCTTACCCATAGCTTTCTAGTTTTAAAATAGGAAACGTAAAATCAAAAAATTGATCGGCATTGTCGACGCGTTCATCTAACACAATGAAATTTTCAAAAAATAGTTGGTGGTTAGATTTATCTCCCATCTTATCCTCCATATTGTGAAAGCAAATTGCCAAACGCAGGCTTTACTGGTAACTACCTAAATTAAATCAACTTATTTTTTATATAGTTAATTTTAGAGAAGAAAAAATAAGGCTAATTGATTTGTTACCAAATAGTATCCATGTGATTGCTCGTCATAGGGATAACCATAAAAAAGAAAAACAAGAAAATCGCGTTTTAGATTATCAGATGGAAATAATAGACAGAAAGTTATGTGATACCTTGTTTTTTTCGATATACAAGGCATCACAAAATAATCGCTTAGTTTTTGAAGGAGTGAATTGGCGCAGGAATACGGCCGCCACGATTAATAAAATCGCATGAACTATATTTATTAACCGGCATAACGGGAGCATGACCAAGTAAACCACCAAATTCGATATTATCGCCAACCTTTAACCCAACAGCCGGAATAATTCTGACAGCGGTCGTTTTATGGTTGATAACACCAATTGCAGCCTCATCAGCAATGATTGCCGAAATAGTTTCGGCAGGCGTATCGCCTGGAATCGCAATCATATCAAGTCCTACCGAACAAACACACGTCATTGCCTCGAGTTTTTCTAAATTCAGTGCGCCATTATTAACTGCATCTATCATACCTGCATCTTCAGAAACCGGAATAAATGCACCACTTAAACCACCAACATGACCACAAGCCATAACACCGCCTTTTTTAACAGCATCATTAAGCATAGCGAGTGCTGCTGTAGTGCCATGTGTACCAACAACTTCCAGTCCCATTTCTTCTAAGATATGAGCAACAGAATCACCAATAGCAGGCGTTGGTGCTAATGATAAATCAACAATCCCAAATTTTACGCCTAAACGCTCAGAAGCTTCTTTACCAACAAGTTGCCCCATGCGGGTAATTTTAAAAGCGGTTTTTTTAATCGTTTCGGCAACGACATCAAAAGATTGGCCTTTTACTTTTTCCAGTGCGCGTTTAACCACACCTGGGCCACTGACGCCAACATTAATAACACAGTCAGCCTCACCAACGCCATGAAAAGCCCCTGCCATAAATGGGTTATCTTCAACCGCATTAGCAAAAACCACTAATTTTGCACAAGCCATACTGCTATTATTTGCAGTTAAACTAGCTGCTTGTTTGATAATTTGCCCCATCTGCTTAACTGCATCCATATTGATACCAGTTTGAGTTGAGCCGACATTAACCGATGAACATACACGTTCTGTTTGAGCTAATGCTTGCGGAATGGAGTTAATTAAAATTTCATCGCCTTTATGGTAACCTTTTTGCACTAAAGCCGAAAATCCACCAATAAAGTTAACCCCAACAGCTTTAGCTGCCGCATCAAGCGTTTTTGCAAACTCAACATAATCTTTATCGTCACTTGCACCTGCAATTAACGATATAGGTGTAACAGAGATGCGTTTATTGATAATAGGAATACCAAATTCTGAAGTGATCTCATCGCCAACTTTAACTAAATTTTTGGCAAGACGAGTAATTTTTTCAAAGATCTTTTGACGCGCTTTTTCACCATCACTATCAATGCAATCTAGTAGGGAAATACCCATGGTTATTGTGCGGATGTCAAGCTTCTCTTCCTCTATCATTTTAATGGTTTCGAGGATCTGTTTTGTTTCCATTAGTATTATCCTTCAGTAATGAGTATCAAATTTAGATTATAGGCGATGCATAGCATCAAAGATTTCTTCACGTTGAATATTGACTTTAACTTTCAGTTTTTCACCCGATTGAATTAATGCCGTTTTTACCTCATCAAAGCTCACTTTGATTTTAGATAAATCTAACAACATAATCATGGTAAAGTATTCATCCATAATAGTTTGGCTTACATCTAAAATATTAATATCCAA
The DNA here is from genome assembly GCA_946477995.1 of uncultured Gilliamella sp. Taxonomy (GTDB): domain Bacteria; phylum Pseudomonadota; class Gammaproteobacteria; order Enterobacterales; family Orbaceae; genus Gilliamella. Next base: position 6,115 of record CAMLAI010000033.1, on the reverse strand, counting down.
TTCATAAAGCTTTTGACTAATACCTGCAATAATCCCTGTTTGATCTTTACCTATAACCGTTAAAATGGTTTTCATAACACTCTCCAGCACAATTTTTACACAGTTAAAAAATATTTATAGCGTTGATTATAATAACATCTTCAAAAATTATCGAAATAGGAGTAGATTGTTTTTTTTAGAAATAATAAAGACGATTACAACAAATTGAAAGGGCTGCATTATGGTAAATTTTCAAAAATCAAATAAATTGGATCATGTTTGTTATGATATTAGAGGACCTATTCTCGATCATGCCAAACGTCTAGAAGAAGAAGGACAAACGATTCTTAAACTCAATATTGGAAATCCCGCCCCATTTGGTTTTAATGCGCCTGATGAACTCCTTGTTGATGTAATTCGTAATCTACCAACTTCGCAAGGATATTGTGATTCCAAAGGTCTTTACTCAGCCCGTAAAGCAGTTATGCAACATTATCAAGCAAGAGGGGTTTCAAATATTGATGTTGAGGATATCTATATTGGTAATGGTGTATCAGAATTAATCGTACAATCGATGCAAGCCTTACTAAATAGTGGCGATGAAGTGCTAGTACCTATGCCAGATTACCCATTATGGACAGCTGCAATTAGTCTATCTGGCGGAAATGCCATTCACTATTTATGCGATGAAGAGGCCAATTGGTCACCCGATTTAGAAGATATCAAACGAAAAATCACGCCAAAAACAAAAGGGATTGTTATCATCAATCCAAATAATCCAACAGGTGCGGTTTATAGCAAAGAAGTATTACTAGAAATTGCCGAAATTGCCCGTCAAAATAATTTGATTATTTTTGCTGACGAAATTTATGACAAAATTTTATATGATGATGCAGTCCATTATTCTATTGCTGCATTAGCCCCTGATTTATTTGTTGTCACCATGAGCGGCTTATCAAAAACTTACCGTGTTGCAGGCTTTAGACAAGGTTGGATGGCACTTTGTGGCCCTAAACAACATGTAAAAGGCTATATTGAAGGCTTAAATATGCTCGCTTCAATGCGACTATGTGCTAATGTACCATTACAACACGCTATTCAAGGTGCGCTTGGCGGCTACCAAAGTATTAATGAATTTATTGTTCCGGGTGGTCGGCTTTATGACCAGTGCATGTTGGCATGGCGTTTACTTAATGATATACCCGGTGTTTCGTGTACTAAACCACAAGGCGCTTTATACTTATTTCCAAAACTTGATCAACAAAAATTCAATATCCATAATGATCAAAAATTAGTGTTAGACTTTTTATTGCAAGAAAAAGTATTGTTAGTACAAGGAACTGGATTTAACTGGCATAAACCCGATCATGTTAGAATTGTGGCTTTACCTCATACTGGTCAGCTTGAAGATGCTATTGGACGATTTGCTAAATTCTTATCTAGTTATAAACAATAAACAAAATTATCTACTTTAGGATTCTCCCCCCCCTCTTTTTGCTGCTTGAGAATTAGAGGGGTTAAACAAAAACACTACAATTATATTTAATTAACTTAAAATCGTTTATTAATAAATTTTAATCGACACAAATTATCACTAACTAAATTTATCTATTACGGTTTAAACTTATTGTCTCAAATCTCGTTACACCAGCTGTACTGATACTTGCTCAACAAGATTATTTAAGAAATGATGCCAATATTCACTGCCAATTTATGCTAACGCCAATAAATCAGCTTGCCGCGAAGACTAACATTCTAATTGTTTGAATTAGTTGCTAAAAGAACATCTAAAATAGCATGATGATATAGGGTAATCACTATCAGCAGATTTTGTTAAAAAAGACGCTAAAGTTGAGTTTTTAACTCAATGTATTATAAAAAAAGCGCTATCAAAAGCGCTTTAATCGAAAAATGAATCAAATTTATTTTTTGATTCCAGCAAGTTTTGCACGAATATTTTCTGCACGATCTTTTGACGATGGGTGTGTACTTAAAATTGAAGAACTATCACCTTGAGCAGCTAATTTATCAAATGCAGTAGCAAGTCCTGCTGGATTAATCTTTCTTTTCACTAAGAAATCGAACGAGTAGTCATCTGCAGCGGTTTCTTGTTTTTGTGAAAATTGTGAATTGATAACTTTTGCAGCTAAATCACCTAATTGTGATTGAGAAATTGATGAAACTACACTGTTTCCTGATGCCGCAGCAGCATCACGAGCAATTTCAGTAGTATAAGCCACTTGCATTGCTTTTTTGCTATGACCTAAAGCAACGTGACCTAATTCATGACCGAGTACACCTTCAACTTCATTATCGTTCATCAAGTCCATCAGACCGCTATATACACGCACACAACCATTTGCCATTGCCCACGCATTAACATCTTTAGTTAAATAAACTTTATAATTAACTGGTGTACCCTCAACATTATTACCAAGCGCTTTAGCAATTTTATTGAGTCGTTTAGTATAAGTACTATTAGCCGGTGCAATTTTTGATTGAGCATCCATTTGAGCACAAGCTTCTTGACTTAATTGCTTAACATCATTATCACTTAAAGTTACCGCTTTAAGACCTTTCATCCCCAAATTAACTGCATCATTTGGGTTGATATTACAACCAACTAGAGACATTACTGCAACCAAAGGTAGCGTAACTAATAATGTTTTTTGATGTTTCTTCATACTCTTTTTCCTTTCCTTATATTATTAATAATCAACTTTTATCTAATTTTTAGTTAGATTCCAAAAATTTTAAACTAACTTGAGTAATAATCAATAAATAATTGCTTGTTTTATACTAGAAAAAAGAATTACTTGCTTACCTATATCAGGAAGCTTAGACTATTGGGTCATTTTTTTGAGGTATATAATTATGCAATTATCTGATTTTGACTTCACTCTTCCCAAAGAACTTATAGCCAAGCACCCGTCAGAAACAAGAAGTGCATGCCGTCTGTTATCACTTGATGGTGCAACAGGTCAGATAGAACATGGCGTCTTTTCCGATATTATCGATAAAATCAATCCTGGCGATTTACTGGTTTTTAATAATACTCGAGTAATTCCTGCTCGGGTTTATGGTAAAAAAGCCTCTGGTGGTAAAATTGAGATCTTAATTGAACGATTGTTAGATAATCATCGCGCGCTAGCCCACATAAAAGCATCAAAATCACCTAAAGAAGGCGCTGAATTAATATTAGGCGAAGATGCATCGGTTAATGTAATTATGCTCGCTCGGCACGATAGTTTATTTGAACTACAATTTCCTGATGATGTGCTGACAATCTTAAATAAAATTGGCCATATCCCATTACCGCCTTATATAGATAGGCCCGATGACAGCCATGATCGTGAAGTTTATCAAACCGTTTACAGTAAAATACCGGGAGCGGTTGCCGCCCCGACTGCCGGATTGCATTTTGATCAACCTTTATTAGAAAAATTAAAACAAAAAGGTATTGAGATGGCTTTTGTAACCTTACATGTTGGTGCCGGCACATTCCAACCCGTCAGAGTAGAAAATATAGAATCACATGTGATGCACGCTGAGTATGCACAAGTCCCGCAATCAGTAGTTGACGCTGTTTTAGCATGCAAAGCAAGAGGCAATAAAGTCATAGCAGTTGGAACAACCTCGGTTAGAGCACTGGAAAGCGCGGCACAAAAAACCGGTAAAATTGCACCATTTTTTAATGACACTCAAATATTTATCTATCCTGGTTATCACTTTAATGTTATCGATAGCTTAATTACTAATTTTCACTTACCTGAATCAACATTAATTATGCTGGTTTCTGCGTTTGCTGGTTATCAAAATACAATGAATGCTTATCAAGAAGCTGTCAAACAACAATATCGTTTTTTTAGTTATGGCGATGCTATGTTCATTACTAAACAAAATCAACAATAACAGTTACGATTATTTCAATCTTTTACCTATTGCCGATTGAATATCAAAATTAGGCAGGTCTTTTTTAACTAAACAAGTTGTCAAAGTTACTTGCCACTCATCTTATCTAAAATATTATTGATACGCTTTAAAGTTGAAGGATGTGAAGCTGGATCTTTTACAGCATGAATAGGCATTTTAGATAACATACCAACTAAACCAATAGGATCAATGTTTTGGTTAACTAATAAGTCAAAAGCATAATTATCTGCCTCTATTTCATGTTGCTGAGCAACAGCTTCTTTTTGGAAGATAACAATTTCATTCACTTTGTCAGCAAGTTCGATGTAAGAAGCTTGTTGAAACGAACTAACAAAATGTTGTAAAGCAATATGAGCCTGTTCATGAGCAATAACTGCTTGTAATTCATCATCATTTAATAGTTTTATTAAACCACTATTTATGCGAATACAACCATTGGCTGTGGACCATGCATTTGGCTCAGTATCAAGATAGACTTTATAATTTAATTTAATATGATTAATCGTTTGTGGTAATGTTAAGGCGACTCTATTTAATCGTTGGCTCATTTTATGATAACTAGCAGGAATTACTGCTTTTTCATCCATTTCCATACAAGCAAGCTGGCTCATTGCCATAATATCAGAAGGCGATAACCGACTCGCTACATCAGCAGAAATTAATTTTAAGGTACTTTTATTGTGACTTTGACAACCTACCAAACAAAATAGCAATACATAAACGAGCCAGAATAACGACAAAAAACTTTTCACAAACGTCAAAAACCTTCTAAATATTGTCTAATACGGTCAGCCACGCTAAACTAGGCGCCGAAAAATCATAATACAATGACGTATTATATCAATAATTCGCGCCAAACTGTTTATTTGGTCGCAAGAGGTTAACAAAAAAATGAAATTTGAATTAGATAATACCGACGGCTTAGCGCGCCGTGGACGAATGAAGTTCGATCGCCGTGGCGTTGAATATACAGTTGAAACACCAGCATTTATGCCGGTGGGTACTTATGGTACCGTCAAAGGTATGACTCCCGAAGAAGTCGCTGCAACCGGCGCACAAATCCTATTGGGAAATACTTTCCATTTATGGTTAAGACCGGGACAAGCAATTATGCGTAAACATGGTGATTTACATGATTTTATGCAGTGGTCAGGTCCGATTCTAACCGACTCAGGCGGATTTCAAGTATTTAGCCTTGGTGATATCCGTAAAATTAAAGAAGAAGGTGTCTATTTTCGCAATCCAATTAATGGCGATTCTATTTTTCTTTCGCCAGAAATTTCGATGGAAATCCAATATGATCTTGGTTCAGATATTGTCATGATCTTTGATGAATGTGCCCCTTTTCCAGCAGAGTGGGACTATGTCAAAAAATCGATGGAAATGTCTTTACGCTGGGCAAAACGGAGTCGTCAACGCTTTGATGAACTCGGTAATAAAAATGCCTTGTTTGGTATTGTCCAAGGTGGCATCCATCAAGAATTACGAGACATTTCAATTAAAGGATTAACCGAAATTGGTTTTGATGGGTATGCTGTTGGCGGATTAGCTGTTGGCGAGCCAAAAGCCGACATGCATCGAATTTTAGAAGGGACTTGTCCACAATTACCTGCTGATAAACCTCGCTATTTAATGGGTGTGGGTAAACCAGAAGATTTAGTTGAAGGCGTCCGCCGTGGTATTGATATGTTCGATTGCGTCATGCCAACACGTAATGCCCGTAATGGTCATCTATTTGTGACTGATGGTGTGATAAAAATCCGTAATGCTAAATATAAAGATGACACAACACCACTTGATCCACATTGTGATTGTTACACCTGTAAAAATTACACCAAATCTTATCTTCATCATTTAGATAAATGTGGTGAGATTCTAGGCGCTCGTTTAAATACTATTCACAATTTACGCTATTATCAACGCTTAATGGCAGAGATTCGAGAAGCAGTTGCTAACAAACGTTATGAAGAATTTGTTACCGAATTTTATCAACGTATTGGCAAAACACCTGCCCCTTTCACAAAATAAAAAATTATCATCATAATTTTTAGGGGAAACTCTTGACACATCGAGGTTAGCGCAGTATTATGCGCATCCTAACGGCGAGTAGCGCAGCTTGGTAGCGCAACTGGTTTGGGACCAGTGGGTCGGAGGTTCGAATCCTCTCTCGCCGACCAATTTTAAATAAAAAAGCCTGCTCATT
>CAMLAI010000032.1 GCA_946477995.1 uncultured Gilliamella sp. | reverse complement strand
TATGGGATAATTGGACAGAAAGGCTCCCAATTATGTATCAAAACTTATATAACAATGCATTAAAAGACAAAGTTATACCGCTTTCTTACGCATTAGCTATCTCGCGCCAAGAAAGCGCACTTGATACCACAATACAATCTCCCGTCGGTGCAAGTGGTTTAATGCAACTTATGCCGGCAACAGCTAAAGATACAGCTAAAAAAATGGGGTATGTAACCTATAACTCCCCTGCTCAATTATTTGATCCTGAAATCAATATACAACTTGGAACTTACTATCTAAATAGTGTCTATTTACAAAATAATAATAATCGTATTTTATCCTCTAGTGCTTATAATGCCGGCCCTAATCGTGTAAAAAAATGGCTTAATAAAAGTGGCGGCAAACTTGATGCTGTCTCATTTATTGATAGTATCCCTTTTACCGAAACCCGTAATTACGTGAAAAATGTATTAACTTATGATTACATTTACAAAACCATTTTAAAGCAAGAAAACGTAGGGATTTTAACCACAATTGAATTTAACCAACAATATTAATGACGAACAAGATGAAAAATAAAGAATGGCAACAAACCGTTGAAATATTACATCAAGCATTTAATGATGGCTATTCGCTTGATATATTAAAACTCCTATTAACTGCCGATGAACGAGATGCATTAATTACCCGAGTAAAAATTGTCCATGCTTTGTTAGATGGTTCAATTAATCAGCGTCAATTAAAAGAACAGCTTGGCATTGGTATTGCCACTGTCACTCGTGGTTCAAATAGTCTAAAAGAAGCATCGCCTGAATTTAAATATTGGTTAGAACAAAACTTATTAAATGACTAGTAAAAAAGGGAATGAAACAATTTTATCCACCATTTTTTTGGCGAATTTCATTTTCAGTAATGACGGGCACACAATAATCACACTCAATGCGTTGAAGATTTTTGACTGATTTAACCGAATCATCATGCAAATTATGATGAATTTCAATTAAACACCCTGAACGTAAACGAACTTTTAATGCAGGCATAGCAGCCAAGTGGACTTGCGAAATAAAATCTTTGAAATTTTCTGGTGGTCCGAAATATTTAAAACAAAGATACAATCCACCTTCACTTACAAATTGTTCAATATGTTCAAGGTTATTATTGTGTTCTAATGCAATAGTATAAAAAAGTTCTTGCTCATTGGCATTATCTTTACTTTTTAGTATTCGATTAAATGCATAAATTCTTTCTGGCAACGCTTCATTTTTATTAGCATAACGCGTTAAATAATTATGAAAAAATTGCACTCTTAATTTAATCTCTTCATCTAATAATTTACTTAGATTACAGTTATTTTTATAAGTAATTCCCCAAAAAGTCTGTTTAGGCATAGTGACAAATGTGGGTTCAGGCAGCGACAATCGCGTCTTATTGAGTTCAATGGCTGGCGTTAATCCTGTTGGATCCCAATATTCACTACGCCTATAACTTGCCGGTGTTTCATTAAATTGTTTTTTAAATGAACGGGTAAAAGTTTGTTGGGAATCAAAACGATATTGCATTGCAATATCTAATATAGGTTTACTGGTCATTCGTAAAGAAAGTGCAGCGTAAGTTAACCTTCGATGACGAATATAAGTACCAAGCACTTGACCGGTTACTTCTTTAAACATTCGTTGTAAATGCCATTTAGAATAACCTGATTTTTGCGAAACATTATCTATAGATAATGGCTGCTCCAGATTTTTCTCAATCCAAACGATAAGATCTGAAATAATACTAACTTGATTCATAAAACCCCATCATAAAGTGAATTGGCAAACAGCATTTGATTATGACTTAATCTTAGCAATAAGCAAGATTAAATTAGAAATTATTTTAACAATAAGAGTGGCTTCCGGCTTGATGTTCAGTAATATCTTTCACCCCTGCTAATTCTGGAAATTCGGCCAGTAACTGCTTCTCGATTCCTTCTTTTAAGGTATAATCCACCATCGAACAACCATTACAACCTCCACCAAATTGTAATATGGCATAATTATCTTCTGTCAACTCAACCAAGCTCACATGACCACCATGGCTAGCAAGTTGCGGATTAACTTGAGCTTGAATCAGATAATTAACGCGCTCGATTAACGGTGCATCATCTGCAACTTTCTTCATTTTTGAGTTTGGTGCTTTTAATGTTAATTGTGAGCCAAGTTCGTCGGTTACATAATCAATCACTGTCTCTTCCAAAAATGGAGCACTGATCTCATCAATATAAACAGAAAAACCATCTTGCTTTTCTTCAATATCACTCTCTTCAACAGTATCAGCGGGACAATATGACACGCCACATTCCGCTGTTGCGGTACCAGGATTGATAACAAACACCCGAATTTGTGTTCCATCCGCTTGATTAGCAAGCAATTTTTTAAAATGCTGTTGAGCTGCTTGAGAAATGGTAATAATAGACATAAACCCCTCACTTTGATGCCAGTTATTCAATGAATAATTATGAGCATCACTGATTATAATAGTTGACTAACTCTGTTGGTTATTATAGGGATTGTTTATGATTTTACAATACTGTGCGACATAAACAAATGACTTGAACACTTATTGCACCGCAGTTTTTCAATTGTTGACTAATAACATTTATAGTATTGGCGGTAGTGACTATATCATCTATCAGCATAACAGATTGATTAGTAAGATCTTCCCGACAAAAATAGAGGGTATCAACATTATCAATTCGTTGTTGCAATGAAAGTGTTTTTTGATCTAAAGCTCGCTGTTTACGATATAATAAATGCGGATAAAAATCACGACCTAACCACTTAGCAATGGGGTTAGCCAATAATTCGGCTTGATTATAACCACGAGACCAATATCGTAAATGATGTAACGGGACACATGTCACTAAATCGGGTTTCATTAACCCGTCTGCTTCTCGTTGTTGATACCACGCTAAAAACATCAATCTAGCTAATGCTAAAGCAAATTCAGTTTTATGATAAAACTTTAACTGGTGAATAAGTTTTTTCAATGGATTAATATAATCACTCACTGCTATAAGCTTGTCATACTTTGGTTTATTGTCTCGACAACGGTAACAGATCTCAGTAAATAAAGAGTGTGGTAAGCAACATTGCTGACACACTTTATTTAACTTAGGTAAATTGTTCACACATTGACAACAAATGCCATGATGGCTTAAAGCTAATGGCATATTACATAAAATACAACGCATGAGTTCTCATTCTATTTCAAAATACAATTCAACAAAATAAATGTGGCATTTAAATGTTTCTATTTAATTAAAGCTATGTGAGGAATGCTAATAGTTAATTAAAGATAACAACTTTAAATAAGTCATACGATATAGAACAGTATTATTGTGAACTAAAACTCAAATTTTTATCTTATTTTACATATTTGTCATTTAAAATAGTTTAATATTCGGTATAATCTGCCAACTAAATTGGATAAGGAATTTAATATATGAATAAAATCAAAATGTTATTTGCTTCATTGTTGTTAACAATGGCTGCTACTTTTGCTTATGCTGATACAAAAGTACTATTACAAACCAGTATGGGTGATATCGAAATTGAATTAGACAGCGAACATGCGCCTATTTCTAGCAAAAATTTTATTGATTATGTCAAAAGCGGATTTTATGAAAATTTAACTTTCCACCGTGTTATCCCTGGCTTTATGATCCAAGGTGGTGGCGCAGATGATCAATTAAAATTCAAAGATAATACTACTCCAATTAAAAATGAAGCAAATAACGGTCTAAAAAATGATCGCGGCACTATTGCCATGGCAAGAACCAGTGAAATCAACAGTGCAACTAGCCAATTTTTTATTAACCTAGTAAATAATGATTTTCTTAATTATCAATCACCAGAAAAATATGGTTATGCAGTATTTGGTAAAGTAATTAAAGGAATGGATGTGGTTGATAAAATTGCCGCGGTACCAACTAAACGTATGGGACCTCACCAAAATGTTCCTGTTGAACCCATTTATATTAAAAAAGCAATAGTGGTTGAAGACAAATAATTTATCCCACTTTAAATATCTAAAATATAAAAAAACCACTCTTACAGTGGTTTTTTTCAATCCTAGTTAAGTTCACTTAATAAATGTGCTATGGCGCGAACACCTACTCCGGTTGCCCCTGTTGCCCATAAGGAAGTAGCACTTTTACGAAATGTGGCTGAGCAGTCAATATGTAACCAGTTTTGTTTATAATTTTTTATAAAATGCGATAAAAATGCCGCTGCGGTGCTAGCACCTGCGGTATTAGGTAAGCCAGAGTTAGCCATATCGGCAAAAGATGAAGGAAATTGCGAACGATGAAACTCAGCTAACGGTAATCGCCAAAATGCTTCGTGTTCGGTAGTCGCACTTTCAATTAGCCGATTAGCAAATGAATCATCGAATGATAACAAGGATTGATAATCGTTACCTACAGCAATTTTTGCAGCGCCGGTTAGCGTGGCACAATCAATAATATAGTGTGGTTTATCATTATCTGCGCAAATTAATCCATCAGCTAACACTAAGCGTCCTTCCGCATCCGTGTTATCAACCTCAACAGTTTTGCCATTACGATAATGAATAATATCGCCTAATTTAAACGCATTACCACTGACTAAATTATCCGCACAACATAAATAAAGCTTAATACGGTGTTGTACACCACGAGCTATCGCTAATGCTAACGCGCCACTCACCAGTGCAGCTCCGCCCATATCAGCACGCATTGACTCCATAAAACTGCTTGGTTTTAAGCTATAGCCACCAGAATCAAAGGTAATACCTTTACCCACTAAACAAGCAATAATCGGTGCTTTAGGATCTTTGCTCGGATTATAATCAAGTTCAAGCAATGCAGCTGGTCTATCCGAGCCTTTGCCAACAGTATAAATTCCCATATAACCTTGTTCTTTTAAGGCTTCGCCTGAAATAATTTTATAAGTTACATCAGATGAATACGCACTAATTAATTTTGCACTTTGTGTTGCTAATTCAAGAGGACTTAAGGTTTCGGCTTGCTGATTAACAATATCGCGACACCAATCAATAATATCCAAACGATATTTAAGTTCTGTTTTTTCTTTGCTATTGAGTTTTGCCCACGTCACTTTATTGTTTTTTTTGGCATTACGGTAACCTAACCAAAAATGCCAAGACGCTTCTAAATCCCAACCCTCTCCTGTCAGTTTCACCGCTTTAATGCCTTGATTATCCAATTTACGCCCTGCTCGCTGAATTGCACCTAAGCGATGTTCCGACTTATAGTGTATTGTTATAGCATCATCAGAAAAGCTGAGTAAGGCATCTTTGCCCCACTGCGCTTGAGCCGGTTCATTTGAAAGAAAAATAGATAACATCGACATATTAAAAACCTCATTGATTATCAAACAACAAAACATTGACTTAATTCTAATCAGAAACATGTTAATATAGCAAGCGAAGTTAAGAATAAATAAGGAGCGGTAATGACATCAGTTATCCCTATCAAAAACAGTATCAATTTTCGTGATTTAGGTGGAATCAAGACAACTGACGGCCGTCAAATTCGATCGGGGTTGTTATACCGTGCTGGTGACTTTTCTCGCTTAACTGAAGATGAAAAAAACATTTTATCTAACCAATTAAAGCTTCATCATATTTTAGATTATCGTGATCAGCATGAAATCGATCGCTGTCCCGATAATTTATGGGCTAATACTCAATATATTAATGTCCCGGCTAATCCATTAAGTAACGAAATTACTGCAAGTTTAACTAGTGATTATGATGATATCTTTATTTTAAAAAAATATTCACCATTTGATTTTATGGTAAAACTTTATCAGTTACTTCCATTTAATAATCAGGCTTATCAACAATTAATCTCACTTTTACTTAACGCTAATGGTAAACCATTAGTTCAGCACTGTGCAGTTGGTAAAGATAGGACCGGCATTGGTGTCGCGCTAACACTTTTTGCATTAGGCGTGAGTGAAGAAGATGTCATGCAAGACTATCTATTTACTGAACAATGCTTACAAACTTTTCGTGAAGAAACACTTAATCAATATAAAAATAAATTTACGCAGGAAGAATTAGACAAGTATAAAATCATATTTTCTGCCAAAAAAGAGTTCTTAACTGCTGCTATAAATGAAATTAAACAGCGTTATCAAACCATCGACAATTGGTTAGCCAAAGAGTACCAATTAGATGAAAAGCACAAAAAAAACCTACAACAAATTTATTTAGTTTAATCAATTTAAACCAATTAGCTAAATCGCTAAGGTTTATATAATAACCACGTTTAAAAAGTGGAATAATAAAATAGCAATGAGAGGAAAGTCAGATGTTAACAACACAAATGGTCAAAAAACTTAATGACCAACTGAATCTAGAATTTTATTCTTCAAATCTTTATTTACAAATGAGTGCATGGTGTGATGACCAAAATTTTCCCTCTTTTGGAAAATTTTTACGAGATCATGCCGGTGAAGAGCGCAAACATATGGAACGTTTGTTTGATTATGTTCTAGATTGTGGTTCACTTGCATTAATTGGAAAAATTGATGCACCAGAAGCAAAATATAAATCGTTACTCGATGTATTTAAAGCAGCCTATCAACATGAATTGACCATTACCAAAGCAATTAACTCACTGGTCGATTATGCCCTTACTCAAAAAGATTTTTCAACTTTCAATTTTTTACAATGGTATGTATCAGAACAGCATGAAGAAGAAAAGCTATTTAAAACCATTGTTGATAAACTAGAATTAGTAGGCGAAAATAAACGTGATTTATTCTTTATGGACAAAGACTTTAATAAAACCTTAAGTGAGTCAGGATTACTCACCACAAACGAATAATAAAATATTTGTAATAACTGTTACCCTAAAAGGGTAACAGATTATAATAATTAGGATTTTACAACAATATTGGTAATAGGATTATCACAATTAACCGCAAGATGAACGCCTGACAGCTGTTGATAATGAAAATAGAAATGCTGTCCAAAAGGGGCACAAATAGAGTGACGTTCTAAATTAACATTGACTGATTTTATTTGCCAAACGCCTTTAGCATAAAGTTTTAATGCCGATTCTTTCAATGTCCAAAGCTGCCAAAAAGCTAATAATGTATCTTCTTGGTTAATCATCCATTGGTACTCTTCATCAGCAAAACAATGTTTAGCGACATTTAGGTAATTTTTTCGCGGCCTGTCTACCTCAATATCGACGCCCACCTTTCCTGACAATGCAACCGCTACAGCAACCCAATCCCCACTATGACTAATATTAAAATCAGGAAACGAGCAATCTAAAAAACGAGGTCGACTATTATCGCCAATGACCATTTCGGGTAAAATATCGACACTATAATGTTGTTTGAGTAACTGCGCTAAGATTGAACGACAAACTAAAAATTGCCTTTTACGTTGGCCATGCAATTTATTTGCATAATCAACAATTTGCTTAGGTAATAACGAAAAATCGATGATTGCATGATTTAGGTTAGCCAGTTGAGTTATTAGCATTATCAGAAAACAACTATTCATAAAAATTATTTTTTACTATTTTAACAGCATGCTATGCTAACTGTTATTAAAATTTATCCCTAACCTAGGATTGATCATGTCATTACCAACAAAATTAGTTCATGCAGGACGAAAACAACGCTATACCCAAGGTGCAGTAAATACCGTTATTCAACGAGCCTCTTCATTGGTGTTTGATACTCTTGCAGCCAAAAAAGAAGCGGCAGAAAATCGTACAAATGGTGCACTATTTTATGGACGACGTGGCACATTAACCCACTTTGCTCTGCAAGATGCCATGATTGAAATTGAAGGTGGAGCTGGTTGCTATCTTTACCCTTGCGGTGCTGCTGCCATTGCTAATACGATTCTAGCTTTTGTCAAAACTGGGGATCATATCTTAGTATCCGAGGCAAGTTATGAGCCAACCCAAGAATTTTGTGAACATATTTTAAAAGATATGGGGGTTGAAACTGATTACTTTTCCCCTTTAATTGGCCGTTATATTACCAACCATATCAAACCTAATACCAAAGTGGTATTTTTAGAGTCACCAAGTTCAATCACTATGGAAGTTCAAGACATACCGGCAATTGTTAAGGCCATTCGAAGTGTTAATCCTGAAATCACCATTATGATCGATAATACATGGGGGGCTGGGATATTATTCAAAGCATTAGAACATGGTATTGATATCTCAATTCAATCAGGCACTAAATATCTTATTGGGCACTCAGATGGCATGTTAGGGACTGCTGTTGCCAATGAGAGATGTTGGGATAGATTACGAGAACGTTCTTATTTAATGGGACAAATGTGCGATGCCGATACGGCCTATATGGCGGCGCGTGGATTACGTACCTTAGCGGTGAGACTTAAACAACATCATGAAAATGGCTTAAAAGTTGCTAAATGGCTTGCTAGTCACCCGAAAGTGGCAACCGTTAATCACCCTGCACTTGAAAGTTGCAAAGGACATGAATTTTTTAAACGTGATTTTAGTGGTGCAAGTGGTTTATTTTCGTTTGTTCTCAAAGACCGCTTAACCGACATACAATTAGCTGATTTTTTGGATCATTTAAACCATTTTACCATGGCGTATTCATGGGGAGGATTTGAATCATTAATTTTAGCAAACCAACCTGAAGAATTAGCAAAAATTAGACCGGTATCAGGTGTCGACTTTACTGGCACATTAATTCGCCTGCATATTGGTCTTGAAGATCCTGATGATTTAATTGCCGATTTAGCTGCTGGTTTAGATAGAATAAAACTTGATAAAATCAAAACTACTGCGCTAACAAGCTTAATATAATTCACTGTAATATGAACAATACACACAACCCAATGCTTGATGACGTAATAAAACAAACCGTTTTACATCATTTAAAAGGCAATAATGCACTACTGGTGGCTTTCAGTGGTGGCGTCGATTCGACGGTATTACTGCATGTATTGGTAATGTTGAAAAAACAGCTTTTACCCAATTTACAAATTAGGGCTATTTATATTCATCATGGTTTAAGTCAAAATGCCGATAACTGGGCAAACCATTGTGTACAACAATGCCAAACATGGCAAGTACCTATAATTATTGAAAAAGTGAAGCTTGATGATATGAACAAGAATATCGAAGAACAAGCTAGAGAGGCCCGCTATCAAGCAATTCATCATCACTTAAAAAGTGACGAAATGCTCTGCACAGCCCAACATCTTGATGATCAGTGCGAAACCTTTTTATTAGCCTTAAAGCGAGGTAGTGGTCCAGCTGGACTCTCTGCTATGCCCATCGAAAATGGACAACATCTTCGCCCATTATTATCGATATCACGCAAACAAATAGAAACTTATGCGAATCAAAATCAACTAACTTGGATAGAAGATGAAAGTAATCAAGATGACCATTACGATCGCAATTTTTTACGTTTAAATGTTTTACCAATTATCAATCAACGTTGGCCACATTTTCCGCAAATGGTCGCTCGAAGTGCCGAGTTATGCCAACAACAAGAAGCCTTAATTAACGAGCTATTACTGTCCGAGTATCAACAAGTGATTACCGTTCAAGGTCAGCTACGCTTAAAACCCTTGTTTGATTATAGCGAATATAAACGCAATGCTATTTTACGAATGTGGCTTCGGCAACAACAAGTTATCATGCCAAGCCAAAAACAACTCACGCTAATTTGGCAAACTGTTGCGCAAGCTAAAGACGATGCCAATCCACAATTTATTTTGCATAATAAACAAATCCGCCGTTACCAAAACCAACTCTACCTGTTGCCACTATATCAAAATATTGAACAACACGTGCTTAAATGGGATTTATCGTCATCGTTAGTCTTACCTGATCATATTGGTGAATTACACGCCAATAATAAGCACAACTTAAATTGCCGCTTACCTCGTGCCGACGAAGATGTAACTGTACGCTTTCATGCACAAGGACAGCTAAAAATTGTCAATCGTCAGGGTTCAAGAGCAATCAAAAAATTATGGCAAGAGCACCATATTCCACCTTGGATGCGAACCCGCATTCCTTTAGTTTATTATAATGAACAGATAATTTGTGCCGTCGGCGTATTTATTACTGAACAAGGAAAAGGATCGCAAATCCATTTTAGTTTGACGTAAATGGTCAATATGCAGACAAACAAACCTATTGCCAGAAAATGACCCGATTAGGCGGCATAAACGACCGCCTTAATTCAACGACCGTTATTGGTTATCGGCTCTCGCTTTCCAACGTTTAAGCAGTAATGCATTTGTTACCACACTAACGCTACTTAAAGCCATGGCAGCACCTGCAATCATTGGATTTAAAAATCCTAAAGCAGCTAATGGAATGCCAATTAAATTATAGAAAAACGCCCAAAACAGGTTTTGTTTTATCTTATTATATGTTCGACGCGAAATATCAATGGCATCAGCAATAAGGTACAAATTACCACGCATTAATGTAATACTCGCCGTATGCATAGCAACATCGGTGCCCGTTCCCATAGCAATGCCAATATCTGCGGCTGCCAATGCAGGGGCATCATTAATACCATCGCCGACCATGGCAACTAAATTATTGTGCTCACTATGGCTCTCTTTCTGTAATTGATAAATATAGTTTGCTTTATCTTGCGGTAAAACTTCAGCAATCACTTTATCTAAACGCAACTGCTGCCCGACATAATTAGCCGCTTGCTGATTATCGCCAGTTAACATAACACTGGTAACATGCAATTGATGTAATGCTTCAATTGCATTTTTGGCTTCAGGTTTAATGACATCAGAAAAACCAAATAAAGCCAAAATTACGACCTGATTTTCTGATTGTTGTTTAGCCAAAAATGAAATAGTGTAACCTTTACCGGTAAGCTCATTGATTTTATCATCCATATTCACAAAATAGGCATTTAACGATTTCATCCAGCGTAAACTACCTAAATAGTATTCGGTATTATCAATCATTGCCATAATCCCTGAACCAGCTACTGAGGTAATATTCTGTGCATAATTATAGTGCTTAGCTTTAGATAACATCGCTTTAGCTAAAGGATGTTCACTCCCCGCTTGCATTGATGCCGCAATTGATAAAATCTGCTCGGGTGTTTCAGTACCGACGACGTCAATTTCCACTAATTCAGGTTTACCTACTGTTAACGTACCGGTTTTATCAAATGCGATCGTATTAATATTGTGCAGCGTTTCTAACGCTTCGGCATCTTTAATTAAAATCCCCTGACGAGCCGCTGCTCCCGTTCCCACCATAATCGCAGTAGGTGTTGCCAATCCTAAAGCACATGGACACGCAATAACCAATACGGCAACGGCATGAAGCAAGGCTTGTTGCCAATCATGATAAATTACTCCCCAAAACAGCAAGGTTACCAACGCAATAACCAAAATCACCGGTACAAAAATCGCACTGATACGATCTACAATTCGCTGGATTGGTGCTTTTTTAGCTTGGGCTGATTCAACCATATTTATAATTTTTGAAAGCATTGAGTCAGCTTGAATTGCGGTAGTTTTCACTATCAGCAACCCTTCACCATTAATTGTCCCCCCAGTAACAATATCATTAATGGATTTAGTTACAGGAAAGCTTTCCCCTGTTAACATCGACTCATCACTACTGGATGAACCTTCAATAACAATACCATCAACAGCAATACGTTCACCGGGTTTAATCACCACAATATCATTTACTTTTACCTGGTCGATAGGTACATTCACTTCTTGGTTACCTTGCCTGACTAATGCCATCTCTGGTCGTAACGCTGAAAGAGCTTCAATTGCTTGGGTTGTTTGATGCTTCGCTCTTAACTCTAACCACTTACCAATCAAAATTAAGGTAATAATCACCACTGATGATTCAAAGTAGAGGTGATCATAATGACCACTAATAAGCTGATATAACGACAAGCCATAAGCGGCACTGGTACCAATTGCGACTAATAAATCCATATTACCGGTTAATGCTTTTAACGCATTAAACCCACTACGATAAAACTTACCACCTAGTCCAAATTGCACAATCGAAGCAAGAATAAATTGCAACCAAGCAGGTAGCATCAAATTAATGTCAAACGGTTCAAGTAACATAGGGATGACAAAAGGTACAGACAAGATAATAGACAAAACAATAGGCCAAAGTGAAGCTTGCTTATCAACATCTTTATGGTGCATTTGTTGATCAGTAATTTTTACCGCATGATATCCGGCATTGTCCACAGCTGACATGAGTGTGTCTAACTTAACATTCGAATTTGCATTAACGGTTGCTTTTTCAGTCGCAAGATTCACACTAACATCAATGACACCATCAATCTTTCTCAGCGCCTTTTCAACTCGACTAACACATGATGCACAGCTCATATCCTCAACAAAAAAATGGTATTCGACAGTTTTCATTTAACACATCCCTTAATTTTTGGTGTGGTACATATTGTAGTATTAATTATCCTTTTAACAAGAATGCACTTTTTTGATATATACTACCCAAAAAGATACTATCAAGATAATTAAGTGAAAAATAAATCAATCAATAAAAGCTGCTGTGAAAACAAACATCAAACAATAACCTATTGCCCTGTTGATGCCACCATCAATATGATTGGTGGTAAATATAAATCGCTCATATTATGGAAACTTATGGCTAAAACTACCTTAAGATTTTCTCAGTTACGTAAGGAAATCCCTACGGCTACAGCTAAAATGCTAACCCAACAACTACGCGAACTTGAATCTAATGGCTTAATTCATCGACAAGTTTTTCCAGTGGTACCACCTAAAGTTGAATATTCTTTAACAAACTTTGGCAAAAGCATTAGACCAGTACTTGAATCAATGTATATATGGGGCAGTGACTATTTAAACAATCAAGGTTTACACGTTAATTGTTCAATGACGTCATTAGATGACGCAAAATAACGAAAATGACTCTTTGTAGTTGATGACTAGTATAAAGCAAAATGCAAGGCTACAACCCTGCATTTCGAATAAAGAAAGTACAATTAATTACGCAAATTTTCTGGCCAATCGTTTTGGGTCGAAACTAACAAATCTTTGACCACACGAGGATTACCCGCCACAATATTGCCCGAAACCATATAATTATTGCCACCAGCAAAATCGGTGATAACGCCACCTGCTTCACGTAAAATTAACTCGCCTGCGGCAATATCCCAAGGTTTTAAGCCAATTTCAAAAAAGCCATCTAAACGGCCTGCTGCTACATAAGCTAAATCTAACGCGGCAGACCCACTACGGCGAAAATCACCACATCTTACAAATAATTTTTGCAATACCGCAAAATAACTATCACTATATTGTTTAACTTTAAATGGGAAGGCCGTTGCGAGCACACTACCCTCAAGGTCTTTAGCATTGCTAACACGAATACGATACCCATTAAGCTGTGCACCTTTACCTCGCGCCGCGGTAAACAGCTCATTACTCATAGGATTGTATACAACGGCAATTTCTGTTTTACCTTTAACTCGAGCCGCAATAGAAACTGCAAAATGTGGGATATTTTTAATAAAATTGGTCGTACCATCAATTGGGTCAATTATCCACTGCGTATCGGCATCACTACCTTTAGCTAAACCACTTTCTTCAGCAATAATCGTATGATCAGGATACGCTTTTTTGATTGTTTCAATAATAAGTGATTCAGCAGCACGATCTGCATTAGTGGCAAAATCGTTAGCACCTTTAGTATCAATTTCGATTGAACTTGGGTTTTCATAAGCCTTAATGGCAACATTACCTGCTTTACGAGCAGCACGAATAGCAATATTAAGCATCGGATGCATAAATTTTTTTCCAATTGATGATGTTAAAGAACGGAGTGTTTTAGTAAAACTCTATAGAGTGATACCAATAATGACGGCATAGTATAAAGGTTTTGCCGCTTTATTGCCAGAATATGTT
>CAMLAI010000031.1 GCA_946477995.1 uncultured Gilliamella sp. | reverse complement strand
ATAGCCCTTTCAAATGGGTAAAACTAATATTTTTATCAACTAATAGCCCTTCCATTTGGTGGAACATTGGTGTATGAGTTTGATCGTAATCATTACGATAAGTTCTGCCCGGTGCAATAATTCGAATTGGTGGTTTTTGATTTTCCATGGTACGAATCTGTACGGTAGAAGTTTGAGTACGTAATAAACGTTTAGCATCAAACCAAAAAGTATCATGATCTGCTCTAGCAGGATGGTGAGCAGGGATATTTAATGCATCAAAATTATGATAATCATCTTCAATTTCTGGACCTGTTTCAACAACAAACCCGAGTTCGCCAAAAAACTCAACTAAACGATGAATCGTTTTGGTGACAGGATGTAGGCCACCGAGTTCAAGTGTTTTACCTGGTAAAGTGATATCAATTGTTTCATTGGCAAGCTTCGCATCAAGAGCTTGACGCTCTAAGAAACTTCGCTTTTGATTTAATAATTCGACAACTTCTTGTTTAGCATCATTAATTTTTTGACCTACAGCTGGTCGCTCTTCCGCAGGAACATCACGTAATGAAGCCATTTGTAACGTAAAATAGCCTTTTTTACCAAAATATTCCACTCGGATCTGTTCGATCATATTAATGTCATCAGCACTTTCAATAGCGGATTTGGCATTGCTTACCAGTTCAACTAATTGAGACATAAAATTCTCCTGCTTATTGTTCATTACATAAAAAAAGCCTCTTTCTGAGGCTTTTATAATTATCTTTCGTTTTTCATTTGCCTCACGAATGCATATCGTCATTAAAGCTAAAAAAGAAACGAAAAATAATTAATATCATCATTAATTCACTTTGTTAAAATAACTATTGCTATCCATAACGATAAAAGCCGAGATAACTCGGCTCTTATAAAGCAATTATAGTGCAGCTTTTGCCTTTTCGACTAATGCAGCAAATGCATTTTTGTCGAATACAGCAATATCAGCAAGAATCTTACGATCGATTTCAATTGATGCTTTCTTTAATCCATTGATGAAACGGCTATAAGAAAGACCACATTGACGAGCTGCAGCATTGATACGTACAATCCATAATTGACGGAATTGACGTTTACGTTGACGACGGTCACGATAAGCATATTGTCCAGCTTTGATTACTGCTTGGAAAGCAACACGATATACACGTGAACGAGCTCCATAATAACCTTTTGCTTGTTTTAAAATTTTCTTGTGACGTGCACGAGCAATAACACCACGTTTAACACGAGCCATAAATAATATCCTCTAAATAATTAACCAATAAATTAAGCGTATGGAACACACGCTACAACTAAACCTAAATCACCTTTTGACACAGTTGTCAAACCACGTAAATGACGTTTACGTTTGGTTGATTTTTTAGTTAGGATATGACTCTTGTTAGCTTGCTTATGCTTGAAGCCACCAGAAGCTGTTTTTTTAAAGCGCTTTGCTGCGCCTTTTACTGTTTTAATTTTAGGCATTTTACTAATTCCTACTTCGCATTGTTAATGACAATGAAAAAATGGTGTAATTCTCAATAAAATTAAGAATTAGCTTGATGAACCATTATTTCTTCTTCGGCGCAAGCACCATGATCATTTGACGACCTTCAATCTTAGTTGGATAAGATTCAATCGTTGCCAAATCAGCTAAGTCTTCTTTAATGCGATCAAGCATTTCAGTCCCTAACTGCTGGTGAGCCATTTCACGTCCACGGAAACGTAGCGTGACTTTAGCTTTATCGCCATCTTCAAGAAAGCGTATCAGGCTGCGGAGTTTTACCTGATAGTCGCCTTCGTCTGTACCAGGTCGGAATTTAATTTCCTTAACCTGAACAACCTTTTGCTTCTTCTTCTGTTCTTTTGTTGCTTTACTCTTTTCATAGAGGAACTTGCCATAATCCATAATTCGACAAACAGGCGGCTCTGCATTAGGGCTTATTTCAACTAAATCTAATGTTGCTTCTTCAGCTTGTTTTAAAGCTTCATCTAAGCTAACAATACCGAGCTGTTCACCGTCAACGCCGGTTAACCTCACCTCGCGAGCAGTTATTTCATCATTAATTTTATGCGCGCGTGTTGACTGAATTCGTTTACTGACTTTAATATCTCATTCCTCCAAATTAATTTATCTTTAATTCATCTGTTCTAATGAACGACTATGAATTTCGTTAAGCAACAATTCTATAACATGTTTCACTTCAAAGCTACCAAGATCTTTACCTTGACGAGTTCGAACTGAAATTGTACCTGATTCCATTTCTTTGTCTCCACAGACAAACATATAAGGAACACGTTTTAGAGTATGCTCGCGGATTTTAAACCCAATTTTCTCATTTCTCAAGTCTGCTTTTGCTCTAATTCCAACTTTTTGCAGTTTCTCGGTCAATTGTTTAGCATATTCAGCTTGATTATCGGTAATATTGATAACTGCAACTTGCAATGGTGCTAACCAAGTAGGGAAGAATCCCGCACAGTTTTCTGTCAAGATTCCCATAAAACGTTCCATTGATCCTAAAATTGCGCGGTGAATCATGACAGGAACATGACGCTCATTATCTTCACCCACGTAAGTTGCATCTAAACGCTCTGGTAACATAAAGTCAAGTTGAACTGTTCCGCATTGCCAAGCTCGACCTAAACAATCGTGTAAAGTAAATTCGATTTTTGGTCCGTAGAAAGCACCTTCACCCGGTAAATATTCAAATTCTATACCATTTTCAGTTAAACACTCAGCTAAGTCTTTTTCTGCTAAATCCCATGTTTCATCTTTACCAATTCGTTTTTCCGGACGAGTTGATAATTTTACAGTTATGTCTGTAAAGCCAAAAGTACTATAAGTATCATAAACCATTTTGATACAGCTATTTACTTCACTACGAATTTGACTTTCTGTACAGAAGATATGGGCATCATCTTGGGTAAAACCACGAACACGCATTAAACCATGTAAAGATCCAGAAGGTTCATTACGATGACAACTACCAAATTCAGCCATACGTAATGGTAAATCACGATAAGATTTTAAACCTTGATTAAAAATTTGAACATGTCCCGGACAGTTCATTGGTTTGATACAATATTCACGATTTTCAGAAGAGGTAACAAACATTAATTCTTTATAGTTACCCCAATGTCCTGTCTTTTCCCATAAAACACGATCCATCATAAAAGGCCCTTTCACTTCTTGATAATCGTATTCTTTTAATTTGGTACGAACAAATACTTCAAGCTCACGGAAAATAATCCAACCGTCATTATGCCAAAACACCATTCCTGGCGCTTCTTCTTGCATATGGTAAAGATCAAGCTGTTTACCGATTTTACGATGATCCCGTTTAGCTGCTTCTTCTAAAAATTGCAGATAACTATCTAATTGTTTTTTATCTGCCCAAGCTGTGCCATAAATGCGTTGTAACATTTTATTATCACTGTTACCACGCCAATAAGCACCAGCAACTTTTTGTAATTTAAAATGGTGGCAAAAACGCATATTAGGAACATGAGGACCGCGGCACATGTCAATATACTCTTCATGATGATAAAGTGCTGGAGTAGAATCTTTAGGAATATTTTCATCTAAGATTGCAATTTTATAAGGTTCACGTCGTTCCCAAAAAACCTCTCTTGCTCGTTCCCAACTCACCACTTCTTTTTTTACTTCATAATCTTTTTTGGCCAATTCATGCATACGTTTTTCTAATGCATCAAGATCTTCCTGAGTTAAAGAGTGATCTAAATCGACATCATAATAGAAGCCGTTATCAATTGTTGGCCCAATTGCCATTTGCGTATTTGGCCATAGCTGTTTTATTGCATGACCTAACAAGTGAGCGCATGAGTGACGAATTATTTCAAGTCCATCTTCATCTTTTGATGTGATAATCGCTAGAGTTGAATCATGCTCGATCAAATCACAAGCGTCTTTACGTTCACCATTAACTCGCCCAGCAATACACGCTTTGGCAAGGCCTGCTCCGATACTTTGAGCAACTTCTAAAACACTAACAGGCTTATCAAATTGACGTTGACTTCCGTCAGGAAGAGTAATAATTGGCATAATAAATCCTTATAACAGTGGTGCGCCACACGAAAGCGCACATGCGTACATAAAAAATTGACCGTGTATAATACCATTTATGTGCTATTTTTCAAATAAACATATGTTTTATCTTGTCACTGTTTTATCAACTCATTATGAGAACAATAAAATTGATTAACTCAATTAAAAATAAGTTACTTTGTAGAGTGATTAAAGTTTATAATTTTCTGCCTATAAATGAAAAATTTGATTATGAAAAATGATGAAAATATGGATTGATGCTGATGCCTGCCCTAACCCTATTAAAGAAATCCTATATCGGGTAGCGAATCGTAAATCAATAATTATAACTTTAGTTGCAAACCAATGGTTAACTATTCCCACGTCTCCGTTTATAAAAAGATTACAGGTAGTAAATGGCTTTGATGAAGCTGATAATAAAATAGTTGAATTAGTTGAAAAAAATGATTTAGTAATCACGTCTGATATTCCATTAGCCTCTGATGTGCTTCATAAAGGAGCTTTTGTGCTAACACCACGAGGTGAACCTTTCACATTAGAAACCATAAAAGAGCGACTTGTGATGCGAGACTTTATGGAAACTATGCGGGCTAGTGGTATACAATCTAAAGGACCTTCTGCATTTTCAAACAAGGATAGAGAAAAATTTGCCAATCAACTTGATAAATTAGTTTGTGAATTATCAAAAGAAGGGTAATCATTTTTTATAGTAAATAATTCTTAAATTTTCAGAAACAGCTCTCTACTTTTGAATGGTTTTGAACCAACATAAGGCTTTAATGCCATTCGAGTAAACCGTTTAGCCGCTTTTAATGTATCCTCATCACAAAATTGACGATAACCTAATGCCAATACTTCTTTACCCGTAAAGCTGGTACTATTTTCAAGTAAACTACTGATAAAGCCCTTTTCTGACTGATATTGATAATACATCGATTCGATAATTTCATCCCCCGTTGCACTACAATGAAAAAAATCAATGTGATAGCCTAAACTTTCTAATAATGCTAATTCAAATGAACGTAACACATTTTCAGCCGGAACTAGCTGCGCTAATTGTTGCAAGCTTTTAAGATAGTGTTCAAAAAGTGTAGGTACGCCAACTTCGGGGACTAAAACTCGATGCAATAACTCATTCAAATAAAAAGCACTGTATAACGATACAGAAAAAAGCGGCAACGTTAGCGCTATACCTTCAACTTGTCGTAAAGTTTTTATTTCACCCATACCAGAATATTGAACAATAATGGGGGTAAAAGGTTGTAAAATGCCCTTCAATGAAGATTTTTTACGTCTTGCCCCTTTGGCTAACACCGTTATTTTTCCTGCATTTTCAACAAATAAATCGACTAATAGACTTGTTTCACTATAAGTACGAGTATGTAAGACAAATGCCCTTTGCCAATTTTCCATTTAAAATGCCTTTTATCATATAACTATAATTTTGATTAAAAAGAGTGCTTGATTAAAAAATGAATAATTTTTTTAAATTTTCAACTGAAATTAAACTAAATTTCCGATATAATCAATAGCTAACTAATGAGATGATTATAGGATAACTAATAGAAAACCATGGAACTTTTTTCAACAATATTACTTATAGTGCTAATTGTATCACTTTCAGGTGTGGTAATAAAATTACTACCATTCCAAATTCCGTTACCACTTATGCAAATACTACTGGGTTGTGTTTTAGCAGCTTTTGGTATTTATGTAAAATTTGACCCTGAACTATTTCTGGTATTGTTTATACCTCCATTGCTTTTTGCAGATGGACGAAAAACATCAGTCAAAGACTTTGTACATAATGCCAGAGAAATTGTTGGATTAGCACTCGTTCTTGTCGTTATTTCTATAATTGCATTAGGTTACCTTCTAAATTGGATGTTACCAAAAGTTGAATTAGCTGCCGCACTCGCATTAGCTGCAGTACTATCACCTACCGATGCCGTTGCACTAGGTGGAATAGTTGGTAAAGGGCGTATAGAAAAAGAAAAAATGGAGATTATTGAAGGCGAAGCTTTAATGAATGATGCATCTGGTCTGGTATCATTGAAATTTGCTATTGCAATTGCAACGGGCTTGCTTGAATTTAATTTATTACAAATTAGTCTTTCTTTCTTTGTTGTCGCTCTTGGTGGCTTAGCTGTTGGTGTTTTATTTACTTGGTTATATGCACGTATTTTACGTTTAATTAATAAATTAACCCACAATGATCCCGCCATCCAAATTGTTTTACTATTCTTACTTCCTTTTGCTGCCTATATCCTTGCTGAAGAATGTCACTGTTCAGGGATTTTAGCCGCTGTGAGTGCTGGTATGACCGTTAACCATTCTGGTATGATGCGCAACGCCCCTTTGACCGCTCGTTTACAATCAGATAGTACATGGTCGATGTTAACATTCGTATTCAATGGATTTGTCTTTATTTTATTAGGTATTCAATTACCAAGTATTTTAAATAATACTTTTGCTGAAAACCAAACAGACTCCTCTATTGAAGTATGGCAATTATGCTTTATTGTCGTGTTTGTATTTATCGTATTAATGGGAACACGATTTGCTTGGTTATGGGCTATGAAACATATGCCTACTTTACCATTTGGAACAAAACGTCCACTTGCATTCCGTTCTTATACTACACGCGATCTTTGGATTTCCACTTTTGCTGGTGTTCGCGGAGCTATTACCCTAGCGGGTGTATTATCTATTCCAATGACAATTGGTGGTCGTTATCAACTTGTTTTTATCGCAGCTGGCATTATTTTAATTTCATTAATTACTGCGGTTATCGTCTTACCTATTTTATTACGAGGTAGTGTTATTTTAGATAACTCTCAACAAGATAATGAAATTTTGACAGTTAAGGGGCAAATGGCGGAAGAAGCTATTGTGAGTCTTGAAAAAATGCAAAACAATTTACTTCAAGAAACGTCTGAAGCTGGTTTAGATCAAGAAATAATACATGAAGTGGGTTCACGTGTTATCGGTTCTTTAAGACGTCGAACAGGATTAAAAGATTTAGAACAAAAAGCGATGGAAGCTGAAAATCTTGAAAGACGTATGCGTCTTGTGGCAATCGGTGCAGAACGCACAGCTTTACTACAAATGAAAGTTCGTAATGAAGTGAGTGAAGAAACATTTGAACATTTAAATACTGACCTCGATATTTATGAAAAAATGATATCTGGAGATTCATAAATGATAGCAAACAAACATCAGTTTTTAGGCCATATTCATTCACAGTTTGTTGACAAAGCCCCTCATGTTTTGGGGCTAACTTTACGTTGTATTCCGTTTAATTTGAAAAAACAGGCAATTGAACAACTATTACAACTACAATTTAAACATTCATTAGAAGATGGTGATCTCGATTTTTTAGAAAATCGTTGGTTAAAAATTGAAGTTACCGATCTTCAACTTACTTGGTTTGTTAGCTTAATTGATAATAAACTCGTAGTGAGTCGAGAGGAAATTGCTGATGTAAGTTTTATTGGTAATGCAAACGATTTGATTATGATAGCAACCCGGCGCCAAGATCCAGACACCCTATTCTTCCAACGGCGACTAATCGTCGAAGGTGATACAGAATTAGGACTGTATGTAAAAAATCTAATGGATTCCATTGAACTTGATTCAATGCCTAAACTTTTAAGGCTGACCCTTGAAAAAATGGCCAACATTATAGAGTCTGCGCCGAAAAATACATTTTAAACTGATAACAGCTATGGGGGATTATATTTCCCCCTTTTTTATTGATTATATCATCCTCCCTATCTTACTTTTTCTTACCTATACTATTAAAAAAACAGGTATGAATTCTCTAGAAAAGATTGTTTAAATAGCCTATTTATCTGTTACTTAAAAAAATATTATCATCATATTGTGATTAAAATCACAATGTGGCAAAAACTTGATTTTCCTATCTGGTTCATTGTGGCTTAATGAATATTCCTTATCTTTATGGTGCGTATAGAAAATGGAGAAAAATTATGCTCAAAAGAAAGACTAAATTCTTCATGTTTGTTTTTTTGACAATACCTTTTTTTGGGCATTGTTTAGGTTTTCATAACAAAAAAGAGTCGGATTATATGATTGAACATTTCAAATTTAATAATGGAAAAACTGAAAGTATAAAAATACATTACACTACTCTTGGCAATCCTGACAACGAACCAATTTTAATATTGCATGGTACAACTGGAAGTGGTAGCGCAATGTTAAATAATAGCTTTGGTCATGCATTGTTTGATAAAGGAATGCCATTAGATGCTGAAAAATATTTTATTATCCTCCCCGACGCAATAGGCACGGGTAAATCGTCTAAACCTTCTGACGGTTTAAAAGGCGATTTTCCTCATTATGATTATACCGATATGGTTAATGCTCAATATCAACTATTAAAAAATAAGCTAAATATTGAGCATATAGCATTAATCATCGGTAACTCAATGGGAGGAATGAATACATGGAAATGGGTAACGATGTATCCTGATTATATGACAGCCGCTATTCCTATGGCTGCTACCCCTGCGCCAATGTCCAGCCGTCACTGGATTATGCGTAAAATGGTTATCAATGCTATCAAAGATGATCCCGACTGGAACAAAGGTTTTTATACCAAACAACCCGAACAGTTTCAATTAGTCTATAATTACTACAATATCGCAACTAATGGCGGTGACATTGCATGGCAAAAGCAAGCATATAATACGGAAGAAACAGAAAAAATATTAAAAGATAAATTAAACGAACGTGTTACGATGGATACTAACGATTTTTTATATCAATGGGATGCGGCAAGAAATTATGATCCAACCAAAGATTTAAATAAAATCAAAGCACGAATTTTAGCTATCAACTCTGAGGATGATGAAAGAAATCCAGCTTCGACCGATTTAATGGAAAAAGCCATACAGAAGATTCCCAATGCAAAGTACTACTTGATTCCAGCTTCTGAAAAAACTACCGGACATGGCACAACAATGATAGCGGACTTATGGAAAGCCCAATTGATTCTTTTTCTAGAAGAGAATAATTTAAATTAATAGTTGATATTATTTACTCATGAAGTGAATAAATACGCTTAACTATTCACTTCTTTCTTATTAAAAAACTCACAATTAACTAACCTAATATTATAAATAATATAACCATTTTTTAAACTTATAATCTTTCTAATTTTTATCCGTGGATATTAAACGAATAAAGCCATTTGTTTCAACAAAAATTACTTACTTATATGGCAAAATAAATACGTTTAAATAATTTAAATTAAGTAAAATATTGTATAATTTAGGTAAGTGACAGATCAAAAACCATCAAGACTAAAACGATAAAATGAAAAATAACGCCCAACAACCTACTTTTTACTTTCACGATTATGAAACATTTGGTATTAATCCAGCTCTTGATAGACCCGCTCAATTTGCGGGTGTTCGAACTGATGTTGAGCTTAATATTATTGAAGAGCCTTTAGTTATATATTGTAAGCTAGCACCAGACTATCTACCTAATCCTGAAGCGGTTCTTATTACGGGTATTACTCCACAACAAGCAAATCAAAAAGGAGTGAATGAAGCTCAATTTACCAAATTAATTCATCAAGCATTTAGTGAACCCAATACTTGCGTTTTAGGCTATAATAACATTCGTTTCGATGATGAAGTGACCCGCAATATCCTTTACCGTAATTTTTACGACCCATACGCCTACTGTTGGCAAAATGGTAATTCAAGATGGGATCTACTTGATGTAGTAAGAGCGTGTTATGCCTTACGACCTGAAGGTATTCATTGGCCAACTAACGATTCGGGTTATCCCAGTTTTCGGTTAGAACATTTAACCAAAGCAAATAATATTACGCATGAACATGCTCATGACGCAATGTCAGATGTGTATGCCACTATCGCCATTGCAAAATTAATTAAAGAAAAACAACCTAAATTATTTAACTATTTTTTTACATTGCGCAATAAAAATAAAGTTGCTGAACTTATTGATATAATCAATATGATCCCTCTGGTACATGTTTCGGGTATGCTGGGTAGTTATCGAGGAAATATGTCATTAGTATGCCCTATCGCTTGGCATCCACAACAAAATAATGCCGTCATTGTTTGTGATCTCACTGGCGATATTGATTCAATTATTGATTTACCAGTGAATATAATACGCGAAAAACTTTATACTAAAACTGAAGATCTTGAACTTGATGAGTCTCGCATTCCATTAAAACTCGTCCATATTAACAAATGCCCTATCCTTGCACCGATAAAAACTTTACTGCCTGAAAATGCTAAACGATTTTCCATTAATATTGAAGAATGTTTAAACAAACAACAAAAGCTATTACAAAATCAAATTTTGTTGCAAGATAAAATGCGAGAATTATTTAGCTTAAGTCATGATTATCCGGCTAATACGGATGTAGATGCACAAATATATAATGGATTTTTGAGTAATCAGGATAAACTATATTGTGAAACAGTACAAACAACGCCAGTACAGTTATTAGATAGTTTATCTCTTAAATTTGAAGACCCTCGTTTAAGTACACTTTTTTTTCGATACAAAGCTCGAAACTTTCCTCAAATCCTAACTCATCACGAACAGATGATTTGGCAAGATTATTGTCGTGATAAACTAAATACGCCTAAGATTCAAGATTACATTTTAACTTTAGAATTACTTGCTGAAACTTATGTTCAACAACCCGAAAAATTAGCTTTGATAAAACAGCTTTATCATTACTGCCATTATTTAGTTGGATAATTAAAATTGAGGGGCGTATTATAGACGCCAAATAAAGCAGTCTGTTATTAACAATCAAACAAGTTATTAAATTTTAGACTATGAAACATTTTTTAGCTAAACACGCCACAATCAAACATCGATTATATTCTTTATACTATTCGTTGTTTAGTTATGGTCGCGGATTATTAATTTTAACGTTAAGTCTTTGGGTGGGTAATTTCATCTCTCAGCTCTTACCCATCATGATTCCTGGTAGTATTATCGGTCTTTTAACCCTATTCTTTTTATTAGCTTTTCAAATTATCCCTACTCGTTGGATAAAAAATAGCTGCAATTTATTTATGCGTTATATGACATTACTATTTATTCCTGCTGCAATGGGGATAATGGATAATTACACATTGCTATTAAATAATTGGTTACCCATCATTTTTGGAAGTATTGGTAGTTCACTGTTGGTATTACTATTAACAGCTTGGTTGACAGAAAAACTTCATAAAAAAACAGCCAAAAATTTCGATTTATCAGATAATAATGAGGAAAAACCACTATGATCTGGATGTTACCTTTAACTGTTTGTGTATTTCTGATTATTCGAAAAATTGCTTTCAAAATTAAAACACCATTATTTAATCCGTTAGTGATTTCGGTGATAGTGCTTATTCCAATTATGATAATAAGTCAAACCAGTTATTCAGAATATGTTAGTAATGTCGATATTATAAATAAATTATTACCTTATTCTGTTGTCGCTTTAGCCTTTCCGCTCTACGAACTCATTCCACAAATTAAAGCCCGTTGGAAGTCAATTATCATTATCACCTTTAGCGCGTCAATTGCTTCAATGATAACTGGCGTCAGTATTGTATTTTGGTTAGGTGGAAATACCGAAATAGCTGCGTCGGTTTTACCAAAGTCAGTCACTACGGCTATTGCTGTGACGATTGCCAACAACGAAGGCGGTGTTCCGTCAATCGCAGCCCTTTGTGTTATATTGGTTGGCACATTAGGGGGAATTTTTGGTCATCAAATATTGAATATAGCAAAAATAAAATCCGCTTCTGCTAGAGGATTATCAATAGGTGCAGTCTCACACGCAGTTGGTACTGCTCGATGTATAGAAGTTGATTATAATGAAGGCGCATATAGTTCTTTATCATTAGTATTATGTGGTATAATGACGTCTTTAATAGCTCCATTTTTATTTCCAATTTTAGTCTTTATTTTTAACTGGTTCTAACATGAAATTAAAAAAAATAATTAAAAGTTTATTTAGTCTTTGCTTCTTACTCATATGTGTAATTGCTGGCTTGGATTATTGGATAAGCTATGAAACCGCACCTTATATATACCACGATGTAAATAAACTGCCCTATCAAAACGTAGGTGTAGTACTTGGTACCTCCAAATATGTTCGAGGTGGTGGTAAAAATGTTTTTTATCAAAATCGAATTAATGGCGCAATATCCCTTTATAATCAGCATAAAGTCGATTATCTATTACTCAGTGGTGATGGTGAAGATTCTTTTCAAAGCTACAATGAACCCGTCACGATGAAAAAAGATTTAATTAAAGCGGGAATCCCTAGCGATGCAATCGTATTAGATTATGCCGGATTTAGAACATTGGATTCAGTTGTCAGAGCCAACAAAGTTTTTGACGCTAAAAGTTTTACAATTATTACGCAAGAATTTCATTGTGAACGAGCAATATTTATTGCATTAGCCCAGAACATTCAAGCACAATGTTTTGCTGTTCCTGCACCAGATAGTATGAAATTAGTCAGAATTCGTGAAACATTAGCTCGTGTTAGTGCCTTCATCGATCTCTATATTTTGAATAAAGAACCTAAATATTTGGGTCCTGTAATTCCTATCATATCTGAAAAATAATTAATTTTTAAATTTGAACATCATTAAATTTTCAAATTTTATCATAAAGATAAATACTAGATTCATTTAGAATACTATTTGTCTCATATTTTAGATTGCATTTTTATGCAAAAAAAAGTAATATTTAGTCAATTTTTTTAATTTAGCCAACATTTATAATGAATATTGAATTAAGCCATATTAACTGTTTTTATGGTACTCATCATGCATTGAAAGATGTTTCACTTAGTTATCCTCTAGGTGAAACCATTGTATTATTAGGTCAAAGTGGAGCAGGAAAAAGCTCTTTACTAAAAGTATTTAATTTACTTGAAATACCAACATCAGGTGAAATGACAATAGCTAATTCCCATTTTGATTTTTCCAAAAAAATCAGTGATACCACTATCATACAATTACGTAAAAATGTGGGTATGGTTTTCCAAAACTATAATTTATGGCCCCATTTAACGGTGCTTGAAAACTTGATTGAAGCACCTTGCCAAGTACTAAATTTATCTAAAAAAGAAGCGACTGATAAAGCAATGTTGATATTACAACGTTTGCAAATTGACGAAATGGCAAATCGCTATCCTCTGCACCTTTCGGGTGGTCAACAGCAACGAGTAGCAATTGCCAGAGCATTGATGATGGAGCCACAAATTTTGTTGTTTGATGAACCTACAGCTGCATTAGATCCGGCTATTACATCACAAGTTGCTGAAATTATTAACGAACTTTCGCAAACAGGAATAACGCAGATTATTGTAACTCATGAAGTCGATTTTGCTCGTAAAGTCGCTTCACAAGTGATTTATATGGAACACGGTAAAATTATTGAGCAAGGACAATTAGAATGTTTTGCTCATCCTAAAACCGAAGAATTTAAAGCTTATTTATCACATTAATGATTATAAAATTGGGTGGAGATATGAAAAAAACTTTATTTGCTATTTTGCTTGCCAGCGTTGCATTGACGTCTCAAGCATCTGAAAATTTAACTATCGGTACAGAAGCCACTTATGCACCATTCGAATTCACCAATGACAAAAACGAAATTGTCGGGTTTGATATTGATGTGATCAACAAAATCTGTGAAGAAATTAACGCTTCTTGTAAAATTGTTAATCAATCTTTTGATGGATTAATTCCTAGTTTAAAAACGCGTCGAATTGATGCAGCAATTGCTGGGATAGACATCACGCCTGAACGTCAAAAACAAGTTGATTTTACAAAGATTTATTACGATGATAGCTCAATTCAATTTATTACATTGAAAGACACTTTAACAGATTTGGAACAACTAAAAGGTAAACGAATTGGTATTCAAAAAGGGACAACCTATTTGAAATATTTAAATGAAAAATATCCTGACGTTAAACCTGTTAGTTATGATAGCTATCAATATGCGTTTTTAGATTTAAAAGCTAAACGAATCGATGCGATTGTAGCCAGTTCTTTTGTCGCGGGTGATTGGTTAAGCAAAGAAACGGATATTGTTGCTTTAGGTGACAAAATTACCGATCATGATTTTTTTGGAGAAGGCTTAGGTATTGCCTTACGTAAAGGCAATGATCAGTTAAGAGAACAGTTTAATCAAGCACTTGATAAATTAAAATCAAATGGTGAACTTGACGCCATCTATAAAAAATGGTTTAACAAATAGCTAATAAACTATCAAATTTGATATTATTGTGATCTCGCCGCTTAAAATGCGGCGAATTTATTTTTTAATTTAAATACGGTTTTTTTATGTCAGACTTTTTAGCATATGCAATGAACTGGATAATGTCCTCAATGGACGGTTTTATCGTGCCTTTAACAAAAGCAACATCCATCACATTGTCATTAGCTTTTGTAT
>CAMLAI010000030.1 GCA_946477995.1 uncultured Gilliamella sp. | reverse complement strand
AAGTGTTAGCACCGTGGATTTCAACACCATCAAAACCGGCTTCAATAGCACGACGTACCGCTTGACCAAATTTATCGATCATGTCGTCGACTTCGTCTGCCGTTAATGCGATCGGTGTTGCTGCGCCTACTCTAGGGGCTGCGATAGCACTTGGTCCAACAGGAGATTGTCCACCAATGAGTTTTGGCTCAACCATTCGACCACCGTGATAAACTTGAATGACTGCTTTCGATCCCTTTTCTTTAATTGCTTTCGCAATTTTAGCTAATCCTTCAATTTTATCATCGTTATCTAAACCTATTGCACCAGGAAACGCTAATCCTTTATTATCGACAAACCCGCACTCAACGATGATTGTTCCTATTTCACCTGCTCGGTCTCGATAATACTCGATTAAATCATGCGTGACTGAACCGTCATAAAATCCGGAACAGGTCGTCATTGGCGCCATCATTATTCTATTTTTTAATTCAACGCCATTGGGTAAAGTGAAGGGTTTAAAAATATTTTCTTTTTTCATTATTATATACCTAATTATTTTATTCAGATTTATTAACTGTTGTTAATAATAGCATTACTTATAATCATTCTCCACTTCGAAACAGACTATTAATGTACCGATGTATTATTTTTTAGACAAAAATTTTTATATATTTTTTAAAGTATTATGTGCTATTTGTTTATCTAAACAAATAACATTGTAGCTTAAGTAAGCAAAACAGTTTTCAAGATAGTCATATTGCAACGATAAAATCTAAAAAAAAACACTGCAACTATTTCATTTAGTTACATATTTATCATTATAATTGGCTTGAAGTTTGAATAGATTAAGCTAGAATGCATGCAAGTTTGTACAAGAGAACCTAAGAATGATTAGAGTGAAAAAAGAAAAATTATTATCCAAAATTAAGTATCACTCTTTTTTAATTCAATTTATTGATCCTCCTTTATGGAGGATTTTTTTTATCAAAAATATACCCCTCTTTCCTCAGAATTTTTTTAAGTGCTCATCACAGGAGATATTATGAAATCTTTAACGCCGTTTTACGATCCCACTATCAGTTATGAAGATAATTATGCAAACGGTCCTTTTGGGCTTTTTACACAATTAAGTCACGTTGAACATGTCGCAACCCAAACCAGTCAATTTCTCAATCTTAATGTTAATTTACCATTTGGAATGCCTGCCGGTCCCCTTCTAAATGCCAATTATATTAAAGCTGCATTTGCGTATGGATTTGACTTATGCGTCTATAAAACTGTAAGAACAAGATTTCACAAATGTCATCCGTTGCCGAATGTGCTATCTGTTCATCCTAACGGTAAATTATCCAGTAATCTTGATACTGTCTTAGCAGATACAAATTATACTCAACCGCTATCAATTACCAATTCGTTTGGTGTTCCTTCTCTTGCTCCCGATGTTTGGCAACCTGATATGGCTGATGCGGTAAAAGCCGCTGGTCAAGGTCAATATGTTATTGGTAGCTTTCAAGGAACACAAGGACATGGCGAAATTGAAAAAGATTATGCGTTAGCCGCTAAATTAGTAAGAGAAACTAATGCCCCAATTCTTGAAGCAAACTTGAGTTGCCCAAATGAAGGAGCGAGTAAATTACTCTGTTTTGATGTTGATAAAGTAGAACGCATTGTAAATGAAATTAAAAATGCAGTTCCCGATCGTCCACTTATATTGAAACTAGCCTATTTTCCGGATGATGAAAAAATTATTTCATTACTTACTAAAGTCGGATCGATAATTGATGGATTAAGTGCTATTAATACCTTATCAGCCAAACCTGTTAACGCAAATGGTCAGCCAGCTTTAGGAGAAAATAGAAAGGAAGGTGGAATTTGTGGCGATGCCATACGTTGGGCTGGATTAGATATGGTGAGTCGCCTTGATAAATATCGTCAACAAATGGATTTAAAATTTACCATTATAGGTGTTGGTGGAGTTAGCAACAGTGAACATTATCACCAATTCATTAAAAACGGTGCTGATGCTGTGATGAGTGCGACAGGAGCCATGTGGAATCCGTTACTTGCTATAGAGATTAAGAAAAGTCTGAACTAGATTATTCGCAATATTTATAATTGTTACAGGGTAACTTACCCTGTAATTACGTTTCTTTTCTCTTTAAATTTTCTTTTTTCTAAAATAATAAAAGCCAATAACAATATGCGCTAAAAAAACGATTACTAAAATAATGCGCACATGCAAGGAATGAATAAAAATAAATGGGATTAACAATGCGATAAAAACCATAGCTAGCATTTTAAACAAACTTTTTTTAGATGCTTTTTTCTCAATAAGCATCTTTTGTATATAAGTTTGATAATAATGACTTTGAGTAAAACAGCGATAAAGACGATCTGAACTATTAAGCCACAAATATGCGGTTAACAAATAGAATGGTACTGTTGGCAAAAGTGGCACGAAAATGCCTACCGTTCCCAGCAAAAATGAAACACTACCTATAATAATAAATAACCATTTTTTTAACATAACTAAGTATACTTATAGATAATTATTAAAATTTTGATTGCGAATAACAAAGCATGAATTCAATATTCCAAAAAACTTAATCATTACGCCTAAAGTTAGGGTAAATTATTCATTGTGTGACAACTTAAGTATATAACAGAGTTTTAAAAGAAAAAAATGTTATGAAACACGATTTTTTCATATTGATTAAATTACATTTTTCTTTGCATTTATGTTAAATGTGTTATATAAAAACAATTACATATTTAGGTAATTTTAGTTTTGGATCAGTTTTAATATGGAAAAAAAGGAAAAGTTAACTATACTTCTTTGTTCTCCTGATTGTTCGACAAAATTTTTAACAGAAGGATCGGTTTTTATAAAACCAATAGATAGTTATTGGAATGATTTTGGATACCAATTAGCGACAGAAATAGGTATTCGATTAAATGATAATTCAATTGAATGGTTTGATTCAAAATTTGCTTTCAAAGATCAAGATAATACTTATAAGTATGTTTCTACAATTCTAAAAAAAGAGAAATTTGTAAATCTTTTTTCGATAGATTTAGCTTTTGCTCATTTATTCACAAATCAAAAATCTTATAGCGCCATCAGCCGATTAATTGGTTTTGAAAGAGCAATAAACATTCTGGAAGAAATAAATGATATTTGTTTATATGTGGATAAACCTTCTAGAATACCAAAGTGGGATGATTTTTATAAAACCGATGTGTATAGTAGAGCTATGCTTAGAACGAGTGAGGCGTATTTTGCTTATCGGCATGGATATTCTATTATACAAGGTAAAGTCATTGAAAATGCGGACTCTAAACAAACCTTCAACATTACGTTTAAAAATTTAGATTCTCTTCAACTCGAATTTAAATTTACCAATCAGAATAAATTACGGGGTCGCATTGCGACCATAATAGGTCAAAATGGATGTGGAAAAACAACGATACTGACAGAACTCGTTAAAGCGCTTGCTGATAGGCAATCAAAACATATCTCAATTGTTCCACAACTTGACTTTAACCAAGTTATTTTGTTTGCTCATCATGCAACACTTAATTCAATTGACAAAGAACTTATCAATAATCCTAGTGTTTCTATTTCACAGCTAGATCCTAATATTCAGAACGACAGGGTTTTTAATGAAAAAACAGACAATCATTTATTGGTAGATGTGTTAAGAAACAATAGAATATCCGAATTATGTAATATCATTTCCCAAGAATTTTATGATTTAACAATAAAAGTTCCACTTTTAGTGGATCATTCGGCTAACCTAGATCAACACCACGAAATCGCAATAAAAAACTTTGCCCGATACAATGGTGAGCAACGTTGGCTTGATAGGATAGCGACGATTGACCGAGAAAAAAATCTCGTTATATATAAAAATGACGAAAAATATCATCCAAGTTTAGGACAATCAACATTTATCCGTTTCATTTTAAACGTTTTTGCCAATGTCGGACCGGCATCAGTACTGCTTATTGATGAACCAGAAACTTTTTTACATCCTAACCTTATTTCTCAATTTATGAGAATTCTTAATAATGTATTAGAGACCACAAAATCCATCGCTATAATCGCTACTCATTCTCCTTACATTGTCAGAGAAGTACAAAGTGCACAAGTTCATATTATTGAAAAGGACGAAGTAGATTTCAAAATTAAGCAGCCGCGAATGCAAACATTAGGCGCTAATGTGACCAGCATCTCAAATGAAATCTTTGGCGATGATCTGTTAATCCATCTATACAATGAATTAGTTGATAACATTAAAGATGATTTAACCTTCGATGAAATTCTCGATAAGTATATTGGAGAAATAAGTCCAGATGCCCTCTTACAGCTAAGGAATAATATGGAATATTAATATGAGAAAATTAAATTTTCCACAATATAATAGCGCAGAAATTATTGATAGCTGTCAATTAGATGAACTTTGTCAAAAAAATCGAAAAGGAAAACATATTCGGTTTATTTCATCTTATATCGATATTATTAAAAAATCTTACGAACATTATGATAAGCATAATGGTAACCCTTGGTTTATTAATTCATTGTCAGAAGAAACAATACCTTCATTATCGGCATTTAAACAACACATGAATCTTTTATATGATAACCCTCCACAAGCACTTAAATTCATTAAATCGCTGAGAGAAAGTATTCAAGGTGCATGCCCAATGTGTGGGAGACATGGCAATGGAACAATCGATCATTATTTACCTAAATCAATCTTTCCAGAATACTCTTTTTTTTCCAAGAACCTGATACCTGCTTGTGATAGATGCAATAAGGAACGATCATTAAAAATAAAAGGAGATATATTACATGAAAGGCCTATTCACCCTTATTTTGATAAATTTATTGAAAAAAGAATCATGTCATCTCACTTTAAACCAGACTGGCGAGCACCGTTAATTACTCCTATAGCCATAGATGTAAAAGATGAAGAAAAAATTATAGTTGAATGGCACATCAAGAATATTGTCATCCCTTCAGGAATCAAGAATCATTTCTCTTATTTATGGACAAAATTATGTGAATCACCAAAGATATATATAAAAAACGCAATTAATTTAGAAGACATCATAAAAAAATTATATGAAATCCAATTAATTTACGAGAATAATGGCGGAACACCCAATAATTGGGATGCCTGTTTTTATCATGGATTACAAAATAACGAAGAAGCACTCAATTATTTGATTAAAATTCAAAAAGGCGAATTATAAATAAATAACTATTGATTTTATATAGAGAATTGGAACAAAAACATTAGGGGAAAAACTGATGAAATTGGCGGAACGGACGGGGCTCGAACCCGCGACCCCCTGCGTGACAGGCAGGTATTCTAACCAACTGAACTACCGCTCCGCTTTTTAGACTACTTCAAGGCATCACTGCTGAAGTAGGCGTGATATTAAAGATTATTTTCGATGGCGTCAATAGATATTTTAAAATATGCAATCAATTGAATAGAAAACAATCATTTACTGGCGCGCCATAATGCTCCGCCACTTTTTTTATCAATTTTTGATAAAACAGTTTCATGTTCTGAAAGTTCATATTCTGATGCTTTTATGACTTTTAAAGGGGTCGATCCTCGCTCTATTCTTTGAAGGGTATTGCTGTTTTCACCATTAGCTAGACTATGTTCATCCATATTAAAGGATAATGTCGTTTGTCCCCCCGTCATAGCTAAATATACTTCAGCTAAAATCTCAGCATCCAGTAAAGCGCCATGAAGTGTACGATGAGAATTATCAATTTGGTAGCGTTCACAAAGCACATCTAAATTATTACGTTTGCCAGGGAACAGGCGTCTTGCCATTGCTAAAGTATCGGTAACAATACAGTGATCAGCAGTTTTATAATCTAAACCACAAAGACGAAACTCATAATCCATAAACCCAACATCAAACGATGCATTATGGATAATTAATTCAGCACCATCAATAAACTTAATAAAATCATGGGCGATATTTTTGAATATGGGTTTATCTTTAACAGCTTCATTGCTTATACCATGAACTTTAAACGCTTCTTCATCAATTAAGCGTTCTGGATTAATATAGACATGAAAATGATTGCCTGTTAAACGGCGATTGATGATTTCAACAGCACCAATTTCAA
Organism: uncultured Gilliamella sp.; assembly: GCA_946477995.1. Classification (GTDB taxonomy): domain Bacteria; phylum Pseudomonadota; class Gammaproteobacteria; order Enterobacterales; family Orbaceae; genus Gilliamella. The sequence goes on along the minus strand of CAMLAI010000030.1, from coordinate 8,480 downwards.
TAATCTTATGTCCTTCATAATGATTATTTCCATCTTGATTCATACCTGTTGTTTCTGTATCGAGTACAATTTGGCGAGTAGAATGAGTTATCACGTTATTCTCTTTATATCAAACATTGGGAAAACTACGAATTAGTGATATAGTTTACCATTAAATACTATTAATGTTGATACCTACCCGCTATTTGAAGCTGAATCTTCAGATTTGCTTACCATTTTTAAATTGTGTTACATTTTGGGAGTTATCAACCTAGTTTGCCGAAAAGTTTGCAAAAATGTTAAAACAAATCAGAATATACACAGATGGTTCTTGTCTTGGAAACCCTGGACCTGGCGGATATGCTGCCATTTTAAGATATAAGCACAATGAAAAAATATTAGCAGAAGGATATTTTAATACAACTAATAATCGAATGGAGTTATTAGCTGCAATTGTCGCTTTAGAAAAATTAAAAGAGCCTTGTCAAATTGATCTCTATTCTGATAGCCAATATTTGAAAAATGGTATTTCAAAATGGATTTATACTTGGAAAAAAAATGGATGGAAAACCGCAAATAACAAATCTGTCAAAAATGTTGATTTATGGATGCGGCTTGATAAAGCGGTACAAACACATAAAATCGATTGGATTTGGGTTAAAGGCCATGCAGGGCATCCTGAAAATGAACAATGTGATATCATAGCCAAATCTAAAGCTGAGTCCCCTACTTTAGTGGATACTTTTTTTGAAGAATCAAATTCAGCGTAATAAGTTTTAAACCCTATTATTTCACATGAGACCAACCCATTATAGTTATCAAATGTCACTTAATAGCATGGATTTCATTTATGTATAAATTACACATAATCCCCGTTTTAAAAGACAATTATGTCTGGTTATTAGAAAATAATGCTAAACAAGTTATTATCATTGATCCAGGGGCAGCCGAACCTGTTTATAACTATCTACATCTACATAATTTAACACCCCTTGCAATTTTGCTTACTCATCACCATATAGACCACATTGGCGGTGTGGTAAAACTACAAAATGATTTTAATTCTATTGAGGTATATGGGCCCAAAGAGATTCCTTTACCTATTCAATATGTAGAAAATAGGGATAAATTAATTATTGCCGATTTTAAATTTGAGATAATTCCTGTACCAGGTCATACATTGGGTCATTTGGCTTACTATTGTCAGCCTTATCTTTTTTGTGGCGATACGCTGTTATCGGCTGGTTGTGGACGTGTATTTGAAGGTACTTATCAGCAAATGCTAAATTCACTTAACAAATTAGCCCAATTACCTGATGATACCCTAGTCTGTGCTGGTCATGAATATACCAAATCTAATCTTGATTTTGCACTAAATATGTTACCAAATGATACTAAAATTAGTGCCTATTATGATTTAATTTCCGATAAATCAATTACTTTACCATCTACTTTAAGAAATGAAAAACAAATTAATGTTTTTCTACGATGTAAAGAAAAAAACATACAAAATAAATTAAATTTTAACAATGAGTTAGATTTATTTGTTTTTTTTAGAAGCCAAAAGGATATTTTTTAGGTATAATATACGGTTTTAATAAATGTTTAATGTTTTAAGGTAATGAAAAAGTTATTTATATTCACAGCATTATGTTCGTTTTTGGTTGCATGCCAAAACCATCAATCTCAATATAATAGTAGTGTCTATCCAACACATAACTCAGAATCAATCGTTACCAGTGGACTTTTAAAAAGTAGTGGAATTAATAATAAATTAATTACTCAAAATCCTTGGCATTATATGATAAGCCAACTGAATGTGAAAGTCCCTGAAAATAATCGTATTAAAGAAGAAAGAGCGCTTTTATTACGCAACCCTAAAGCTTTTGAAACTACAGCGCTTCGTTCTGAGCCTTATGTATATTACATAATGGATCAACTACGTCAAAATAATTTACCGGTAGAATTAGCTTTAATTCCACTGATTGAAAGTGCCTACGATCCGTTAGCAACATCGGCTGGTAAAGCTGCCGGTTTATGGCAGATTGTACCCATAACAGCCAGAGAATATGGTCTCAATAAAAGTCACTCATTTGATCCAAGACGTGATCTAATTGCATCAACGAGTTCAGCGATAACGCTGTTAAAAGATCTGAACGGTCGTTTTAAAGGGGATTGGTTATTAACTCTTGCTGCTTATAATGCTGGCGAAGGTCGCATTAGAAAAGCAATTGCACAAAATAAAGCAAATGGTTTACCAACAAATTATTGGGCGCTGGATTTACCAACTGAAACCCGACACTATGTACCGAAGATTTTAGCCATTATTGATATTGTAAAAAATAGTGAACGTTACGGTATTAAATTACCCGATTGTAACTATGAAAACTCATTAGTTAGAATTGATATGTCTAAAAATATTTCATTAGCTAAAATTGCTCAATATACTGGGATACCAATTAACGACTTAAAAAGTTTTAATGCAGGCTATTTACAACAAACTGTAAGTGGACCATTTCATTTACTGGTTCCGTATTCTTATGCGGAAGATTTACATAAAAAGCTACAAGCACAAAATCTTGTTTCAGCCGAAATCACAGAACTTTTACAAGATGTGCCTCATAACACTATGCCTTTGGAAGTCAAAACAGTAGCAATCAAGTCCGAAGTGTCAAGTGGAATAAATAATAAGAATAAAACGCTTCATACTAAATCCAATAAACAGATCACTTATCAAGTTAAAGCAGGTGATGATTTAGTAACTATAGCTAAAAATTATCGTGTTAAAATTACAGATATTTTAACTTGGAATAATTTGACCGATCAGGATATCAAAGAAGGTGATGTATTAACCATTAATCTTGCAAATCCAATCTAAATTTGACCAATAAAGGATTATGATCAGATGCCGAAGTACTAATTATTTTTGCTGTATCTAATTGTAATCCTCGATAAAATACAAAATCTAATGGTCTTCCCATAAATGTTTTTCGAATATCAATTGAAAAATTCACCGGTTTGAGGTCGATTGAACTTACTAAATGATATAAAAGATTTAACCGCTGTTGACTCCAAGCATTGAAATCACCCGCTAAGATCACCGGTCCATTATGCTCCTTGATTCGATTTAATAGCATATGCATTTGTTGCCGATAACTTTTCACACCAATACTAAAGTTAACGGCATGAATGTTCGCAACCAGCAATTGATGTGTTGAGTTATAAATAGGATATATCGTGATTAAAGCGGATTTTGGAACGCGAATAAGGGGTTCTTTTTCTCTAAATGAATAGATAGAGATAGGTAATGTATCTGTAATTGTCATCACACCAGCATAAATATTATTGAAGCAGTAAGCGGGCACATGGTCTGCTATCTTATTTTGTCGGGTAATAAAGTTCAATAATTGTGGTGTGGTTTGCGCTTCTTGTAATAATATCAATTTAGTTTCATCTGCATAATGTTCTAAAATTTGAATACAGTCGGCTCTTTTTTGTTTAAAAATATTCCAAACCATAATTGTAAAAGTAGTTTTATCAATTAATGGTTTATTTACTATCAATTGACTATTGGGCAAAATGATTTCTACTTCATTATTTGCCCGATATCGTAAGGTATAATCTCGATGTTTAAACATATTAACTATTTATTTTGTTGAGCTAAATATTCATCAAACGATACTTTATCATTTTCTTCTAATTTTTTCTGTTTTTCGAGTGAAATATAGCGCTGTTGAACAAAATCATTATCGGTTAACACGGCTAAAGGTTCTGATAATAACTGTTTTTTATATTGACTTGCTAAAGCTAAACCAAATTTAGCTGTTCCCAAATCACTTATCGCCTGTAATGTTCTTGCTGATAAAGTTAATTCTGGATAATCAAACATAACATCAAGTCGCTCACAAACCTTACGGTAGTGCTGTTTTTCATCATGATGATCTAAAACATCAGCAACACGTAGTAAATCCTTAAATAATTGATGACCTACTTTGGCCATTGGTTCATGATAACTTCCACACCCCATTGTTATTTCAATCCCCGGTTTCCGACCTTCTAAAATAATTCGATTCCAGTTTAATTTTGCGCACTCTAGCTCTTGACTGCTCATTTCAGGTGCCGGTGCTAATGCACACCAAATTAAAAATAAATCGATAAATCGAATCTGTTCTTCTGTAATACCGATTGGTGAAAATGGATTAACATCTAAAGCTCTTACTTCGATATACTCAATTCCACCACGTAGCAATGCATCTGAAGGTGATTCCCCTGCCCTAGGAACACGTTTAGGACGAATCGGCGCATAAAACTCATTTTCAATTTGTAAGACTTTATCATTTAATTGACGATACTGACCATCAACTTTAATGCCTAAGCGACAAAATTCGGGGGATTGTGTTTTAGTTGCGCGTTTTAATCCCTCGACATAAGTATTCAAATGATTAAAAGTGATACCCAATTGCTTTTGAGCATTATTGGTATAACCAATATCGCTAAGCCTTAAAGATGTGGCATAAGGTAAATAACAGTTGCCGTTAGTTTGTTCAATGAATGCTTTCGCTTTTTCGGGATCTTGGATAAATGAAGAGCACATTGATGGTGATGCACCAAAAAGATACGGGATTACCCAACCAAAGCGATAATAGTTACGAATTAAAGTGAAATAGCCTTCTGAAATAACGTCTTTACCCTCTTCAGTATTTTTTACCCCGTCTCTTGCTTGCCAAAATGCTGTCGGTAAAGAAAAATTATAATGGACACCTGAAATAGTTTGCATCATTGCACCATAACGGTTTTTTAATCCCTCACGATACAGTGTTTTTAAACGCCCTTCGTTTGAAGAACCATATTGCGCTAAAATAATATCGTCTTCTTTCGCAACAAAACACGGCATACTGAGTGGCCACATCATTTCATCACCAATATTAATACTGGCATAACGATGTAAATCTCGCAAAAACGTGAGCATATAATCAATGTTCGTATTGACCGGTGTTATAAATTCAAGCATCGACTCAGCAAAATCAGTTGTGATCCAAGGGTGTGTTAAGGCTGAACCAATTTTATTGGGAAAAGGCGTTTTAGATAAAGAACCATCGGGTAAAATTCGTAAGGTCTCTCGTTCCAGTCCACGTTGAATACCTTGTAAGATAGTATAATGTTTTTCTAACCAATTAAGTGCTTTAGAAACATCAGGTATCATAATCTTTATTTATCCTAAATTGAGTTTTATATATTCAATATTATCATAATTTACAAGCTTCTATTGGTAATTTTGGCTTTTCACTCATGCTTTATCAGATTAGAACTGATTTCAAAGATGAAAACACTCAATAATACTATTTATTATTGATAGTTAGGTCATGAATCGACATTTAATAATCTTGTCTATTTCATGGATAGGAATGGGTAATCATCCGCATTCCTTTTAATGTAAAACAATTAGATATCATCAATTTCACAAAGTTTTAACTCTGTTGTTGTGCTTTTTGATTGGCAATATAGCTTTCATCAACTTGTATTATACTATTAGTTTGATGATCGATTTGATAGGTTTTACCAAATCCAATAACCAGTCTGCCTTGCATTGGTGAAATTTTAAATAAGTTAAAGTCTTTCATTTCTGACAACATATAAACCATTTTACTGACTCGCAAAGCAAATTGCTCAATAATAGCATTAAACAATTCGGAATCTTTTTCAATCATGTCAGCAGTGGCTTGAAAGCTTAAACGTTTACGAGCATAAATGTTCTTCGTTTTAGATTCATCTTCAATAATAAAAGCGGAGATATGGGCATTAGCTTTGATATTCTGACTGTGTGGGGCTAAATCAGAAATAAGTATATAGTAATCCTTACCATCAAAAAAATAAGGTGAATAACTTGTTTCGACATCGCCATTTGAATTAATGGTCGACAATATGACCGATAAGACGGATTCATGAAGGCTATTTATTGTATTTTGAACTATCTCAATGTTGGACTCAGCCATAAAAATCTCCTTTAACTTTTTAATTTATTTTTTATTAATTAGTTCGATAGATTAAAGTTTAATCGTTATTTGATCAATCAGTTAATCAATTGAATATAGAGTCATAACTTTAATCATTGTTATTGGGTGCACTGTGTAGCCCTATTGTTTTATAGGCATTACTCAATTAACATTATGTTGTTAACTATTTGTAAAGGCGATTAATCATACCCTATCCGTCTTTTCTTTCCAATAAAACTAATACTTCCATATGCGCTGTATGAGGAAACATATCAAATAATTGAACTTTCTTAAGTTGGTAATCCGATAATAAGCGTATATCTTCAACTAATGATGATAAATTGCAGCTAGAATATAAAATATAATGAGGTTTAACTTGAGCTAAGAATTGCATTAATGTTTCACCTCCCCCTCTTCTGGGTGGATTGAGTAATACTAAGTCAGGTATATTCTGTTGTCCAATGCTATACCGGGTTGCATCTAATGATTTAAAGGTAAGATGAGTAAAACCCATTTCATGTGCTGAGCGTGAAGCACACTCTATTGCATCTTGGCTAATTTCTATTCCCGTCAATTCTATATTCTTGTTATCTGAAGAATTGACTAAATGTAAACCAAATCCGCCTACCCCACAAAACAGATCCCAAATGGAGCTTCTTTTTAAATTATTTACCCAATCACTTGCTGTTTGATAAAGATTCTTAGCAATATTGGTATTGGTTTGAAAAAAGCTTTTAGCTTTAATATAAAGGGGAATGTGATTCAATGTAAAATTCAAATAACTATTTTGGGTAAGAACAATTTCTTCTTCACCTTCTAAAATAGCTGAATGATTAGGTTGAATATTTATTGAAACAACCTGTAAATTTTCAATTTTGTTTTGAAGCTGTTGAAGTGAATTTCTGATTTTCTCAACAAACTTGTGTGATCTCATCACAAATCGAATCATAAAACCATTTGTTTCTTCGGTGGTACTTTCTGTAATGATGACAAACTTCAATTCCCCTTTTCGCTTATTAATATTATAAGGAACTAAACCTTGTTTACGGATGTACGTTCGTACTATTTTAAGAATATTTTGCATACTGGTGGTATAAAGCGGACAATCGCAAAGATCAATAGCTTCATTACCATTTACCATACCCAATATCGGTTTTTCAACAGTGCCAAGTACGGCCATTTTTGCCTTATTACGAAAAGCTACTTCTGAGCTAGCAACGGGCGGCTTAACCTCTTTAGGGTTAAACTCCGTTATTTTTTCTGATAAATTACTCTGTTTTTCTTGAAGTTGGGTGGCGTAAGAATAATTGATCCAGTTACATGATAAACATTTTTTTTGCTGATAATAGCGACACTGCATTATAGTCATAACCTCGTTTTATAATAAGTTATTATATAATTAAATTGTTTCAAAGATTAGTTATTTTAAGCCAAACCACAAAAGACAGCCTGATATTGACTTTTTGAAAATAAAAATTAATTATTTATCAAAAAGATATTTAATTATTTCATTACCAAGGTTTGACGTCATAGCGCTATATGATAGGATATAGCCATTAACATTACAGGAACAATTTAATGTCTATTAAGTTAAAAACGCCAACAGAAATCGAAAAAATGCGTATCGCTGGCAAACTTGCTGCCGATGTATTAGAAATGATCGAACCCTATGTCAAGCCCGGTATTACGACAGGTGAACTGGATAAAATCTGCTATGAATATATTGTCAATGTTCAAAAAGCTATCCCTGCAAATATCGGCTATAGCGGTTATCAACATACAAGCTGTATTTCAATCAATGACGTTGTTTGTCATGGTATCCCAAGTTTTGATAAAAAAATAAAAGATGGTGACATACTTAACATTGATGTCACTGTTATCAAAGACGGTTATCACGGTGACACATCAAGAATGTATATTGCAGGAAAACCAACCGTTGCTGGCGAAAAGTTGTGTGAAGTGGCACAAAATAGCTTGTATGAAGCGATTAAAATTATTCAGCCAGGTATTCGATTAAGAGAAATCGGTAAAACAATTCAAAAATATGTAGAAAAATTTGGTTTTTCATCTGTTAGGGAGTATTGTGGCCATGGAATCGGTGAAGTTTATCATGATGAACCGCAAGTGCTGCATTATGATGCTGATGACGGTGGAGTTATTTTAAAACCGGGTATGACATTCACTATAGAACCTATGGTAAACACAGGTGATTGGCGTACTCGAACAATGAAAGATGGTTGGACCGTAAAAACCAAAGATCATGGACTTTCTGCTCAATATGAACACACTATTTTAGTGACAGATAATGGTGTTGAAGTATTAACGCTACGCAGTAATGAAAACTTCCCTCGAGTAATCGAACACTAAAACTGATGATTCAACAATAAATTTATTGTTGAATCATGATTATCTTCTCTAATTCATCTTAATAAAGTAATGTATAAAGTTTACGACGATAAGAAGCCGCTAACGGATTACTTGTGCCTAACGCTGCTAAAAGGTCAAGTA
>CAMLAI010000029.1 GCA_946477995.1 uncultured Gilliamella sp. | reverse complement strand
CGAGCAGGAATAATAGAACTGTTATTTAAACGTCAATTTTTAACTCGACAAGGCAAAACAATTCGTGCCACTCCAGTTGGACGTAAGTTAATTTTATCGTTACCAGATATTATGTCTATCCCCGATATGACTGCTCATTGGGAACGACAATTAGATGAAATCAGTAAAAAGGCGTTTTCTTACCAACAATTCATGAATCAGTTAAATCAATCATTGCTTGAACTTGTAGAGCAGCTTAAAAATGCCCGTTTAAATATACGTGCTTAGTTCCCATATAACTATTAAGGCGACGTAAAGCCCAGATTTGTCGCCTTATTTATTACCACAGCAGATAAAGCCTTCGAAATTGGGTTATGATTGATGCGATTCTTCTTTACTCATTATGGATTTTTCAAAACCAGGATTACTATTATTACTTTCTTGAATAATGCGAACTAGTTGGTCATTAGCACGCTTTAAAAAAGTGTCATCTTTCAAAATCAATCGATAGGTATTAAGCCTTTTTAAAGGCGCTATGGCGAACTGAGTTGCAATCAATAAGATAATAAAAATGGTTATCGAGGCAATGATTATATTAATCATTGAATTTGATCTAAAAACGGTATCAAGATTCGATATCACCATAATAAAAGCGAGAATGAACCCAACACATAATAGGATGACTTCTTTAACTAAAAAAGGATTGACTGCCGTTATTTTATTTTGTCTGATACAAAAGTATTGGGTTAGTGAATTTAATTGTAATAAATTGATGATGTTTTTAATGTCAGCATTAATTAACGAAATTGCGATTCTTTCTTTATTCATGTCACCGGTTTGATAAAAACAGACCTTGTCCCAAAGAAGTTTACTTTTAATATTATTCAAGTAATCCTTTTGGTATTTTGGCTTAGGTGTCTTTTCTAAAATATCAGCATATATAATGATATTATCGAGGTATTGATTGGGTGATCTTTTTCGATTGAAAAACCATAAAAATGAAAGTGCGAAAATGATCACGAAATTTAACCAATTAGTGTCGAGTAATGTTATGAGTTCCACTTTCGTTTTCCTTGCGTTGAACAGTATTAGTTATTGTAAATGATATTAAGTTTTGTGTGTATTATTTATATACAAAAAACCATTTATTGGGGCGATAAGTGCTGTTTTTAAGCTGTTATGACCTTTTTAAAGGATTATTGGTTGACTTATTTTGGCTAAAGGCGTATAAATTGCCCGCCTTTGAGCTTTTCTTACTTTTTTAACTATTAGGTGGTTAAAAATGAGGGTTAAGAAAAGTTGAAATACAAAGTGTTGAGTTCAATTTTATAGGAGAACTATGGACGCTCAATCGGGTCACCCCATATATGGGGAGATGTATTCAAACACAAATCATTATCGGTTAATGAACCTGTCTAAATAATCATTTTTTCAGTTCACGCGCCGAAATTGATCGAACGGTAACGGTGAACGATATGCAATTTTTTACACGCTATCACACAAATTCAAAACATCATGGTGCGCACATCTTAATGTTGTGTTCATTACTTTTTTCAGAAAAACATTTAGAACCACCGAGTTGTATCTAATTCTTAATTAAATTATCTCGCTAAATTATTTTTTGCTCAGCCATCGCTTTGAGTGCGGTCATGCTGTGGCATTAAAGTCTTAGCTATTCAATTAGTTACTTTGCTTATTGTTATTTTTTAACAGTGAGTAGGCATATTTTTGTCTAAAAAATTATGAATATAGGTACATAAGATGACCAAAAACACTACAAAAATTCATTCACAAACAAGCTCAGATATTAAAGCAATTCATGAAGCTCAACATAGCTTAGATAGCATTTTATCTAAATTTCAATCGAGCTTGTCCGGTTTAACGCAAGAAAATGCAAAATCAAGATTAGAAGAGTATGGCAAAAACGAAGTAGCCCGAGAAAAAGTCCCTTCAGTATTTATGCAACTATTAATGGCGTTTAATAATCCATTTATTTTTGTGTTACTTATTTTAGCGGTGGTTAGTTTTGTCACGGATTTCTGGTTACCTTTACAAAAGGGGGAAGAAACCGATCTAACTAGTATTATTATCATTTTAACCATGGTTTCATTAAGTGGTTTATTGCGTTTTTGGCAAGAGTTTCGATCTAATAAAGCCGCTGAAGCGCTCAAATCGATGATTCGAACAACGGCAACGGTATTAAGACGTCCGCATAAGGATATGAATCCTGAACATTTTGAAATTCCGTTAAGCGAGATTGTGCCTGGCGATATTGTCTTTTTATCGGCAGGGGATATGATTCCTGCGGATATCCGCTTAATTGAATCACGGGATCTTTTTGTCAGCCAAGCGGTACTGACAGGTGAGTCTATACCTGTTGAAAAATATGACACTTTAGGCGCCGTTTCACAAAAGACAACCGATGAAATTAATGCATCGGATATTGATAAAGATAATGTTCTTGATGTGAATAACGTCTGTTTTATGGGGACGAATGTGGTAAGTGGAACGGCTAAGGCAATTGTGGTTGCCACAGGTGCAGACACGCATTTTGGATCATTAGCTAAATCCATTGTTGGTTCCCGTGCTGAAACGTCATTCGATCGAGGTGTGAATAGTGTTAGTTGGTTACTGATCCGTTTTATGCTTATTATGGTGCCAATTGTTTTTGTGATAAATGGTATTTCAAAAGGAGATTGGGGCGATGCGGCTTTGTTTGCTTTGGCGGTAGCGGTTGGATTAACGCCTGAAATGTTGCCGATGATTGTCAGTGCTAACCTGGCTAAAGGTGCGGTTGGAATGGCAAAGCGTAAGGTTGTTGTGAAACGTCTTAATGCGATTCAAAATTTTGGTGCAATGGATATTTTATGTACCGACAAAACGGGTACATTGACACAAGATAAAATTATCCTTGAACATCATCTTGATAGTCATGGTCAAGTTGACCCAGCTGTATTAGAACTCGCTTGGTTAAACAGCTATTATCAAAGTGGTATGAAAAACCTAATGGACAAAGCCATTATCCGTTTCACTGAAGAGAAAACCAGTGTTAAAAAAGTTGGGGTTGGACTTTATAAAAAGATTGATGAATTGCCATTTGATTTTGTTCGTCGTCGTTTATCGGTTGTGGTGCAAAATGGTAATGATGATCATTTGATGATTTGCAAAGGTGCCGTTGAAGAGATGCTGTCTATTTCTCGTTATGTTTATCAAGACGGTGAATATTTGCCATTAGATGAAAAACGCAAACAAGAGTTAATCGAACTTGCTCATAACTACAATAAAGAAGGTTTCCGAGTTTTAGCGGTGGGATTAAAAAATATTTCTGCTTCACAAACAAAAACGCAATACAGTGTCCAAGATGAGACTGACCTTGCAATTCGAGGGTTCTTAACGTTTTTAGATCCGCCAAAAGAGAGCGCATACGAAGCCATTTCTGCATTAAATGAACATGGTGTAGGGGTAAAAGTTTTAACTGGTGATAATGAAATTATTACCATAAAAGTGTGTCGTGAAGTGGGTCTAGAGCCAGGAACTCCCTTACTGGGTACCGAAATTGAAAAAATGGATGATGATGAACTCAAAGAACAAATTGAGCAACGTACTATTTTTGCTAAATTAACACCTTTACAAAAATCACGAATCATCCGTTTATTACAAGAAAATGGTCATACAGTGGGTTTTTTAGGCGATGGTATCAATGATGCGCCTGCATTACGTGACGCCGATGTTGGTATATCGGTGGATACTGCAACCGACATTGCGAAAGAATCAGCGGATATCATTTTGCTTGAAAAGAGTTTAATGGTGTTAGAAGAAGGGGTAATTTGCGGTCGAGAAACATTCGGTAATATTATGAAGTATTTGAATATGACTGCCAGTTCAAACTTTGGTAATATTTTTTCGGTGTTAGTTGCCAGTGCATTTTTACCTTTTTTACCTATGCTAGCAATTCATTTGTTGATCCAAAATTTATTGTATGATATTTCACAATTATCATTACCTTGGGATAAAATGGATGATGAGTTTTTACAAAAGCCTCGTAAATGGGATGCGCAAAATATCAAACGATTTATGATTTGGATTGGACCAACATCTTCTATTTTTGATATTACTACCTATGCGTTAATGTGGTTTGTGTTCAGTGCAAATAGTGTCGAAGTACAATCATTATTCCATTCTGGTTGGTTTATTGAAGGGTTACTTTCACAAACTTTAGTTGTGCATATGTTAAGAACCCAAAAAATTCCATTTGTTCAAAGTACAGCAGCGTTTCCGGTCATTGTGATGACATTATTGATAATGGTCGTAGGTATTTATATCCCATTTTCTCCAATAGGAAGTTTGATTGGTCTTGCTCCTTTACCTTGGTCATATTTCCCATGGTTAATTGCCACACTACTATCTTATTGTTTTGTTGCGCAGTTAATGAAACGAATTTATATAAAACGTTTTGGGCAATGGTTCTAAATTTGTTGGTAGCGCAAGTAGGCGATATGGAAGTCGCTTACTAAATAACCAAAACAATTGGTAATACCATTAATTTATGCTAAAGTAACTACCATTATTGGAGATGGCGAGTATTTTATACAAAATAACTGATAAGGATATTGCTAGTCACTCTTTAAAAATTCCATACATTTTCGTGGTGTGATAACTATAACAAAAAGAGGAAATTAAAATATGAAAACTCCACATAAAAATATTATTGTATTGATTAAAAATCGTAAAAAAAGAACGACAAAAGAACAATTAAACAAGTAAAAATTCGCTTTATTATTAAATTTTTTAGTTTTTGTTTTATCTGTTATCATCATAAACCCCTTGTTTGGGGTTTATTTATATTTATTGCTTTTGATAAAAGCACCTACATCAATATTGTTTTCACAACACTAATTTTTTGAATAAAGATTGACTAATACGCTATTGATGTTTTTATCCCGTATTTATGCCTGATTTTTTAAGATTGTGTGTATTTCATCTTTAAGTTTAAGTTTCTGTTTTTTTAAGTTTTCGATAGTTTCGGATGTGTCGATTTCGATACCTGACTCAATATTTTTAATTTTTTGATCCAAAGCATTATGTTGATCAAATAATTTTTGAAATCGTAAATCTGTATTTTTTAATTTTGAAATTAATTCTCGATATTCTGGAAACATAGTGGCTCCTTATGTTGGCTAATGAATGGTTAAATCGTCGATATTGCATTCTTAGCTTACAATATTACTGATTGTTTTAATAGCAATTTAATGAGGATTTAATGTATGAGTGAATCTATCGTTATAGCCAAAAGCAATGGCAAGGATTTATCTATTATCAGCGCATTAGCCAATCGTCATGGTCTCATTTCTGGTGCAACAGGTACCGGTAAAACAGTGACGCTTCAAAAAATGGCAGAGAGTTTTTCTCATATTGGTGTACCGGTATTTTTGGCTGATGTTAAAGGGGATTTGACCGGTTTGGGTGAGAAAGGGATTTTAACAGATAAACTTAAAGCACGCCTAACAAGCATTGGGGTAACTGATTGGCAACCTGAAGCCTCACCCATTGAATTGTGGGATGTGTTTGCAGAAAAAGGGATTCCGGTGCGAAGTACCGTTTCGGATATTGGTCCAATTTTATTAGCACGATTATTAAATCTTAATGATATTCAATCAGATGTATTACAACTGGTATTTAAAATTGCCGATGACAATAATCTTTTATTACTGGATTTTAAAGATTTACGAGCCTTAGTACAGTTAATTGGTGATAATGCAAAAAAATTTACGTCTGAATACGGCAATATTTCTTTATCATCGATTGGTGCCATACAACGCAGTTTATTATCGCTTGATCAAGAAGGGGCAGAATATTTTTTAGGTGAACCTATGCTTGATATTCAAGATTTAATGAAAACCGATGCCAACGGTCACGGTATGATTAATATTTTAGCAGCGGATAAATTATATAACTCACCTAAATTGTATTCTGTTTTTTTGTTGTGGTTGCTGTCAGAACTGTTTGAACATATGCCTGAAATTGGTGATCCTGATAAACCTAAATTAGTCTTCTTTTTTGATGAAGCGCATTTACTATTTAATGATATTACCCCCGCTTTATTACAGAAAATTGAGCAGGTAGTCAGACTGATTCGCTCTAAAGGCGTTGGTATCTATTTTGTTACTCAAAATCCTACCGATATCCCCGATACCGTTCTTGGTCAGCTTGGCAATCGTGTCCAACATGCGCTTAGGGCATTTACGCCTAAAGATCAAAAAGCAGTAAAAGCCGCAGCTCAAACTATGCGAGCTAATCCCAATTTAGATACCGAAAGAGTGATTATGGAATTAGCTGTCGGCGAAGCCTTAATTTCTTTTTTAGATGAGAAAGGGCGTCCTAATATGGTCGAGCGTGGTTTTGTTATTGCACCAAATTCTAAAATTGGTCCAATTACACCTGAAAAAATTCCTGAGATTATTAAACAATCGCTATTTTATGATAAATATGCTAAAACTGTCGATCGGCAATCCGCTTATGAGAAAATAAAAGCAGGTTTTTCATTGGATAATTCAGCTAACGTTCAATCAGCTGATGATGATAATTCAACAGAACCAGCTGAAAAATCCCGTAGTGGTGGTTGGTTAGATATGCTAAGTTCTCTGTTTTTTGGTCATAAAGGCCCAAGAGGTGGTCAACAAGATGGCTTTGCGCAAAAAGTTGCTCGAAGCGCAACGCGACAAGTAGCCAATGAAATCGGTCGACGCATTACTCGTGGTATTTTAGGTGGATTTAAACGATAAATGCATTGGGCTTATAATTTATCGTATTGAAACTTAATCTAATATAAACAGCAAAATAGGAGTGTTTGCAATGTTTAAATTGTTTGTGGAATGGTATAAAAGACGATTCAGTGATCCGCATGTGGTATCGTTGATAGTGGTTTTAGTCTTCCTGTTTTTAATTATTTATTTTTTTAATAAAATTCTTTTACCCGTTTTCATTGCAATCGTGCTTTCCTATTTGCTTGATACCCCAGTCAATTTTTTGTATCGAAAGGGCATTCCACGCACTTTTGCGGTTATCATTGTATTACTCATTTTTCTTCTTGTTGTTTTAGCATGTTTTATGATTCTGGTACCTTTAGTTTGGCAACAAAGTATTAGTTTGATAACCAATATTCCAAACATGCTCAATTTTGCTAATAAGTTTTTGACATCACTGCCGGAACACTACCCCGAACTGATTGATGTTGGATTATTTGATTCTATTATTCAAGGCATTACTAGCAGGGTCGTGCAAACCGGAAATTCGTTATTACAATTCTCTATTGTTTCCCTGTTTGGTCTTGTTTCAGTTGCAATTAATGCCGTGCTAGTCCCTATTATGATGTTTTTCTTTTTGAAAGATAAAGCAAAAATATGGGGATATTGTTCTCGTATTCTGCCTAAAAATCGAGGAGTGTTAAATAAAGTCGCCGCTGAAATGGATACGCAAATTGCTAACTATATTGTAGGCAATGTTTTGCATATTCTTATTCTAGGTATTAGCGTGTATATTCCATTTTGGTTTTTTGGTTTAGATTATGGATTATTATTGGCGGTAATTGTTGGGCTTTCGGTGTTGATTCCTTATATTGGGATTATTATTTCAAGTATTCCGGTTATTCTTATTGCTCTATTCCAATGGGGCATCAGTCCAGAATTTGGGTATTTGATTTTCTTTTATGTGCTTATTCAGGCTTTAGACGGTAATTTGTTAGTTCCTTGTCTTTTTTCCGAGAAATTGAATCTTCATCCATTAGTAATTATTTTAGCGGTGATTGTATTTGGTGGATTATGGGGATTTTGGGGAATATTTTTTGCTATCCCACTTGCCACTTTAGTCAAAGCAATTATTAATGCTTGGCCAAATCCGGATGAGATTAATAGTTTTGATAAAGTAAAAGCAGATTAGGTTAATCTGCTTTTAAGATGTCTATTTTGAGTGGTTTTTGAGGTAATCTAAAACCACTTCATGGTGATTGCTGGTTTTGAAATCATCAAAGACTTTTTCGATTTTTCCATCAGTCCCAATTAAGAAACTAATACGGTGAATGCCGTCATAGGTTTTTCCCATAAACTCTTTTTCACCCCATGTGCCAAAAGCTTCACATAATTCATGATTTTCATCAGAAAGCAACGTAAAGTTTAATAATTCTTTTTCTGAAAATCTTGATAACTTTTCTGGCTTATCTGTACTAATGCCAATGATTACCACATTGTATTTTTTGAGGTCATCAGCACAATCCCGTAAATTACAAGCTTGAACTGTACAGCCAGGTGTCATGGCTTTGGGATAGAAATAGATCAACATACGTTGACCTTTAAAGTCTTTAGAGCTTATTAGCTCTCCATCTTGGTCAGGCAACGAAAATTGAGGTGCTTTTTCACCTTCTTTAAGTGGATTAACCATAAATTAATTACCTATGTTAATAGTTTAATATTTTAATCGCTAATGGTATCAAAAACTTTGTGTCATCAATTTAACTTATCTTACTAAAAAAACGACTTGCTGCATCAATAGTATGATTGATTTCTTTATCTGTGTGCATAAGTGACATGAAACCTGCTTCAAAAGCTGACGGTGCAAAGTAAACACCTTCAGTGAGCATATGATGATAGAATTTTTTGAATAATTCAATATCACAATTCATTACATCTTGATAACTGCTTACTTCGGAAGCATTTGTAAAGAAAAATCCAAACATCGCACCCGCTTGATTAACCGCAAAAGGAACTTTATGCTGTCTGGCAGCGGATAAAAGTCCGTTTGTTAGCGTTTTAGTTTTCTCCTCTAATTCTTGATAAATACCTACGTCCATCAATTTGGTTAAGGTTGCATATCCGGCTGCCATGGCAACAGGATTACCCGAAAGCGTACCAGCTTGATAAATTGGTCCGGTTGGCGCTAATTGTTGCATGATATCTGCACGACCACCAAATGCGCCCACAGGCATTCCCCCTCCAATGATTTTACCTAAACAAGTCAAATCGGGGACAATGTCATAATAATCTTGCGCTCCACCTAGTGCTACCCTAAAACCTGTCATCACTTCATCAATAATTAACAATGCCCCATATTCATCACAAAGCGCTCTTAATCCTTGTAAAAACGATTTTTTAGCAGGGATACAATTCATGTTGCCGGCAACGGGCTCAATAATAATCGCGGCAATTTCATTTGGATATTGTTCAAACTGTTTTTTAACTGATTCAAGGTTGTTATAATCACATACTAAAGTATGCTTAACAAAATCATTAGGTACGCCGGGTGACGTCGGATGTCCAAAAGTAAGGGCTCCTGATCCTGCTTTTACCAATAGATAATCAGCATGACCATGATAGCATCCTTCAAATTTAATGATTTTATCACGCCCGGTAAAACCCCGTGCCACGCGTATTGCACTCATGGTTGCTTCAGTACCTGAGTTGACCATGCGTAGCATCTCTATCGATGGCATAAGTTCAGTGACTAAATTGGCGACTTTGGTTTCAATTTCAGTCGGAGCACCAAAACTGAGTCCATTACGCACAGCGTGAATGACTGCGTCAGCTACGTCTGGATCATTGTGTCCAAGAATCATTGGACCCCATGAGCCTACATAATCGATATAGGCTTTTTCATCAACATCATAAATATAAGCACCATTGGCACGCTCAATAAATAAGGGTATTCCACCCACGCCATTAAAAGCCCGTACTGGTGAATTTACACCACCAGGTAAAACGGATAAAGCTTGATGAAAGAATATTTCGGATTTTAATGATTTTGTAAACATATGTTGTATTCTCATTGAAGAAATATGGTGGTATTTATTCATAGTTTCAAAATTATTTCAAGCAACTAAACAAAAATTTAAATAATAGAGTTTTTCATTTTGTAATTTCTTTTTTACACAGTATATAATAAGCAGATCAAGATAGTAGGAGAATAAAATGGGCAATGCTTTACCAATTAACTTTACTGATGCTGCAGCGAATAAAGTAAAAGCGTTAGTCACCGAAGAAGAAAACCCAAATCTTAAATTAAGGGTTTATATTACAGGTGGAGGATGTAGTGGATTTCAGTATGGGTTTACTTTTGACGAGAAAGTAAACGAAGATGATTTAGCCATAGAGAAAAATGGGGTATCGTTGGTTATCGATCCTATGAGTTTACAATACTTAGTTGGCGGTACCATTGATTATGTAGAAGGATTACAAGGCTCACGTTTTGTGGTTGATAATCCTAATGCAACAACGACTTGTGGTTGTGGTTCGTCATTTAGTGTTTAATCTTCAGACCCAAAAATTTTGGGTCTGCGTTCTAAGCAATAATTCATTTTAGAGTTGTTAATATCATAGATAAAAGTTACTCCAATAACATTTCCTTACCAAACTAATCTTGTCACTAAAAAGTTTAATTATAGCGCTATTTTTTGAGCATACTCAGCCGTTAGCTATTGATCCATTAAAACAGTATGGATGATTACATTATTTTTGTTCAAGCAGTGGATCTGGCTTATCTAAAAAATTGAATTTTATTAAACAACTAAAACATCTTTAATTAAATGATTGATAAAGTTTTTTAGTAAAATGTTGATATAAGTTAGTAATAATATGCTTACAAAGGTGTCGTTAAGACAGTGATAAAATAAGTCGATGAAAGAAGGATAAAGAGAGATAGATGTGGTGCCCGGGGCGAGACTTGAACTCGCACGGCCAAAAAGGCCGAGGGATTTTAAATCCCTTGTGTCTACCGATTTCACCACCCGGGCTCAAAACGATTCGTTAAAAATAAATGCGTTTCGAATGCAGTGCATTTTACCCATCTTAATTTCTACGTCAATAGAAATTTAAAAAAAATTGATTAACCGCTCAATGTTTATCATATTTCTGTTTTATTTTAGTCTGTTTCTCTATAACCTTATCGTTGCGTTATAGAGTTATTCTATAAACGTTGGTCTTAATTAATTCCTTATTAGGAATCTAATTTATTGGTGATCCATTTAACTAATTTCATTTTCCTTTCTCTTGAACAATAGACCCAATAACCTTTTATCACTGAGGGTATAGTTAATTTTATCAGCCATCTGTCATCTTTTTCGATATCATTAGGAAGAACAATGTCCCGTAACACAATATCGATGTCTGAATTAAGTTTTTTAACAATCCAGTCTGATAACGTCATATTGGCTTTTTTGGCTAATTTTTTCCATTTTATAAATTTTTTTTTCTGAGTATGAAAACAAAAACTTATTTGTTTAGTGTTTGAATCAGTAAACATATTTCTTTCCTGTTAAAACTTTATTAATTTTAGATTTTAACCTCTATTCCTTAATAGATTAACGCATACTAGGTTAAGATTTTATTTTTGAGATTATTTTTTTGATTTTAATGGCATTAAATTGATGCTTAAATAACAACAATTACTTGTCATTTGACTGGGTTCGGTTAACTTGAGGAACAACCAAGGATATTTACTCCATTAACATTTGATGTCATCTTTTATGGTTTGTATTTATAACAAACTGCTTACCCGTCTAAGTATATTGTAGTTCACCTTTTTTATAATGACATGAATATCAATTAATATTTAATCAATAATTATGCATGATTAAAATAATCGGTTTAGCATTATTTCTGATTTTAATCACTTAATCAAATTTATTTTGGCGATTAATATTTGATATTTCTTACATGTAACCTATTGAATTAAGTTAAAATAAGTAAATAATTTTAATTTTTTATTTAAGAAATGAATGGAAAAGCAAATTTTCGATCTGGCTTGAAAACCGATTTTTATCGAATTCATCAGACAACATCCTAACTAGGCTTAGGATGAGCGAAGGGTTTCTAGTATTCCTTAATTGTAATTATCAAACTGTCTATCTTTTAAGTAGCATAACAATATGAATTCTGACTCTTAGTTTCAATATAAGTTCAAATTTTTCATGTTTATTAAAAAAATTAAATTGGTAAATTCACTTTTCTTTTTTATTTTAAACATGTATTTTATATACCTGTTTTAGTAAGAGGAAAGAAAACAGGAGTAATGATGTTTTGTATTCAGTGTGAGCAAACAATAATAAAATCAAATGAAAAAGGGTGTAGTTATTCTAAAGGAATGTGTGGTAAAACAGCAGAAGTTTCTGATCTTCAAGATGTTTTAGTCGCCAGTTTGCAAAAGGTTTCATTTTGGGCGGCCATTTGTCGTAGACATGACATTGTGGACAGACAGATCGATAGATGGTGTGCACAAACATTTTTCTCAACGTTAACTAATGTGAATTTTGATGCAGACAGAATGTTGGCGTATCTTGCAGAAGCCGATATCTATTCTCAAAAATTAGAACAGCTAGCCAAAGTTGCTGTACTACAATTTAATGAACATTTACCTGCGTTAACCTATGTAGCCCAATTAAATTTTCCTAAAACTAAGCAAGAATTATTGGATTTTTCTTCTTTAGTGATGTTAAAGCACGATCAAGATAAAGTCGGAAAGGATGTCATTGGACTGCGCTTATTAGCACTATATGGATTGAAAGGGGCAGCTGCTTATATGGAACACGCTGCTGTTTTGGGGCAATTTAATCAAGATATTTACACCGAATATCATGAAATGATGAGTTTTCTTGGCGATAATCCTTCTGACATTAATAAATTATTTCAATTATCCATGCAAATAGGACGATTGAATTATAAAGTAATGGGAATGCTTGATGCCGGCGCTACCAATACTTTTGGCGATCCTATCCCAACTAAAGTCAATACTAGACCTGTTACAGGTAAATGTATTCTTGTCTCTGGTCACGATTTTCATGATTTGCGTTTGATATTAGAACAGACTCAAGATAAAGGCATTAATGTGTATACACACGGCGAAATGTTACCAGCTCATGCTTATCCTGAATTAAAAAAATATTCACATTTAGTTGGAAACTACGGTACAGCTTGGCAAAATCAACAGACTGAATTTGCTAATTTTCCTGGTGCTATCGTCATGACGTCTAACTGTATTATTAATCCTTTTACTAAAGGCTATGCAGAGCGCATCTTTACCCGAAGTATGGTTGGCTGGCCAGGTGTCACTCATATTGAAACAGATGATTTTAGTCCCGTTATTGAGTGTGCATTGAACCAACCCGGATTTGATTACACGGAATTAGAGCATTTTATTACTGTCGGCTTTGCCCGTAATACTTTATTAAATGTAGCACCAACGGTTGTCGAACAAGTTAAAGCAGGTAATATTAAGCATTTCTTTTTAATTGGTGGATGTGACGGCAGTAAAAGTGAACGGCATTATTATACCGAAATGGCAAATCAAGTCCCTAAAGATAGTGTTATTTTAACTTTAGGTTGTGGTAAATATCGGTTTAATATGCAAAATTTCGGCAATATCAACGGCATCCCTCGATTAATTGATATTGGGCAATGTAATGATGCTTATTCCGCAGTGCAATTAGCATTGGCGTTGGTTGAAGCTTTTGGATGTGGCGTGAATGAATTACCATTGACTTTGGTTTTATCATGGTTTGAACAGAAAGCTATAGTTATATTATTGACATTATTGTCGCTAGGTATCAAAGGAATTTATGCAGGGCCTTCAATGCCTGAATTTTTAACCGACAATATATTGAATATTTTACAAGATAAATTTGATCTTCGTATGACTTCTCAAGCCAGTAAAGATCTAAATCAAATACTAAATTATTGTGCAGCATAACAAAACTTAAACTGATTGTTATCCTCATGTTGTTGATGAGGATAACACCATGATAATTTAGTTTTTTAACTTGGTAATAAAAATTTAATTAGTCATAAAAAGAGGGTTAATTTAATCATTGATATTGCCTATAATGTGAGATGATAAGTTTTTTAAGTAGATAGGAAAAATCAGTGCAATTATCAAGTTTTACCGATTACAGTATACGTGTGCTTCTTTATTTATCCACGGTAGATGGTGATCAGCTAGTCAGTATCGCAGATATTAGTCATTATTTTAAAATTTCTAAAAATCATTTGGTTAAAGTCGTTTATAATTTAAGTAAATTAGGTTATGTCGAGACCAAGCAAGGAAAAAATGGTGGCATTAAATTAAAAATAGAAAAAAAACTGATTAATATTGGTACTGTGGTTAGACAAATAGAACCGCTAAATCTTCTTAATTGCAGTTTATCATTTTGTCATATCAGTCCTGCTTGTCGTTTAAAATACTATCTGTCGGATGCTAAAGAAGCATTTTTGAAAGAGCTCGAAAAGTATACGATAGAAGATATTATGGATCCCAATGTGCAATTAAATAACTTTAACTAACAAGTTTAATTAGCTAAAGTTAATTTAATTAGGTGATTATTTTTTTAAGTGGGTTTTAAGCTGACTTATTTTCAGTTTTATCATATGGGTAGATGATGAGTTTATTATCAAACCATTCTGCACAAAAAATGTCTTCGACTTTTTCATATCCTTGTTTATGGATTTCCTGCATGAGCCAATCTTCATCTTTTTTGAGTTGTTCAAGATTATCTTGACTAATACAGCCATTTTCGATGATCAGTTCAGCAATATCTTTTTCACCTTTCTTAATAATGGTTAGCGAACCATTTAATTCATACCAAACTTGTTTTAATTGACTAAATGAGGATATTCCTTGTATGTTCACTAAAG
>CAMLAI010000028.1 GCA_946477995.1 uncultured Gilliamella sp. | reverse complement strand
GCCTATATTAACAACATTGGCGTGATCAATGGTATTTTCGTTAATCAATAAAATGCATGACAGTAAGCTTTAATTGATATAATTACTCACCTGGTTTACCAAACGTTATTTCTCGTTTGCTAAATCAGGTTGTTAAGATTCTATTATGTTAAATGTTATCTACAGTTATCTCTCACCTTTAATCATTATCAAAAAAAGATATCAATGCAAGTCTTCGTTTTTAACCATTTTGAAATTTGAAAATAAAATTTTGCTTACAATTCATTAGGTAAAATTCTTTGACTAAATGAAAATTTAAAGTTTAATATATAAACATTAAGTTATCTAAACAATATAAAAATTTTGTTTGCACCGTTAGCTTAATAAAAGTCATTAAGTGTTCTGTAAGTCATTTGCGTGCTTTTTAAAGCATTAATCATAACGCAGCCGTTTTAGTTGAATTCGTATTAAATTTTTTAATAGTCTTATCTGATTCTGAAGTCATTTTAGAAAATTTGCTGTCCATAATTTAATATTAATATGATTTATTACGGCTATTAACAAAAAGATGAAAGGTAAAATATTATGAATAAAAGTTTTTATCGTATTGTTTTTAATCGGATTCGTGGATTATTTGTTGTTGTGTCTGATATTGCACAATCACATCACGTTGTGGTTAGTAAGGGTCAGCAAGGCAAGCGTATTCACGTCAACAATAACTCGATCGATAATCCCCGATCTTATTTATTAAAGCCGTTAGTTTTTTTATCCTATGTTGCGTTAGGACTGGTCAGTATGACTGGCGTCAGTTACGCAAATAATATCGTTGTCGATCAAAGTGCCAATCAAGCGCAACGCCCAACGATTCAAGGTTTACCAAACGGTGTAACGCAAATTGATATCACAGCACCAAACAATGATGGCGTATCCCATAATAAATATACCCAATTTGACGTATCAAAAAATGGTGTCATTTTAAATAACTCTTCAAACGGTAGTAAAACGCAATTAGCCGGTAATATCAATGGTAATGCATCACTACAAAATAGCGCCAAGGTAATATTGAACGAAGTAAATTCGCAAAATATCAGTCAATTAAATGGTTATATCGAGGTAGCCGGTCAAAAAGCCCAAGTAGTTATCGCCAATCCGGCAGGCATAACCTGTAACGGTTGTGGTTTTATTAATGCAGACAGGGCAACTTTAACCACCGGTAAACCGCTAATGGAAAATGGAAAATTGGCGGGTTATCACGTGGAACAGGGTCAAATAGCCATAACAGGGGATGGATTAAAAAATTCAGGGCAAGATTATACCGATTTAATTGCACGTAGTGTAAAGGTTAATGCGGAATTGTGGGCGAATAAAGAAATCACTATTCTGACAGGTCAAAACAAAGTGAGTGCAGATCTGGCAACAATTAAAAATGTGGTATCAGACACGAATACTGTAAAACCTGAGTTTGCTCTAGATGTATCAGCGTTAGGCGGAATGTATGCCGGAAAAATTCAGATGGTGGGTACTGACGCAGGGGTAGGTGTTCGTAATAATGGGACACTCATGGCAAGTGCGGGAATGTTGAATCTATTGGTTAGTGGTAAAATTTTAAATAATGTGGGGGGTAATATTAAGGCAACACAAGATATCTTGCTAGACAGTCAACAATTAGAAAATCATGGCACAATTGCCAGTCAAAAAAATGTCGACGTGTTGGGTAGAACAGAGATAAAAAATTATGGGATTATTGAAGCGAAAGAAGATATCAAAATCAAAACTAATACATTGATTGCCAACGAAAATAGATTGTCTGCAGGCAATAATCTTAGCGCAGAAAGTGAGGGCTTTCTTAGTACATGGACAGGGAATGTGAGCGCCAACACAATTGTATTAAAATCAGGGCACACTAAAAATGTGGGCAAAATGAATGCGGTTGAAAAGGTGGAAATTAAAGCATCATATGCCGAAAATGCGGGTGATTTATCAGCAGGAGAAAGCGTTACTGTATCGAGTGATAAAATCAAAAATGATTGGTTTGGTGTAATTCAGTCGAAAAATATTACCTTAGAAGGGAAAGATTTTGAGAATTATAGCGAAGTAAATGCCAAGGCTAAATTAAGCATTGTTGCTGATGTTATGAACGTAAATAAACTAACATCTGGAAAGGAAATATCGGTCGTTAGTGAAAAAAATATTATCAATAAAGATACAGGTTTAATTCAAGCTGGAGAAGTTGTTTCATTATCTGGAACAAATATAGTTAATGAAGGTAATATTAAAAGTTCATTTGTAGTTTTAAGTGCCGGACATGTTGGAACCGTGGTTAATACTTGGCGTGGAAAAATAGAAGCCGATAAAGCTGTTTCCATAACGATGAAACATTTTGATAATTGGGGATTGGTAAGTGGTGATGCTGGAGATATTGAATCGATGGGAAAAGTGTATAATCAAGGTCAAATTGCGATAAAATCAAATTTACATTTTAACTATCATGAATTTAAAAATGATTGGAACGGTAAACTATCTTCCAATTACGCTATGATTGAGCCTAGTTCTGTTAATTTTGATAATGATATTACCAACTATGGTCTAATAGAGGTTGGTTCGATGAATGTGATTACTAATAATTTATATAATTATGGGAAAATTTTAGCGACTTATTTTTATTTATCAGGCAGTAATTTTGTAAATAATTGGCAAAGCCTAATAAAGGCTAATGAAATATTTACTCAGTTTGAAAATTTTAGAAATTACAATGAAATCACTGCTGCTAAAAAGTTAACGATTAAAGTTACAGATGGCTATAACCAAGGAAAAATTCATTCATCAAAAGAATTAGATATAGTCAGTAACAACTTTAAAAATGATTGGCAAGGTGAAATCAGTGCCAACACGATTAAAATAGCAGGACAAAAAAATGAAGAAGGAATAATTGAAGGACGATTTGATAATCGAAAATCAATCCGTGCTAATGATACATTGAAGATTAACGTAACAGAGTTTTACAATAATGGAGAGTTATTTGCCCAAAATAAAATAGACGGTGTCAGTAAACATTTCAAAAATGATTGGTTTGGCGTTATCGATACTAATCTTCTTGTATTAAAAGTTGAAAATGGGATAGAAAATTTTGGACAGATAAATGCAAAAGAATTACAAGAAATCAGTGATTAGTATTTATCCAACATTTAAAAGTTTTAATCATGATAAATAAAATTTTATCTCGGTAAAATATCATATTGGTTTATCAGTTGTGTTTAAATGACTGATAAGCCAATAATGCCACATTTCGTTCCTTTGATAATCCTTTCTTTCAATTTCCTTCCCTTTGTTGACAGATTATTTTGCAATAACATTTTGTTTTTTTTATCGATAATTTTGTGCTAAAGATTTATTAACAACATTGATCATTTAACTGTTCAAAAAACATCAATGATTTGTTAATCGGATTAATAATGCATCTGATTTGACATGAACTCCTTAATACGTGGACTATCAAACCAAATATTAAGATTTTATTGTGTGGCATAAACTTCAAAAGAATTAAAGTCTAACTTAGTTAAACTCGAAAATTGACAAAAAAATAAATAAAATCTTTGACTAAATATGAAGTTAAAGTTTATTATAAAAAAATTAAGTTATCTAAATCATATAAAATTTTCCGTTGCTATTTGCCTGTTTATTTTAGGGGCAATCAAATTGTGGTAATGGTTCCAAATATATAAATCTTATCGTTGTCATTTTTAGTTGTATCAATTTCAATAATTATTTGTTTGGTTAATTATAAAAAAATATGGATTTATTGAGCATGACCCATTGTTTAATAGATAAATATGATTTGTCTTAGCATGTTAGAAAATAGATGAAAGGTGAGAAATACTATGAACAAGAATTTTTTTCGTATTGTTTTTAATAAGACTCGTGGATTGTATGTTGTGGTATCCGAAATGGTTAGTTCCCATCAAGTCATGACAAGTCATAATCAGACTACAAAAAAAATTGAAGTGATTTCTAAACATAAAAATCAATCCTTTATGTTAAAACCCTTAGTATTTTTATCCTATATCGCTTTAGGTATGGTTGGCATTGTTGAATCTAGTTACGCAAATAATATCGTTGTCGATCAAAATGCCAATCAAGCGCAACGTCCAGCTATTCAAGGCTTACCAAACGGCGTAACACAAATTGATATCGCAACGCCAACAAAAGGGGGCGTTTCACATAATAAATATACGCAATTTGATGTTTCAAAAAATGGCGTCATTTTAAATAACTCTCGTGACGGTAGTAAAACACAATTAGCCGGTGATATTAATGGTAATGCATCACTGCAAAATAGCGCCAAAGTCATACTAAACGAAGTGAATTCGCAAAATATCAGCCAATTAAATGGTTATATCGAGGTGGCCGGTCAAAAAGCCCAAGTGATCATCGCCAATCCGGCCGGTATAACCTGTAATGGTTGTGGTTTTATTAATGCAGATAGGGCAACCTTGACGACCGGTAAACCATTAATGAAAGATGGACAATTGATTGGTTATCATGTTGAAAAAGGGCAAATAGCCATTACAGGGGATGGATTAAAAAATTCAGGGCAAGATTACACCGATTTAATCGCACGTAGTGTGAATGTCAATGCCAAGTTATGGGCAAATAAAGAAATCACTATTGTGACCGGTCAAGGCAAAGTGAAAGCAGATCTGACTAAGATTGAAAAAATCGTATCAGACACCAATACTGCACAACCAGAATTTGCGCTGGATGTTTCAGCGTTAGGTGGAATGTATGCTGGAAAAATTAAGATGATAGGTACCGAAACAGGGGTAGGTGTACGTAATAATGGAATACTTATGGCTAATGCGGGGACGTTAAATTTATCGGTGGATGGTAAAATTTTAAATAATGTCGGTGGTAATCTTAAAGCAACAAAAGACATCTTATTAAACAGTCAACAAATAGAAAATCATGGCACAATTGCCGCTCAAAAAAATGTCAGTTTAATGGCAAAAACAGAAGTAAAAAATTATGGAACCGTTGAAGCGAAAGAAGATATCAATCTAAAAGCATCTAAATTGGTTGCGAATGAGGGTAAATTGTCAGCAGGAAAAAATATTACTTCATTTAGTCAAGAATTTATTAGTACATGGACAGGTAATATAAATGCTGTAGCTATTACAATAACAGCCAAACGTACCAAAAATGTTGGAAGATTAAGAGCACAAATGATAAAAATTTCTGCTAATTATACTGAAAATGCGGGAAATGTATCAACCACTGATAAAATTAGTGTATCGGGTGATAATATAAAAAATGATTGGGAAGGGAAAATTGAATCAGCAGATGTAGATTTAGAGGGTAAAAACGTTGAAAATTACGGTGAAGTTGAAGCTAAGGATAAATTAAACATAGTTGCAGATGACGTGACAAATGAGAACAAATTAACCTCAGAAAAAGATTTAATCGTACATAGTGATAATATCACCAATAAGGATAAAGGCTCAATTCAAGCTGGAGAAAATGTTTCATTAGAAGGAAATAATATCGTTAATGAAGGTGAAGTAAAATCACCAACGGTAAACTTAGGAAACACATCTGAATCGAAAATAACCAATACATCGCAAGGTAAAATCATTGCAGAGGATCGAATCAATGTAAACGGTATGCAATTTGATAACCATGGTTGGATTACCGGTAATTGGGCTAATATAAGATTAACTAACGGAATGTACAATAATGGTAATATCGCATTTAAAGATAAGATGGAATTAAATATCAAAAACTTAAAAAATGATTGGCAAGGTATTTTAAAAAGTTCAAACATACAGATCAAAAATGATGACTTAGGGACAGATTTAACTAACTTTGGTGTTATTGATGCAGATAACATGAATTTACAACTTGAAGAAGTATCCAACTTTGGTCAATTGTTAGCAAAGGAGTCGCTATCTTTAAACGCTAGCAAATTGGAAAATGGTAGGGAAGGCATCATAAAATCGAATAAAGTTAAATTATCTTCATCAAAAATCTATAATTACAATCAAATTATTGCTAAAGAACAACTTGAAATCAATTCTACTGAAATATTATATAATCAAGGAAAATTATTGGCTCAGGATAAAATAGCAATATCCAGTAATTATTTTAAAAATGATTGGTTAGGAGAGGTGAATGCCGATGAAATAAGTCTAAATGGTATTACTGTTAATGATTTGGTTTCATTTGAAGATAGTAGGTTTGATAACTACAATAAAGTTACTGCCAATAAAAATTTAAAACTTGATACAGCTGATATTTATAATCAAGCGAAATTAATAGCTGTTGAGCGATTAACGACTAAAAGCACTAATTTTAAAAACGATTGGCAAGCGGAAATCAGCGCTAATAAAATTGAAATAAACAGTGAAAATTTTGACAATCGAAAAATCGTAAACGCAAAGGATAAACTCGTTATTAAAGCTGGACAAATTTATAATAATGGCGAGATATTTGCCAAAAATGAGATATATACAGAAACTAAGCAATTTAAGAATGATTGGTTAGGAATTATCAAAACTAATAATATCAATGTAGCAGGTGGAAATAATATCAACAATTTAGGTACAATTAATGTTGATAAATTAGATAACACTCAACATAATCAGCGATATAAAATCGAAAATTCGGCTTCAGAGATATTTTTCACTTTAGATAATAATACTTTTTCCAATGACAAACAAAATACAATAAAAACGGAAACTATCATATCTAATATTACGGATATGATTATTTTCCATATAATGCATCGCGATTATAACAATCAGAAAAATCAATAAAATCTTATCTTTATACTAAGGTTTGATGAGGTATCCTATTGTTATTATTCAATAAAAAAATCGATATCACAGGGAATTTATCATAATTCCCTCAATGAGTTGTAATTAACTTAAATTGTTTCGCTGATCCTCCTTATCTAATTTAAATGTTCTTGATGTAACATTAGACTAAAAAAATTAATAGATCTTATTGATAATATTAATAAACGATAAAAATTCTTAAGTTTTAATTACTATGTCAAATTTTTTCAATGTTCACTGAACTTTTATTTATCTAAAAATTAGCAGTATATAACTTAATGCATTAACAATTGATGAAAGGTGGAAATAATATGAATAGAAATTTATATCGAATTATTTTTAATAAAGCTCGAAATGTATTTATTGTTGTATCCGAACTGGTTAAATCGCATCAAATGGTGGCAAGTAATAAAAATAAAGTTGGAATAATTCATCAAAAACACGGCTCAATTTACCCAGCAAAACCCTTCAAAATAAAACCTTTAATATTTATATCGTATATCGCATTGGGAATGGTTAGTCTGATTGATAGCTGTTATGCTACCAATATTGTCGCAGACAAAACAGCCGATCGTAGTCAACGCCCCGATATTTATCAACATTCTGACGGCATCAAAATAATTAATATTACTAATCCATCGAGTAGTGGGGTTTCACATAATAAATATACTCAATTTGATGTATCCAAAAAAGGAGTGATATTAAATAATGGAACAGATCGATATGCAACGCAATTAGTGGAGTTTGTTAACGGTAATATATCACTCACACAAAGCGCTAAAGTCATTTTGAATGAAGTCAATTCACCTAATATTAGTCAGTT
The DNA here is from genome assembly GCA_946477995.1 of uncultured Gilliamella sp. Lineage (GTDB taxonomy): Bacteria > Pseudomonadota > Gammaproteobacteria > Enterobacterales > Orbaceae > Gilliamella. Next base: position 7,056 of record CAMLAI010000028.1, on the reverse strand, counting down.
GAATGGATACATTGAAGTGGCCGGTCCAAAAGCACAAGTGATCATTGCCAATCCAGCGGGTATAACCTGTAATGGATGTGGTTTTATCAATGCTGACCGAGCAACTTTAACAACCGGTAAACCGCTAGTAGAAAACGGAAAATTGACTGGGTATCAAGTTGAACGTGGACATATTTATGTTACGGGTCAAGGCTTAAAAAATACCGGGCAAGATTATACGGATATCATTGCTCGAAGTGTGAAAATTAATGCTGAATTATGGGCTAATAAAGAAATTAATGTGATAGCAGGTCAAAATAATGTCGGTACAGATTTAAGCTTTACTGAGAATAAAAAAGATGAAATCTATCAAGATAGATTTAATTATGGTATTGATGTATCTGCTTTAGGTGGCATGTACGCAGGTAAAATTACATTGAGTGCAAATGAACAAGGTGTCGGTGTGCGTAATTCAGGAACGTTGGGCGTAAGTGCTGGAGACCTTAACATCAATGCCAATGGTATCATTATTAATAACAATTATATGACGGCAAAGGACTCAATCAATTTTAATAGTTCTGAAATAAGAAACAATACGACTATAGAAAGTGGAAAAAATCTTAATATACAAAGTCAATATGTAGAAAATTTCGGTAAGATTTCCGCTGGAGAACAATTTACTGCTGATAGCGGTTATATATTAAATACAAATGATATCAAATCAAAAAATGTTCAACTTAAAGCTCAATATGTTAAAAATTATGGTGTTATTGAAGCAAGTAATGATATAACTATGAAAGCTAACAACACGTATAATGCAAACAAAATATTGGCGGAAAATAATATTGCCCTATCTGGTTACACTATTTTTAACGACAAACAAAGTTTGATTCAATCACAGAACCAAAACATCCAACTAAATTCTAGTATTTTTGAAAATCAAGGCACGATAAAATCATATCATCTTTATGTAAATAGTGATGACTTTATAAATAACAGCACTGGAAATATTGAAATTGGTAAATATATTAATATAAAGGGGTCGTCATTTAAAAATTATGGTTTAGTTAAGTCTTCAGTTGATTTAGATAGTTCGGTAATTCATTTGAATAACTATGGAAAACTTTTATCCGATCGCATTAATATAAACGCTTTTTACTTTATAAATGCAGGGAAAGGTGAGTTAACAGCTAATTCAATATCTTTAACTGGTTCAAATTTAGAAAACTACAATGTAATATATGGAGGTGAAAATTTATCTATTTCTGAAAAAGAATATCTTTACAATCAAGGAGAACTGAATTCAAAAGGGGATCTGTCCATTTACGGCAAAATTTTCAAAAATGACTGGAATGGTAGGATTACTTCTTACAATATATCACTATCAAGTGAAAAACTTGAAAATCATAATTTAATTGAAGGGTATAATAACTTAACAATTAACGCTACTGATTTATATAACCAAGGCGAATTATCATCTTTTAAATCAGCGTTGATAAGTCAAGGCTATTTCAAAAATGATTGGAATGGATTCGTTAAAGGTAGCAATATCACGATTACTGGAAAAAATTTTGAAAACCATAACCAAGTTACTGCAGAAAAGTTATTAAGTATAGATTCAACAAAAGTTTATAATCAAGGAACATTAGCTTCTGAACAAACCTTAAATACCAATTCAGATTATTTAATAAATGATTGGAAAGGTCAAATGCAAGGATATGATATCAATATTTCAGGAGAAAAGTTTGAAAATAATAATATTGTTGATGTATACAAAACAATGTCTATAAAATCTAAGGATGTTTATAATCAAGGAAAACTTATTTCTGAACATACGATAGATTTAACACCAACTAAACTGTTCAATGATTGGAACGGTGTAATTATTGCTGGATTAGGATTATCAATATCAGGTAACGAATTTGAAAATCACAATCTAGTTAGATCTAACACTGTACAGAAAATTGATGTTGATAAAGTTTATAATCAAGGTCAACTAATTGGGGATAAAGAGCTTTATATAAAAGCAAAAAAAGTTAATAATGATTGGCACGGTAAAATTTATGGTATTAATATTTATGTTGATGTTCCTGAACTAATCAATAATGGATTGATTATTGGAGATATCAAAAGTAAAGAGTTATAAGTAAATTATTGAACTGCTTTTTTACAAGAAACAATAACGATCCTAGTTTATTGATGGAAAAAACTGGGATCGTAATTAACTATTTATATAAATTATAAATAGTTTTTAAATTTATATTCTCTTAATAATGATTAATTTAACATTAATTTTTACGCAGATAGCCTAAAACCCGAAATGAATCAATCTTCCATAGACCGTCTTTATAAATTAAAGGAATCGTTTCACGAGAGCTAGCATTAGGACCAGGGTTTTGCTGGACAATTTCTATCTCATTATCGCTGACTTTACTGATAATAGCGACATGACCATATCTGCTCCATCCCATGACAATGATATCCTCAACTTGAGGTTTTGACCCTGAACCATTGTGATATTGCAGTAGATTACGTTTGGGATTGATTTTTCCGTCGGCGATAGAATCATCAAAAAAATCTTTCGCATGACCATAACTATCTGGCATCTTATGATCAAAGCGCTCATAGTAATAACGCTTAATAAATTCGACGCATTGGTATTTCAAACCGAGATTATATCCATCTTTAGACGTATTGCGTCCACTCACATTACCTACATGACCATTATAGTAAACTTTGACACCATTAAATTCATCGACAACAACGCCTACTTTATCTGTATCAACCAGAAAATACGCATAAATTTGTTGACAAAAAAGGTAGCTACTTAATGACAAAATCAACATAATTAAAAACAAACTTTTTTTATATTTGAAGAGTCGTTTCATTGTTATTCCTTATTTAATCATTTGAGTATTTAGGTTTTGTTTTTTTATTCATCATAGCTTTTTATCAATAAAAGTAAAATATATAAAATATGAATATATTGATTCAAATATCAATATAACTTCATTATTATGGACTAAGAAAATAGTCGTATAAGGTTGTGACATGATAAGACTAATTAAAATTATAGTAAGTGGTTCGGTGCAAGGTGTCGGTTTTCGTTTTTTTACTTATCAACAAGCAGTAAAAATAGGCTTAGTGGGTTATGTTAAGAATTTAGAAAATGGTGCCGTTGAAATAATTGCACAAGGTAATAATCAACAGATTTCACAGCTAATACTGTGGTTAGAGCATGGTGGACCGCGATCTGCTCGCATTACCCAAATTAATATGAGTGAATTACCACTCCAAGAAAATTTAACTTCTTTTAATGTCAGATATTAATTTAATGAAAAATGCAGTAAAATATCTTAAATTTCTGGCTTAATTAAATAATATTTTTTCCTAACTTGTGAATAACTTTATGAGCGTAATTGACTTCTGTTATGAATAAAAAAAACTTAATCTGTATTTTACTTCTCATTATTGTGATTGGCGTTTACTATAATTATCAGAAAGATAATGATGTTGTCACTCAACCTGTTACAGATTTATCTAATACGCCTATTTATCAAAGTGATGAAATGATAACTAAAATTTATGATTTGTCAGGAGAAATTATTTATAAAATTGAATCAGCACATGTCCGTTATTTTGATGATACGGATAATACCGAATTTGATTTACCTAATTTTACCCTTTATGATGCCGATCATGTTGCCACTTGGCATATTAAAGCAAAAAAAGCAACCTTGACTGATGATAAATTGATTTATCTTTATCAGGATGTTCAGTTAGATAATCTTGTGCCAGATGCTCAATTGCAACAAGTAAAAACGGATAAAGCGGTGGTTGATTTAAATACACAACATGTCACATCTAAAGACCCTATAATACTCAAAGGCATTGGATTTTACTCAACAGGCATTGGGTTAGATGGTGATTTACAAGCCAAAACGGCTAATATCCTTGAAAATATAAAAACGTATTATAATACTGAGGCAAAATAAAAAATGAGTTCGCAAAAAAAAGTTATTCTTCCATTATTTTTACTATTATCTGTGTCATTTTGTTGTTTTGCGGATCAATCCAATATTCAAATTTCAAATGAAAATCAAGAACAAACGCCAAAAACAACAATTAACAATAAACCGATTGCTATTGATGCCGATAATCAACAAATTGATATTGAAAAAAATACCATTACTTTTAGTGGTAATGTGAATATTGTTCAAGATGAATTAACTATTATTGCAGATAAAGTTGTTATTACAGATATGCAAGATTCATCAAAACAAAAAATCACTGCTTATGGCAAACCAGTAAAGTTTAAGCAAATCTTACCTGAAAAAAATAAAATTGTAACAGGTCACGCTTCACAAGTAATCTACAGCGTTAAAGACAATAAGGTAACATTGCAAGGTAATGCCCACATGTATCAACAAGATAATCATGTTAGCAGTGAACTCATTACTTATGATGTCAAAAAACAATACATTACTGCACATTCAAATAATAACGCACGAGTTAAGAGCACTATCTTACCTAATCAAGTAAAAGAGATGAATAAATAAAATGTCAATATTAAAGGCAGAAAATTTAGCCAAAGTTTATAAAAAACGGCGCGTTGTGGAAGATGTGAGCTTAACAGTCAATTCGGGCGAAATAGTCGGATTGCTAGGGCCTAATGGCGCAGGTAAAACAACCACATTTTATATGGTCGTTGGTATAGTGGCGTTAGATGCGGGTAAAATCTATCTGGATGACGATGATATTAGTATTTTACCATTACATGAACGTGCTCAAAAAGGAATAGGTTACTTACCTCAAGAAGCCTCAATTTTCAGAAAACTATCTGTTATTGATAATATCATGTCGATTTTAGAAACTCGCCGAGACATAGATAAAAATGAAAAATTAGAAAGAGCAGAAGAACTGCTTGAAGAATTTCATATTACGCATATTCGGGATAGTATTGGTCAATCTTTATCGGGTGGTGAACGGCGACGAGTTGAAATTGCCAGAGCTTTAGCGGCTAATCCAAAATTTATTTTGTTGGATGAACCTTTTGCTGGCGTTGACCCGATTTCAGTAATTGATATTAAAAATATAATAAAACATCTACGTGATCGTGGACTTGGTGTTTTAATCACTGATCACAATGTACGTGAAACTTTAGATGTCTGCGAAAGAGCTTATATCGTCAATAAAGGTCATTTGATTGCCGATGGAACACCAAGTAGTATCTTAAGTAACGAATATGTCAAACGCGTTTACTTAGGAAATGAATTTAGACTATGATAAAACCTAGTTTTCAGCTGAAAGTATCCCAACAATTATCGATGACGCCACAATTACAACTTGCTATTCGATTACTTCAGTTGTCAACTTTGGAATTACAACAAGAAATTCAAACCGCACTGGAAAATAATCCATTATTAGAAATTGCTGAACACTATGACGAAATTAACGTTGACGACAGTGAAGAGACTGAAGATTTAGATACCCGTGAAGCATTAGATAGCCCAGAAATACCTGAGGATATACCATTAGATGCATCCTTAGATGATATTTATTCAGCAGGGACTCCGTCTGGTACTTATTCGGATTATCGTAACGATGAATTACCTATCTATCAGGGTGAAACTCATGAAACGCTATACGATTATCTGAAATGGCAACTTGATCTTACCCCTTTTAGCGAGACTGATCGCGCCATTGCAATTTCAATCATTCAAGCCATTGATGATCGTGGTTATTTAACGGCGACAACGCAAGAACTGCTTGAAGCACAAGGTAATACTGAAATAGAGCTTGATGAAATTGAGGCTGTTTTAAAGCGGATTTGGCATTTTGACCCAATTGGCGTGGGAGCCAGAACGCTACAAGAGTGTCTGTCAATTCAAATTCAATATTTAGATGCCCCAAAATTAGTTAAACAGATAATTGATAATCATTTGGAATTATTGGCAAGCCGTGATTATCGAACATTGAAAAAATTACTCAATGTGAGTGAGGAACAACTTAAAGCATCGATTGAATTTATCAAGCATTTACATCCTTATCCTGGTGACCTGCTGAATACGACGCAACCTGATTATGTTGTTCCCGATGTACTAGTTAAAAAAGTGGCGGGTAAATGGCAGGTTGAGTTGAATACTGATACCATACCCAACCTACGCATTAATCAACACTATGCGAAAATGGCAAAATCGGCTAATGATAGCGATAGTCAATATATTCGTGCAAATTTGCAAGAAGCGAATTGGTTTATAAAAAGTATTGAAAGTCGCAATGAAACTTTATTCAAAGTGAGTCAATTTATTGTTGAACATCAACAAGCTTTTTTTGAGCATGGAACAGAGCAGATGAAACCGCTGATTTTATCTGATGTTGCCACGGCAATTGATATGCATGAATCCACTGTTTCGAGAGTAACATCGCAAAAATATTTGCAATGTTCGTGGGGAATATTTGAACTCAAGTTCTTTTTCTCCAGCCATGTTAATACGGAATCAGGTGGTGAAGCCTCATCTACTGCAATTCGAGCTTTAATCAAAAAATATATTTCAGCAGAAGACCGAAAAAAACCGTTAAGTGATAGTAAGTTAGTCTCAATATTTGAAGATCAGGGTATTATTATTGCACGCCGTACCGTCGCCAAATATCGAGAAGCGTTATCTATTCCACCGTCAAATCAACGCAAACAACTTTAGTTATACCGTTAATTTTATTCAATCATCATTTATGGGTGATAACTTTACTGACTGGTGATGAAGCACAATCTATCAACCATTGAAAATGATCGCTAGATTGTTTAATTGAATTCACTCATCTTGATGATTTATTGTCGTATTCTTTGTTACTTTTTATTCCTTATGAACAATTTATAGTCATAATTTTCTGATGTAAAAATAAGTTGCGGAAATATATATTATATTGGTCATCTAAGTGAAGTGTTATTGGTTGACTTATTTTAAAAAAAGGTGATATACCATCGCTTAAATAGTAATAAGCGATGATATCTTCATTAAGAGTTTATGCTAAAAAAGAAGGGATTTTATGTTCAAATGCACTGATTGCATCTTCATG
>CAMLAI010000027.1 GCA_946477995.1 uncultured Gilliamella sp. | reverse complement strand
ATGGTATTGTTGCTGCAATTTGCTCAATACGACCAATAATTTGAATTAGTTTATCACTATAGTTTGGATCGGTAGCATAATTTGCCGCTTGTAATGCTTTGGCAGCTGAGCGAGCATCAGGCGCATTAACCACAGCACGATAACGAGGACTTTTGGTTAATAAATTGAGATAATCAGTCAATGCATGTTGTTTACTGTTATAAACTTTAAATTCATCCTGAATTTTTATCATCCGATTATTCACAAATTCTTGAGTGGTTAAGCGCGTTGAACTACCTTTCCAGGCAGGCGTCGCTTTAATCCCAAAGTAATTGTGACTGGTGAGATTATCTGCTGTTTTAATTTCCTTTTGCCCCCAGCCCGTTTCTAATGCTGCTTGTGCAATTATAACTTCATAAGGAATACCAGAAATCCCCGATGCTTGCTTAGCGGGTTTAAGCCACTGTTGCACGAAGGTTGTAACATGATCAGCATCAAGATCTTGGCGTGTAGTGTCAAAAGCTAACTCATTTGACTTAAGTTGTGATGCATTGTCTGCCTTATGTTGATGATACAGCATTTGCCCTAATGCTTGAGGTGAAAGATGCGAAGTATTTTCAGAAAATAAAGATTGAGCCAATTTTAAATTAGGATGTTTATTATTGCTATTAGACTGCATGTTAATCTTGGCTGCATCAGGTGAAGACTTGGTTAATTGTTGAGTGAGCATATTGGCTAATCCCAATCCTTTACCTGCAGATTGTTGTGCTATTTGCTGATCAAACATCGAGGTAAACAGCTGAGTGGCTGCACTAGTAAATAATCCCCCTTCTGGTACAGCCTTACGCATTGATTGCATCATCATATTAATAAAAAGTGTTTCAAATTGTTCGGCAACTTGTTTGATACTATCATTTGCACCGGTTGTCACATTTCGTTTTAAATGATGCAAACTCGATAAATCATAAGCAAAACGGTTAAAACTCTGGCCAATTTTATTATTCATCTTCAATTTTCAAATTTAAATTGTTTCTAATGCTGCATGCAAACAGCCTGCGGTTTTTAATGCTTCAAGTATTGACATCAATTCGGTTGGGGTGGCGCCTAATACATTTAGCGAATTAATCACATGTTTCAAATCTGTACCTGAAGCGAGATTATGTAGTGCCCCACCATCTTGCGTTATACTGACTTGATCATCAGGGATAATAGCAGTTGCACCGCCTGCTAATGGCGTGTTGGGTTGACTGACTTTTAGTTTATTATTGACCACAACAGATAAGTTACCATGTGCGACTGCACAATTATCTAATTTTACTTTTTGATTCATCACCACAACACCGGTTCGCGTATTTATCACCACTTTAGCTGAGATTGGCGTCACACCAATTTCTAAATTTTGAATTTGTGATAAAAATTTCACCCTTGCTTGGCTGTCTTTGGGCATAGATAGGCTAACAGTAGTCCCATCTAAAGCGACCGCTGTATTTTTTTGTAACTTATTAATCGCATCAGCAATTTTCAACGCTTGGGTAAAATCAAAATGGTTTAGATGCAAATACATTGTATTTTGTTCATCTAATCGCGTTGCCAATTCGCGTTCAATTGTCGCACCATTTGGAATGGTTGCGCCTGACATTTGATTAATACTCACACTGCTATTTTTACTGTTTGCGCCCATGCCGCCAACAAAAAGATTGCCCTGTGCAATGGCATAAACTTGATTATCTGCCCCTTTTAACGGCGTCATAATCAATGTTCCGCCTCGCAAGCTTTTAGCATTACCCAGTGAGGACACCACCACATCAATTTGCTGTCCCACTCGGGCGTAAGAAGGCAATTTTGCTGTTACCATCACCGCAGCCACATTTTTAAGCTGCATGTTGCTGCCCGATGGCACCGTAATACCGAGTTGAGAAAGCATGTTAGTGATACTTTGAATAGTAAATGGAGTTTGCGATGTTTGGTCGCCAGTACCATCAAGCCCCACAACCAAACCATAACCCACTAAAGCATTTTCTCTGACACCTTGAATAGAGACTAAATCACGTATACGCTCAGCATGACTCAGTGGCATACCTGCGATCATTGTCAAACTAAAACAGAGAATAAAACGCAAATTTTTCAGCATAACACTACTCATTAAAATGGAGAAAAATTAAAAAATAGACGCTGCAACCAACCCATGGTTTGTGCCTCGTCAATGTAACCATTACCGACATACTCAATACGCGCATCAGCAACTTGTGTTGAAATAACCGTATTGTTGCCACTAATAGTTCTTGGATTAACCACACCTGAAAATCGAATAAACTCGGTGCCTTGATTTATAGCTATTTGTTTTTCACCAATGACTTTTAAATTACCATTGACCATGACATCTTGAACCGTCACTGTAATCGTGCCGCTAAAGGTGTTTTTTGCATTCGCCCCGCCAGACCCTTTAAAATCATTTGCACCAGAAATATCAGTATCAACTTTGCCACGTCCAATTAGACCATCAAGAAATTGCGGCACAGCTTTGACACTTAAATCAGTTGAACCGTTTCGCCCCGCATTGATTGATGAACTTTTACTGGCGCTTACATTTTCTTGTAACACTATAGTTAACACATCACCAATGTTACGAGGACGACGATCTTCAAACATCGGTTGATAACCAAAACTAGTGGGTTGTGAAGACTGATAAATCGAACCGGTTGAATTACCTATTACGGGCAGCATTGGTTCAATGCTTGTTTCGCCTTCAACTAAAGGTTTTTTAGGTAATTGGGCACAACCCAACAAAAGAAATACGGTTAAAATACCAAGATATCGCATTATGTTCATCGCATGATTACTGTTTAGAGTTGATTTAATCGTTGTAGCATTTGGTCCGAAGCCGAAATAGCTTTACTATTAATTTCATAAGCTCGTTGTACTTGAATCATGTTAACTAATTCTTCAGCAACGTTGACATTCGATGTTTCTATATAACCTTGATATAACAAACCTGCGCCATTTAACCCTGGTGTGTTTTCAGTTGGTGCACCAGAACTTTCGGTTTCGAGGTAAAGGTTTTCACCAACACTTTCAAGCCCAGTATCATTAATAAAAGTATGTAATGTTAACTGCCCGACTTGTACTTGTGTTGATTGATTAGCTAACGTGACATTGACAACGCCATCACGACCTACGGTCATTTTAATTGCGTTTGATGGAATATTAATTGTTGGCTGAATTTCATAACCGGCTGCGGTCACTAGCTGCCCATTTTGATTGACTTGAAAAGCACCACTGCGCGTATAAGCTTGCGTGCCATCGGGCATTAAAACTTGAAAGAAACCTTGCCCATTAATAGCAATATCACTGCTATTGTCAGTTAATTCTAAATTACCTTGACTATGAATACGTTCAGTTGCAACCGGTCTTACTCCTGTACCAATTTGTAATCCAGAAGGTAAGGTGGTTTGCTCTGAAGATTGTGCACCTGGCTGGCGGATAGTTTGATAAAGCAAATCTTCAAAAACAGCCCGTTGCCGTTTGAATCCACCGGTACTAACGTTAGCCAAATTATTAGAAATAATATCCATATTCATTTGCTGGGCAGTTAAGCCTGTTTTGGCTATCCATAATGATTTAATCATGGTTGTTTTTCCTATTCCATTTAAGTTAATGATAAAATTTGATTGGCTTTTTGTGCATTTTCGTCAGCAGTCATAATCTCTTTCATCTGCATTTCAAATTGACGCGAGTGACTAATTAAATTAACCATAGCAGCAACCGGATTAACATTACTGCCCTCTAAAACCCCTAACATCAATTTAGTATTAGGGTTATCTTGCATAACCGCGCCTCGGGTATCGCGTGTTGCTTGTGTTAATTGGAACAAGCCATTATCACCCCGTACAATTTCATTACGTTCAAGCTGTACTTTTTTTATTTTACCCACTTGCGCAATTGTCGTTGGCTGGTCACCCGCCCCCAAAGCCGATAAGGTTCCATCAGAACTAATAGTAACTTGTGAACCTTGGGGCACAGTTAATACATCATTATCACCGAGTAATGGATAACCTTGCACATTAAGCGTGCCATTTTCATCAATCTCGATAGCGCCATTGCGCGTGTATGCTTCGCTACCATCAGGTAGTTGCACGGCCAACCAATGATCTTTTGCCAATGCAACATCTAAATCACGTCCGGTATAATTAAATGTACCCATTTGCGAATCAAAGGTTGGTGTTGTCGCGGTAACCATAGTCCTTGTTGGTCTATCATTGCCAATGATAGGAACAGCTTTCATCGCTGTTAGCTGTGCTCGAAATCCTACTGTCGATACATTAGCAAGATTATTGGCAGTAATAGACTGCTGATGAAGTGTCTGACTCGCTGCTGACATAGCAGTATAAATAACGCGATCCATAAATAACCTTTATATCAACGAAGATTCACTAGTGTATTTAAGATCTGATCTTGAGTCTTAATTGTTTGTGAATTAGATTGGTAGTTACGTTGAGCAACAATCATATTGACCAATTCTTGACTCATATCGACATTTGATGACTCAACTGCGCCACTGGTTAATGCACCTAAAGTCCCCGAATTTGCAATACCGAGCACTTCAGCACCAGAATTAATGGTTGAGCGCCAGTTATTGTTGCCGGCTGATTCCAATCCATTGACATTGGCAAAATCAGCCATCGCAATTTGACCCAGTAACATCGTTTGTTGATTAGAATAGATACCATAAATCGAACCATCATCACTAATACTGTAACCGACTAAATCCCCCGGTGCATAACCATCGACCACAGGTGTTTTGATGCTGCCAACTTCCTTACCCATATTTTGTTGCGAGCTATTGGCTAATGATAAAGTAAAGGTATTATCAGCCGATCCGTTAAGTCCTTTAATATTAATCGTCATTTCAGGATTGCTAATGAGTTTTCCCGAGGAATCAAACTCCATCTGCCCAATTTTTTGTAAATTACTGCTCGGATCACTACCATCGATATAATGCACATCCCATTGATTGTCGGCAGTTTTGACATAAAAAAGCTGAACATTACGTTGATTACCCAATGAATCATAAGTAGTAACAGTTGTGGAATAATTGAACGTATCAGCATCAAGCGCATTGACAGGTTGTTTTTCAGGTATTTTGCTGTTTGAATTTAAATTGGTTTGTAACGATGCCTTGGTTGTCGCTGATGCATTTAACATTTCTTGCGAAATTTTAAGAGGTCCAGGCGCACTACCTTGTTGTACTTTGGGCGGTGTACCTGATGCCAGATAACCCGTTAATTGCAAACCATCAGCAGAAATAATATTGCGCTCAGCATCTAATTGAAATTGCCCATTACGGGTATAGTAAACTTGACCACTACTATCCACTAAACGAAAAAAACCATTCCCCGAGATAGCAACATCTAAACTATTATTGGTTGAAGTTGCGGTGCCATCATTAAAATTTTGCATAACAGCCGCCACTTTCACGCCCATACCGACTTTTGAGCCAGCATAAATATCGGCAAATGAAATACTCGCACTTTTAAAGCCTACTGTTGCAGAGTTAGCAATATTATTACCAATAACATCTAACTGTTTTGATGCGGCATTCATACCGCTAATTGCTTGAGAAAATCCCATATAAACTTTATCTCCCTAAAGAATTTGACGAACTTCGTCAATACTAATTGAACCAAGTATGCCTAAATCAAGTAAGACTTTATTATTCACTTGACTATTTATAACGCCATAAACGACAGAATAAGATAGTGACGTTGACGATACACTTTGCCCATCGCTTGTCGCCTTAACGGTAAAGGTATAACTGCCATCCGGGGCTGTTGTTCCATCATTAAGTTCACCATCCCAAGTAAAAGAGCTCACCCCAGCGGAAATCGAACCTAAATCAACTTCACGTACCACATTTCCATTTTCATCTTTAATGGTAATAACAACAGAATCCGCATCACGGGCTAATTCAAAACCAAATGGGGTAGTAATGGTTTCGCGCTCACCACCGCTCTCATCTTGTTCTGAGGTAGCAACCAAAATTTTATTACCTGGTACCATCACACCTTTACCAATCAGGTTACTGGCATTAACAGAAAGACTGTCGTCAATTTGACCAGATACTACCCCTAATGTTGTGTTTAACCTTTCAATGCCAGCTAAGGTATTAATTTGAGCCAGCTGCGAAGTTAATTGGCTGTTATCCATTGGATTAGTTGGATCTTGATTCTTCATTTGAGCAATAAGCAGCGTTAAAAAGTTATCTTGCAACTCTTTACTTGAATTTGCTTCCGCTGCACTTTTTTGCATGGATTGTGGGCTTTTTATCGTTGATGATTCCGAAACCGGTACGTTAGACACTCCCATAAATGACTCCTTACTACTGTCCTAAGGTCAGTGTTTTTAACATTAAACTTTTTACCGTATTAATGACTTCTACATTTGCCTGATAACTGCGCGAAGCCGAAATCGTGTTAACCATTTCACCGACAATATCGACATTAGGTTTTTGAATATAACCTTGCTCATCAGCCAGTGGATGATGGGGTTCGTAAACTAAATTCATCGGAGTTGGATCATCAATAACTTGGGTAACTTTTACACCAGCAATGTGATTTTGATAGCCCTGATGATCAACACTAAACACCACCTGTTTAGCGCGATAAGCTTGACCTGAAGTACTGGTCACACTGTCAGCATTAGCAAGGTTACTGGCACTGACATTCATCCGCTGCGTTTGCGCCATTAAGGCTGAAGCTGAAATTGAAAAAATAGAGAAACTCATATCTATTGTTATCCTTGCTGTAATACTGACATTACATTCTTAAATTGTTCACCTAAAAAGGTTAAATTGCTTTGATAATGAATCGTGTTGTCGATAAATTCCGTGCGCTCTTGATCCATTTCGACAGTATTCCCATCAGCCGAAGCTTGATAAGCAATACGATAAAGAAGATTGGTATTGGTTGTTATAGGTGATTGAATTGCAATATGATTTTTGTTAGTCACTTGCAGTTTTACGCCATTAATATTATTTTGATTATTCAGTGCTTTGTTTAATTCAGCATTAAAATCAATATCTCTAGCCTGATAATGCGGCGTATCACTGTTAGCAATATTTGCAGCTAAAATCTGTTGACGTGTTTCACGTATATTTAATGCTTGTTGATGAAAATTCACAAATGTATCTAATTTATTCAGCATAAAAATCATCTCACCTTTATTGATGTTTTGAATTTTAAGTGAATCAAAAAAAAATCATCGTACAAATAACACCAAAAATTGTCCTTATTTCAACATTCAAACCATTTACGCATACAGTAAAATTCGACCATAAATAATTTTAAAAACAAGTAACTATGACATTTTTTATTAGATTGATATTTTGCATTTTTATACTATTAGGCTGGAAAACATCGTTTGCTGATGTACTTGATAATCAGATCCATCATTTTATTTTGGAACAATTGCAAGATAAAAAAATCGATCATATTGCGATTCGTTATCTAGCCGCTCAACCTGATTTAAACTGCCGTAAACCAACATTAAAATTACTAAGTAAAAATAAACTATGGGGCAACCTTACCCTGAGTGCAAAATGTAAAAATCAAACCAAATATATCCAACTCTATGTCGATGTGGTTGGCAGTTATATTGTTGCCAATCAAGCAATAAATGCCGACACCAAAATTACAGAACAACACATAACAGAGCAATCAGGTCAATTAGACAAACTCCCGGCCACAATCATTTTAGATAAAAGCCAAATTATTAACCATATTGCAATACGGCATATCGATCCACAAGAACCCATAAAAACTTCAATGATTAAAAGACACTGGCAGGTTAAAGCCGGACAACAGGTTAAAGTGATCATCAATGGAGATGGTTATTTAGTGGCAACTAAAGGTAAAACGTTGGCTAATGGTGCCTCGGGTGATTATATTCACGTTAAACTCAATACAGGCACGATTGTTGAAGGTATTGTCAGTGAGCAAGGTATAATAATTAATCAATAAATAAAATTAATGATTTTCAAATTTTTGCCGATAATACCATTAAACAAATCATTTAAATTTGAACTTCAATTAAAGGTATTTTATGAGTATAGATGCAACTAAATTGGTGACAACAATATCGGGACTACTCAGCCGTGAGGTAATCAATGAACAACAAAAAAATCCAAAGGCATCTGTACCAGAAAAAAATGATTCAACCACTTGCACTGACTTAAGGTTAAGTCAACATGTTATGGCACAATTGCAGTGCAGTGAGAACGATATTGATATCGAAAAAATAAAGACAATAAAGCAGGCAATTAGCAACGGTAGTTTAGTGATTAATCCAAGTAAAATTGCAGATGCGTTAATTCAACAAACTATTGAAGATATTAAAAGCTAATTCAAAACTGAAGGGAAATAAAAATGTTAGAATTAGACAACATTTTAGATAACGTCATCATTATGTTGCAAACATTATCCGACGTTCTTAACAATGAACAGCAAATATTGATTGAAAATAGTGCTATCAATCAACTCAATGCAGTTATTAACCAAAAAAACCAACTACTCATTGAGTTAAAATTACTCGACGAAAAGCGCATAAAATTTAGCAAACAGCATAATATCCAATCACCTTATAGTGAAAAAGCAAAGCTTGCTGATAAATGGCAATTTATTGTCAATACCACACAACAATTAGCGCTAATTAATCGTGAAAATGGCATGATTATTCAAAAACGTATGAACTTAACACAACAATCAATTGATTATCTAAAAAGCATTAATAATCCGGTTGTTTATACTAATCACGGTTATCAACAGACCGAAATTATTTCATCAAAACGCGCCAAAGTTTAGTGATAAAAGATATTATATGTTAGTAAACGCGATAAATACCCCGTAATTTAGGGTCTTTTCTAGCCAATAACTTTTTCGAGTTGAGTTCATACTGTCACTATTCTTATCCCCTAAATTTTATTTAAGCTCAATATGGCTGACGACAGTGATTTAGATAAAAGCGAACAACCCACAGATAGTAAAATCAAAAAAGCTAAAGAAAAGGGGCAGATTCCACGATCGCGTGAACTAACTTCGTTAATCATATTACTGGTAGGTATTACACTATTTTCGATGATCGGTGCCAATTTAGTTGGCAATTTGATCGTTATTATCAAAACAGCAATGAAAGTGTCTAATCATGTTTTGGATGATAAGCTAGTCATTTTTAATTTGGTTAATTTATTCACAGCCGGTTTTTGGTCTATTTTGCCAATTTTTTTAGGTTTAGTGATTGTAGCTATCCTAGCGCCGCTTTGTGTTGGCGGCTTACTATTTAGTTTGCAATCAATTAAACCTAATTTTAAAAAACTCAATCCAATTGCCGGATTCGGTCGATTATTTAGTACGAAAATTTTTTCTGAACTACTCAAATCTATCCTTAAAGTCGTGTTAATTTCTGCTGCATGCGCACTTTTTTTATTACACCAATTTTCTACCATACTCTCATTGCCCAACATGTATTTAAGCAATGCGTTAGCAAAAGCCGCACAATTAATTATGATTTGTGGGTTATTTGCCGTCATATCTTTAATTCCAATGGTGGGGTTTGATATTTTTTATCAAATATGGAGCAATTTAAAAAAATTGCGCATGTCGAAACAAGAGATTAAAGATGAGTTTAAAGAGCAAGAGGGCAATCCGCAAATCAAAGGGCGCATTCGTCAAGTGCAACAAGCGATGGCAAGGCGCCGAATGATGAACGATGTAAGTAAGGCAAATGTGATTATCACCAATCCAACCCATTATGCGGTGGCTTTACACTATGATGAAAAAACTATGGCGGCCCCTAAATTACTTGCCAAAGGCACCGATAACACGGCTTTACGGATTAAAGAAATCGCCAGCGAACATGATATTCCACAATTAGAAGCACCACCACTTGCTCGCGCGTTATATCGTCACGGTGAAATTGGTCAAACCATTCCGACTGAACTTTATACCGCTGTCGCGCAAATTTTAGCTTGGGTGTATCAATTAAAACATTGGCGTAAACATGGTGGCAACAAACCAGCAAAACCCAATAACTTACCCATACCCGATTTTTTATCTGAAAATAAATAAAGGCAACCACTATTTTTATGATTAAATCTAAATTACTCAATATATTATCAATAAACGCATTAAAAACTGGTCATTATCAAATATTAGCCGGTCCATTACTGATTTTATTAATACTATCGATGATGGTATTGCCCTTACCGGCATTTGTATTAGATCTGTTTTTTACCTTTAACATTGCTTTGTCGATTATTATTTTAATTGTTGCATTATTTACTAAGCGAGTACTTGATTTTGCTGCCTTTCCAACTGTTTTACTTTTTGCCACCTTATTGCGATTATCGTTGAATGTTGCGTCAACGCGCGTCGTGTTATTAAAAGGTCATACAGGTAGTGCTGCCGCAGGGCGAGTTATTGAAGCTTTTGGCCATTTCTTGGTTGGTGGTAATTTTGCAATAGGCATTGTGGTGTTTATTATTTTGGTGATTATTAACTTTATGGTTATTACCAAAGGGGCTGGGCGTATAGCCGAAGTGGGTGCGCGCTTTGCGCTTGATGGTATGCCAGGTAAACAAATGGCGATTGATGCTGATCTTAATGCTGGATTAATTGGCGAAGACGAAGCCAAAGCGCGCCGAGCCGAAGTCACGCAAGAAGCTGATTTTTATGGTTCGATGGATGGTGCCAGTAAATTTGTCCGTGGCGATGCCATTGCCGGCTTATTAATCATGGCCATTACCATTATTGGTGGTTTAATGGTTGGTATTATGCAACATGATATGACACTTGCTGATGCCAGTAAAACTTATGTCTTACTAACCATTGGTGATGGTTTAGTCGCTCAAATTCCCTCACTGATTATTTCAACCGCCGCAGGCGTGATTGTAACTAGAGTCAGCTCGCAAGAAAATATTAGTGAGCAGATGCTCAACCAGTTATTTAAAAATCCACAAGTATTAATTTTAACAGCGGCTGTGATAGGGCTACTTGGTTTGATTCCTGGTATGCCAAATTTAGTGTTTTTATTGTTTACCGGTCTATTATTGGCTATTGCTTGGTGGTTAGCTAAATATAAAAAAAATGAGGTTAAACAACAAACCAAACAAGTCAATGTCGATGCCACTACACCAAGTAATATTGAAGCATCTTGGTCGGATGTCAATATTGAAGATACTTTAGCGATGGAAGTCGGATATGGGTTAATTCCAATGGTTGATCAATCACAAAATGGCGAATTACTTGGTCGAATACGCAGTTTACGTAAAAAATTTGCACAAACTTTTGGATTTTTACCACCACAAGTACATATTCGTGACAATTTGTCCTTAGCCCCTTACCAATACAAATTATTTATAAAAGGTGGTGAAATTGGGCAAGGTGAAATTATGAATAATAAATGGTTGGCAATCAATCCAGGTAAAGTGGTAGAAACCATTGAGGGTATTGCAACAACCGAGCCGGCTTTTGGATTACCGGCAATCTGGATAGATGAAAGCAATAAAGAAAATGCACAAATATTAGGTTATACCGTTGTCGATACCAGCACCATGATTGCCACACATTTTAACCACTTACTACAACAATTTGCCAGCGAATTATTAGGCAGATTAGAAACCCAAGAACTGCTTGACCGCCTGAAACAAGAGGTACCTAAGTTAGTTGAAGATTTTATTCCAGAGGTTGTAACGTTAACAACCTTTCATAAAATACTACAAAATTTAATAGCGGAAAAAGTGTCTATTCGTGATATGCGCACTATTATTGAAACTATTTGTGAAAACGCACCAAATCAAAATGATGTTTATCAATTATTGAGTATAGTCAGGATTGCTTTAGGTAGAGTCATCACTCAACAATGGTTTGCAGGTAACAATCCAATCGAGGTGATTGGCTTAGATATCAATTTAGAACGTTTATTACTGCAAGCCATGCAAAATACCAGTCATGTTGAACCGGGGCTTGCCGAGCAGATCATTGAACAACTTAAACAAGCACTTCATCAACAAGAAGCAATCGGCGCGCCACCAGTATTATTAGTTAACCACTCACTAAGGCTGATGCTATCACAGTTTTTGCGACCTAATTTTCCACAATTGGCGGTATTATCTAATCTTGAAATTACTGATAATCGTGAAATTAAGGTGACATGCCAAATTGGCAATACCTAATAGAACATAAATAAGCATTAAAATTGGTTGACTAGCGAAAGTCGCTAAAGCATAACTGAGTTAACAAAGATGATCATTATCAGTAATGATCATCATTCAATATCACTTATTACTTTTTTCAAAAATAGTACCTTTTCTAAATGGGGATTGTTTAAAGGCATATTTTGTTAATGAAATATAACTCAATCCACCAACAAAAAAGCCAATTAGCCACGATAAACTCACTTCACAAAACGCGGCAGCCGAGCCAATAAACATTGCTAAAATAGCAGCTTTATTAAAGCCTGCAAATTGACCATTTTTATTATAGAGTTCATTAATATCGACTTGTTGGCGCCTTAATAGATAATACTCTACAAGTAAAATTGCCACAATTGGCCCTAAGAACGCAGAATAGATCAAAATAAATAGGCCTAAGCCCTTGGCTGATGAGTCTTGCACTAAGATCCAAGGAAAAGAAGCAATGGCGAGTAACCCCGTGATCGTTACCGCTGATTTATATTTGACTTTAGTTAATAAACTAATCACATATGCCGGTGGAATAATATTTGCCACCATGTTAACTGCAATCGCCCCAAGTACAATAAATGACGATACCGCAACAGTAATATAAGAATTATCAACAACAATTGCAAAAGCTTTAACTGGGTTACTGTTGCCTGTCACCGATGCTAACATAGCACCAATTGTGATAACAAATCCATAGGCAATGGTGATAGGTACAAAATATAACAGTCCGCGTTTACCGTTACTAATACCTGATTTGAGTTCGCGTGAATAATCCGCTGCACTCAAAAATATTGCAGCATAATTACCTAAAAACATCATAATAAAACCAAAAAATGGTAATCCCCAAGTTCCTTGAGTATTAATCCATTTTTCAATAATGACAGTTTGATGATTGCGAAGTAATAAAATAAAAGCATAGACAAGTGCGGATAGAATAACTAATGATATTAATATCTCAACCCATTTAATCGCATGAAAGCCATACAGTGATAACCCAATTTGTATAAATTGTAAAACCACAAAACAGATAAAGACATTATCAAAACTCTCATTGGATAGAATTTTGATAATTTCATTAAGTGCCGTGCCACCTATCCAACTTTGAAAGCCATACCAGACAATACCTGGAATACCACGAAGCAGTGAAGAGATTATCGAACCTTTTATACCAAATGACATTCTAAGTTGGACAACATAAGGAATGCCAGTACGGTAACCTAAGCGATCATTAAGTACAAAAATACTGGTAATAATTAAAATAGCAATCAAAGCCGCCATAAAAGTTTGCACAATATTCATAGTGGCAAAACCGGCAACCACTAAACTGGCACCTAAGGTCATATTGCCAAGATTCACACCATCACCAATCCACATAAAAGCATATGCCAAAGGATTAACCGTACGCTGTTGTGGTGTTTTGGGTAATAGTGATTTATCAATATTTAATTGGTTATTAGATAATTGAGGGCGATTATTATTCATTACCTATTCCTTTCGTACTTAACTTTTTAACGCCGCTATATTCAAACTAACGACGAATAAATGATCCTTTTGGTGTCGATTCAATACCCGTAGTGAAATTGTAAACTGTTTCGCCACGTAATAACGTACGTACCACTTGTGCGTTAATTTGTCGTCCAACATAAGGACTAAATTTATTACGATATTGAAGATCTTCTGCCCTTACCACATAACTTGATTGGGGTTTGATAAAGATAATATCCGCATCTTTGCCAATCTGAATTGAACCTTTAGTTGGTAAGTTATAACGCTCAGCAGGATTTTTAGCGATGATATCGGCAAACTGTTTTAATGACATACCGCGTTTTTGCACCGCTTCATCAAAGAAAATATCGACATTATTTTGTACACCCGAAATTCCACCCCATGCATCAAATGCATTAGTTTTATTTTTCATTTCATAAGTACAAGGAGAATGGTCAGATACGGCGGTAATAATGTGACCAGAAAATAGATATTTCCATAATCCATCTTGGGCTTGTTTATCACGAATAGGGGGTGAACATTTTGCTAAAGGTCCGATAGCATCAAGTTCATCGGTGGTAAAATAGAGATAATGAATACAGGTTTCGCAAGTGACATCAACCCCTTCTTGACGCGCTTTTATCACCTCTTCAACGCCTTCTGGGCACGCCACATGACAAATATGAATACGGCACCCCGTTTGTTTAGCAAAAAAGATTGCCCGGCGAATTGCTTCTACTTCTGTAAAAATAGGACGGGTTGCCACATACTGTGAAACGCGCGTTTCACCTCGATCTTTGGCTTGTTTACCTAACATGTCGGTAATGGCGGCATTCTCAGCATGAATAGCCAGTAACTTACCGGTTTTAGCAATTTGACGCATGCCCTCCCAAAGCGCATAGTCATTAACGTTTGCAAAATCGCCCTCTAAAGTAGGATCGCCACACGTTGCCATAAAACATTTAAATGCGGTAACACCTTCTTTAACTTGTGCTTCAATGCCACCATTAGTGAGGTTATAAGGAACTAAACCGCCAAATGAAGCAACATCAACATAGAGTTTGCCCTCACCGGCAGCGTATTTTTGTCGAAGTGTATCACCACAAGTGGTTGCTGGCAGTTGATTAAGTGGCATTTCAACAAAGGTTGTCACGCCACCTTTAGCGCAAGCTTTGGTACCAGTGACATAACCTTCCCACTCACAACGAATACCGCCAGGTTCGCTTATATGTACATGTACATCAACCATACCTGGGCTAACAATTAAACCTTGAGCATCAATAACTTCATGTGCACCATTTAGATCTGGAGCAATGGCTGCAATTTTGCCATTTTTAATGGCAACATCAGTACGGACTTCACCTGATTCTAAAATGACAATACCATTTTTTATAATTCGATCATACTGCATAATAATTTTCCAAAAATGATTAGTAAAAAATATACTTGTAATAACGCTTATTGTTCATCTTATTCATTATTACTGTTCATTACTACATTTTTGTGCAAAAAACATACCAAGGCAAAAACCACGTATCATTGCTACTTATTTGATCTTTACGCACCAAAATGATCCACTTTATAATTATTGCAGACTGTTTTTAAACATTATGGTGCATTAGGTTAAGCAACACCAAAACGTAT
>CAMLAI010000026.1 GCA_946477995.1 uncultured Gilliamella sp. | reverse complement strand
ATAATTTCATACTTAAACATCTAAATCTAGTTAAACTTATTTACAAAAATAACAATTATCATTGATATTAATTATATAATTTTTTTTGAGAATAAAAGCCATATACTTAATCATTACCTTAATAATCAACAAGCTACAAATCAATTATTAGCTTCATTAATAACTCTGATAGACCTTATTAAAAGATTGACTTATAAGTAATATTTATTTGACCAAAATACCTTTTTTCTTTAATTTCTTAGCCATTATGGGATTAATGCCTATACCTTCACAAAATATAAAAGCGATGATTTAGAGGCAATGATATGTTATATAACCAGCATCATGAAAAAGATAACTGCGGATTTGGTTTGATAGCCCATATTGAAGGGCAACCAAGTCACAAGGTGGTGCGTACAGCAATTCACGGATTGGCAAGAATGCAGCACCGTGGTGCCATTTTATCTGATGGTAAAACGGGCGATGGTTGTGGGCTTTTAATGCAAAAACCCGATCGATTTTTTAGGCTCGTAGCTGAAGATGCCGGATGGCGTTTAGCAACAAATTATGCTGTAGGCATGCTATTTTTAAGCCAAGACGAAGCCGAAGCCCAAGCTAGTCGTGAAATTGTTGAAGAAGAGTTAGCGGATGAAACTTTATCAATTTTAGGTTGGCGCGAAGTACCAATTGATAAAAGTGTGTTGGGTGAAATCGCCCTGTCATCACTACCAAGAATTGAACAAGTCTTTGTTAATGCGCCTGCGGGTTGGACAAAAATTGATTTAGAGCGTCGTTTATATATGGTTAGGCGTCGCATAGAAAAACGTGTGCAAGATGATACGTTTTATGTCTGTAGTTTTTCAAATCAGGTCAATATCTATAAAGGCCTTTGCATGCCCAAAGATTTACCTCGATTCTATTTAGATTTGGCAGATATTCGTATGGAAACAGCAATCTGTTTATTCCATCAACGTTTTTCAACCAATACTGTACCACGTTGGCCACTTGCCCAGCCATTTAGACATTTAGCCCACAATGGTGAAATTAATACTATTGAGGGCAATCGCCAATGGGCCAAAGCGCGATCTTACAAATTTAAAACCCCGCTTATACCTGACTTACAAAATGCAGCACCGTTTGTGAATGTAACGGGTTCAGATTCAAGTTCACTTGATAATATGCTTGAATTATTCCTTGTTGGTGGGATGGATATAGTGCGTGCAATGCGTTTACTTGTTCCGCCAGCATGGCAAAACAATCCAGATATGAATGAAGATCTGCGTGCCTTTTTTGATTTTAACTCTATGCATATGGAACCATGGGATGGTCCAGCAGGCATTGTTATGTCGGATGGTCGTTATGCTGCTTGTAACTTAGATCGTAACGGTCTACGCCCTGCTCGTTATGTTATTACCACAGACAAACTCATTACCTGCGCATCGGAAATCGGTATTTGGGATTACCAACCGGATGAAGTGGTAACTAAAGGGCGCGTCGGTCCAGGCGAATTACTGGTGATTGATACCGAAGAAGGTCGCATTTTACAATCGTCCGAAACCGATAACGATTTACAAAAACGTCACCCATACAAAGAGTGGATGGCTAAGAATGTAAAACGTCTGATTCCAGTTGAAGATCTTCCTGATGATGATATCGGCTCTCGTGATTATGATGATACGTTACTGGCGACTTACCAAAAACAATTTGGTTATAGCAATGAAGAACTTGATCAATGCATTCGCGTTTTAGGTGAAAATGGTCAAGAAGCAACAGGCTCTATGGGCGATGATACGCCATTTGCGGTATTATCAAGCCGTCCTCGCTTAATTTATGATTACTTCCGACAAAAATTTGCGCAAGTAACCAATCCACCTATCGATCCATTGCGTGAAGCGCACGTTATGTCACTTTCTACCAGTATTGGCCGTGAAATGAATGTGTTTGCCGAAGCGGAAGGACAAGCGCATCGTGTGGCATTTAAATATCCAGTTTTAGTGTATTCAGATTTTCAGCAGTTAACGACGTTAGAGTCAAAATACTATAAATCAGAAACGCTTGATATTACTTATGAAATTGATGGTAGCTTACGTGATGCAATTGAACAGCTTTGTGGTGATGCTGAAGCCAAAGTAAAAAATGGCACAGTATTGCTGATTCTATCAGATAAAAATATTGCAGCCGATCGCCTACCCATTCCTGCGCCAATGGCTGTTGGTGCCGTGCAACAACGTTTAGTTGAGAAAAATTTACGTTGCGATGCCAATATTATTGTTGAAACTGCAAGCTGTCGAGATCCACATCAGTTTGCTGTCTTACTAGGCTTTGGCGCAACTGCAATCTATCCATATTTAGCGTATGAAACTTTAGCGCAAATGGTTGATAAAGGTACGATTAATAAAACTTACCGTGAAGCCATACTTAATTATCGTAACGGGATTAATAAAGGTTTATATAAAATCATGTCCAAGATGGGCATTTCGACAGTCGCCTCTTACCGTTGCTCTAAACTGTTTGAAGCAGTTGGCTTACATAAGGATGTGGTAGAACTCTGTTTCCAAGGTGTCACAAGCCGAATTAGTGGTGCTAATTTTGATGATTTTGCTCAAGACCAATTTAACCTATCCAAAAAAGCGTGGTTACGTCGTAAACCATTAGAACAAGGTGGATTACTCAAATTTGTACATGGTGGCGAATACCACGCTTATAATCCAGATGTGGTGCAATCATTACAAAAAGCTGTAAATAATGGTAGTTATGAAGAGTATAAGCGTTATGCCGATATCGTTAATAATCGACCTGTTGCTACATTACGTGATTTATTAAAACTTAATCCACCAGAAAGTGGGGCTATTGCACTTAATGAAGTCGAACCTGAAGAGGCTTTATTTAAACGTTTTGATTCCGCTGCGATGTCAATTGGCGCGTTAAGTCCTGAAGCGCATGAATCTCTTGCAACCGCAATGAATACGTTAGGTGGTTTTTCAAACTCTGGGGAAGGCGGCGAAGATCCTGCTCGTTATAACAGTATAAAAGTGTCACGCATCAAACAAGTGGCTTCTGGTCGCTTTGGCGTTACACCAGGTTATTTAATGAGTGCGGATGTGATCCAAATTAAAGTGGCGCAAGGCGCAAAACCGGGTGAAGGTGGGCAATTGCCGGGTGATAAAGTCACCCCTTATATTGCAAAATTACGTTTTTCTGTGCCGGGGGTGACATTAATTTCACCACCTCCTCACCACGATATTTATTCAATTGAAGATTTGGCACAACTTATTTTTGACCTGAAACAGATCAATCCAACAGCGATGATTTCAGTTAAATTAGTTTCGGAACCGGGTGTTGGAACAATTGCAACAGGGGTTGCTAAAGCTTATGCCGATTTAATCACGATTTCCGGTTACGATGGTGGTACCGGAGCCAGCCCATTAACATCTGTTAAATATGCCGGCTCGCCATGGGAATTAGGTCTGGTTGAAACGCAACAATCGCTTGTTGCTAATGGTTTACGTCACAAAATACGCCTACAAGTTGACGGCGGCCTTAAAACGGGTGTTGATATTGTAAAAGCCGCTATTTTAGGGGCGGAAAGTTTTGGCTTTGGAACGGGGCCAATGGTTGCCTTAGGCTGTAAATATTTACGTATTTGCCATCTTAATAATTGTGCAACCGGCGTTGCGACTCAAGATGAGAAATTACGAAGTGAGCACTATCATGGATTACCTGAAAAAGCGATGAATTATTTCCGCTTTATTGCTCGTGATACGCGTGAAGTTATGGCTGAACTAGGTGTTAGTCGCATCATCGACTTAATTGGTCGTACTGATTTGCTGTTAGAACTCGATGGCATAACAGCTAAACAACAAAAACTTGATTTATCAGGATTACTCAAAACAGCGACACCGCTTGAAGGTAAACCGGTATATTGTATTGAGGATAATAAACCTTTTGACAAAGGACTACTTAATAAAGCGATCATAACCCAAGCACAAGAAGCGGTGGATAATCGTCAAAGCAAAAGTTTCTATTTTGAAATTCAAAATACCGATCGTTCAGTTGGAGCAAGTTTATCCGGCTATATTGCTAAAAAATATGGCGATCAAGGTTTAGTGACCGATCCTATCAACCTTAACTTTAATGGTACAGCTGGTCAAAGCTTTGGAGTATGGAATGCCGGTGGTGTGGATTTAACCCTTACAGGTGATGCTAATGACTATGTTGGTAAAGGCATGGCGGGCGGACGTATAGTCATTCGCCCCCCACAAGGTTCGGCATTTTTAAGCCATGAAGCAACCATTGCCGGTAATACCTGTTTATATGGTGCAACTGGCGGTAAATTATTTGCCGCAGGTCGTGCCGGTGAACGTTTTGCCGTACGTAATTCTGGTGCTATCAGTGTTGTTGAAGGCATCGGTGATAATGGCTGTGAATATATGACAGGCGGGATTGTTTGCGTACTTGGTAAAACTGGGGTTAACTTTGGTGCTGGTATGACTGGTGGATTTGCCTATATTTTAGATGCTGACGGTGATTTTCATAAACGTATCAATAAAGAGTTAGTCGAAATGCTAAATGTTGCTGATTATTCAATACATGAAGAGCACTTACGAGGCTTAATCATGGAGCATGCTCAACTTACTCACTCATCACGCGCTGAAGAAATTTTAGCTAATTGGCAAGATTTTGCTAAACAATTTGTTTTAGTTAAACCTAAATCGAGCGATGTAAAAGCGCTGCTTGGTCATCGTAGTCGTTCATCAGCAGAACTACGCGTTCAAGCACAGTAAGGAGAGCACGAAAATGAGTCAAAATGTTTATCAGTTTATCGATTTACAACGTGTCGATCCGCCAAAAAAACCGTTGAATATTCGTAAAATAGAATTTGTTGAAATTTACGAAGGATTTTCCCCTGCGCAATCTCAAGCCCAAGCCGATCGCTGTTTGGCTTGTGGTAACCCATATTGTGAATGGCGTTGCCCTGTGCATAACTATATTCCGAATTGGCTAAAATTAGTTAACGAAGGTAAAATTTTAGAGGCAGTTGAACTCTCTCATCAAACTAATAGTTTACCGGAAGTTTGTGGCCGTGTTTGCCCTCAAGATCGACTTTGTGAAGGATCATGCACCTTAAACGCAGAGTTTGGCGCTGTTACTATCGGTAATATTGAACGCTATATTACCGATGAAGCCTTTAAAATGGGCTGGAAACCTAACTTAACTAATGTTGAAAAAACGGGATTAAAAGTCGCCATTATTGGTGCGGGTCCTGCAGGACTTGCTTGCGCTGATGTTTTAGTACGTAATGGTGTAACACCGGTAGTTTTTGATCGTCATCCTGAAATTGGTGGGCTATTAACCTTTGGTATTCCTGCATTTAAATTGGATAAGGAAGTATTAATTAACCGTCGTAAAATTTTTACCGAGATGGGAGTTGAGTTTCGTCTAAATACCGAAGTAGGAAAAACAGTTCAATTATCTGAGTTACTTAATGAGTTTGATGCTGTTTTTATTGGAACAGGCACCTATCAATCAATGCGCGCAGGACTTGAAAATGAAGATGCTAACGGCGTTTATGATGCGTTACCATTTTTGATCGCCAATACTAAGCACATAATGCATCATGAACAAACCAAAGATACCCCATACATCGACATGAAAAATAAGCGTGTAGTTGTATTAGGTGGGGGAGATACAGCGATGGACTGTGTCCGCACTTCAATTCGCCAAGGTGCAACTAACGTGACTTGTGCCTATCGTCGGGATGAAGCCAATATGCCGGGTTCTAAACGCGAAGTTAAAAACGCCAAAGAGGAAGGGGTACAATTTCAATTTAATGTACAACCATTAAGTATAGAAATTAGCAATACCGGACACGTTACCGGCGTGAAAATGGTCAGGACTGAATTAGGTGAACCAGATGCTAAAGGCCGCCGCTCACCGGTTATTATTGAAGGTTCAGAATTTGTTCTTCCTGCTGATGCTGTAATTATGGCATTTGGCTTTAAACCCCATGCTATGCCATGGCTAGCCGAACATGGTGTTGATTTTGATGATAAAGGACGGATTATCGCTCCAGAAATGAAAGGTTATCAAACAACCAATGCCAAAATCTTTGCTGGCGGCGATGCAGTACGAGGCTCTGACTTAGTCGTCACTGCCATTAGCGAAGGACGCAAAGCAGCAGAAGGAATTTTAGATTATTTAGAAGTGTGATTGCGTTTTTAGATTAAATCCAAAGATTACCCCCACTTACGCAATGTTAAGTGGGGTTATTTTTTAGAAAATCTTTAATTATCGGTGTAATCGATAAGGTTCATCCATCGTGACAAAACTGTGTTCTTTTAACGCTGCATTTATCCAATCTTGAATACCTTTAGTATAACAAATCGTTTCAATGTAATTAGCTAAAGTTGAGCTTGTCTGAATATGATAATTTTTTAATCTTAAGCATAAAGGTGCATAAAATCCATCAGCTATACTAAAATCACCAAATAAATAGCGATCATTTGATTTGTTAGAAGATAAAAAAGACGTTAATAAATCATCTAAGAACAAGAGCTCTTTTTTAACTTCGGGGTGATCACGTAAAATTATCTGCCCAACTTCTGGCAATTCAGCCTCGATATTCATGGGTAAATAATTTCGAATCGCTTGAAATCCCGAATGCATTTTTGCAACTAAGCTACGAGCCATTGCCCTACGTTTTATATCCGTTGGCCATAGTGCTAAATTGCGATGCTGTTCAGCTAAGTATTCACAAATCGCTAAAGAATCAGTAATGACAAGATCGTTATCAACAAGTATCGGAACAGTTCCAAATTTTGAAATGGATGATATCGTAGTTTTAAATATAGAATCTTCATCAAAACTATCGAATTTAACCAATTTTTCAGCAAAGGGAATATCAAAGTATTTCATCACCACCCAAGGCCGCATAGACCACGTAGAGTAGTTTTTATTGCCGATATAAAGTGTGTAATTCATTTTCAGCCATCCTTGGAATAAAGATTAAGTTTAGCTTTAGGCGCTAATCTTACTTAACCTTTTCATTAAGAATCTTAAACAATACACTTTATGAAGTTATAAATAAACCACATGCGTGCCTTTTTCAGGTTGGAAAGTCGCTTTACCAAACTCATCAAGAAAATAAGCAATATGATCAGTTTTATCACCCAATAAACGCCCTTTCACTTTATTCCAGGTCATTAGCACAATCATTGCATCGGGTTCACAGCAAATCAGCATAGGTTGTTCAAACTCTTCATTATAATAAAACTCGCCACCATATATTTTATGTGCGGTGAGTAATAGGTAGCATCCATACTCTTGAGCAATCATATTTAATTGTTCTTCAGGAATACTAAAGTTTTTTTCGGCAATTTCACTGATAATCATTTCTACAACAGTGATGCTCTTTTCAGAGTAATCAAGCTGATTAATGCTCCATGTTGGACTATGTAATATCGCATTTTGTGCC
The DNA here is from genome assembly GCA_946477995.1 of uncultured Gilliamella sp. Taxonomy (GTDB): domain Bacteria; phylum Pseudomonadota; class Gammaproteobacteria; order Enterobacterales; family Orbaceae; genus Gilliamella. The sequence goes on along the minus strand of CAMLAI010000026.1, from coordinate 7,951 downwards.
CATGCTTCTATTTCTTGATACAGTTCGTTTTTTTGTTCAGTCATTTTTATTTACTTCGCTATTTGATTTTTCTAATTGCTTAACACTTTGCCACGCGTCTTCCATTTGTTCAAGTGTTGCATCAACTAAAGCCAGATTTTTTTGTTTTAATAGTGATTCCACTTGTTTAAATCGACGAACAAACTTGTTATTTGCTTTTTGCGCGCAAAGTTCCGATTTAACTTTCAAATGACGTGCTAAATTAACCGTTGCAAAAATCAAATCGCCTAATTCTTCTTCAATTTTTCCTTGTTCAAGTGTTGATTTATTTAGCTCTTGCTCGACTTCAATTAGCTCTTCTTTTACTTTATCTAAGACAGGCTGCAACGCTAACCAATCAAAACCAACAGATGCACAGCGTTTTTGGATTTTCTCAGCTCTCATCAAAGCAGGAAGAGAATTAGGAATATCATCGAGTATCGAGAACTGTGCTCGCTCATTACGCTCTTGTTGTTTGAGCTGCTCCCAATTGGGTTTTGCAGCAGGATTATCTGAAAAGATATGTGGATGACGACGGACTAATTTATCAGCAACCGCATTGCAAATATCATCAAAATTAAACGCCTTTTGTTCGTCAGCCAAATCAGCATAAAAAACAATTTGAAATAACAGATCGCCTAATTCATTTTTCAGTTCTTGCATATCTTGTTGATCGATAGCCTCTAAAACTTCGTAAGTTTCTTCTAAAGTATAAGGCTTTAATGAGGTAAAAGTCTGTACGCGATCCCATTCACAACCATTAATCGGATCACGAAGTTGCTTTGTAATAGCTTGTAGACGCTTTAATCCATTCACGGTAGATATCTCAATTAAATTGATCTAAGCGCATATTGTAATATATTCACAATAAAACAGTTATTTTTTTAATATTACTAGCCTATTACTACTCAAAATATTCATAATAAATTCAAGCACAATTACACTAAAAAAAATTTAACAAGCAAAAAAAAATCCAAATAAGACAAACAAAAACAGATAAACAACAAATAAAGTAAATTTCAGTATATAATGTCGGTATGATAAATCAATTACATTAATAAAAATGAATAACTTACGTGAACTTACATTAAGAGGCACTATTCTAGGTGCCTTTATAACGATTATTTTTACTGCATCTAATGTCTATTTAGGTTTAAAAGTTGGATTAACATTTTCTTCTGCTATTCCAGCAGCCGTTATTTCTATGGCAATATTGAGGCTTTTTTCTGGCTCAACCATTTTAGAAAATAATATGGTGCAAACCCAAGCATCAGCAGCGGGTACCCTGTCTTCAATTATCTTTGTATTACCGGGATTATTAATGATTGGTTACTGGCAAGGTTTTCCGTTTTTACAAACCTTTGCCATATGTGCTGCAGGAGGGATGTTGGGCGTATTATTTTCAATCCCATTGCGTCATGTTATGGTAGTAAAAAGCACACTACCTTATCCCGAAGGAATCGCTGCTGCGGAAATTTTAAAAGCTGGCTCAAAATCAGGGGATAACGATACCAATGAAGGGCTGAAAGATATTTTAGTCGGTGGGGTCATCGCTTCTGTAGTCAGCGTTTGTACCAATGGTTTTCGATTACTATCTGAAAGTATCTCTTATTGGTTTACCGGTGGTAAATCAATCTTTCAATTACCAATGGGTTTTTCGTTAGCTTTACTTAGCGCAGGTTATTTGATTGGTATTATTTCGGGTATTGCTGTGTTAGTTGGGACAATTATTGGTTGGGGATTTGGTATTCCTATTTTAAGTCTTATAACCGATTATGATACTAATGAGCCTTTATCTAAAATTGCTATGGGACTTTGGGCAAAAGACATTCGCTACATTGGTGCGGGTACAATTGCAATTGCTGCAATATGGACATTATTAACATTAATCAAACCAGTTATTGAAGGCTTAAAAATATCATTCAGCACTTTACGTTCTGATGTTTCAGCGAATGATATCGCCGAAACAGATCGCGATCTCTCGCCTAAATCAATCTTTTTGATAATGGGTGGGATACTAATTATCTTAATCGTGACTTTTTATTCATTTATTTCTGGCAGTGGGTTATCAACAGGCGTTGCATGGGCATTAGTATTTTGTGCAGTGCTATTTGCTTTTATTATGGGCTTTTTAGTTGCTGCCGCTTGTGGTTACATGGCTGGACTAGTTGGCTCGTCCGCAAGTCCAATATCAGGCATTGCCATTGTCGCAGCTATTGTAATTTCGCTTATCTTATTAGGTTTAGGTGAAGCCAATGGTATGTTAGCATCCGTTGAAGGATCCAATTTTGCGACTGCGTTAGCACTATTTACTACCAGTTCAGTTTTAGCCGTTGCTTGTATTTCTAATGATAATTTACAAGATCTTAAAACAGGCTATCTTGTTAAAGCGACCCCTTGGAAACAACAGGTTGCTTTACTCATTGGTTGTGTGGTTGGTGCTATTGTTATCGCACCTATTCTTGAGATTCTCTATAACGCATATGGTTTTACTGGGGCATTACCACGAGCAGATATGGATCAGTCACAAGTGTTAGCTGCGCCGCAAGCAACCTTAATAACAACTATCGCCAAAGGAATATTCTCTCATCAACTTGATTGGACCATGATTATAATCGGTTTGGCGGTCGGTACAATGATTATCATCATTGATTTAATTTTAGCAAAATCAAAATGTCGCTTCCGTTTACCTGCACTAGCGGTGGGCTTAGGTATCTATTTACCGCCAACCATTACTATGCCAATCTTCGTGGGCACCATACTGTCGTGGTTAATTAAGCGTAGCGCTTATGCTAAAGCAAAAAAACAAAATTTAGATCCTCAAGCACAATATAAAAAAGTTGATCGTAAAGCGGCGTTAATTGCTTCGGGATTAATTGTGGGTGAAAGTTTAGTTGGTGTGTTATTAGCGGTAGTGATTGTTATCAGTATTGCCAGTGGCGGTAGTGATGCACCACTGGCTATATCGGCTGACTTAGGTACATTACCACAATATTTGGGATTAGCGGTATTTGTGGCGATCTGTTTGTACTTTATTCGTCGATCGTTAACAGCAATCAAACAATCATAATAGAACTAAATAACGTTAAGCCCTTTAGCAATCATAAAGGGCTTTCATTTATCTGAAAGCCTTACCTACCTATCCCTCACATTGATATTGCAATCAATGATTTTCATGGTTATATCAACAATTTGTTGTGCAATTTTAGGCGTTAGATTATAAGGACTCATTACCATCTTGGTCATCCTATTTTGATTTTACTTGAACTTCAATTTTTGCTAGGATAGCGCATTTTATTTTGAATAATAGATCACAATATCATGATTATTTTTGATTCCATCCAAATTCGCCGAGGTGTTAATCTACTATTAGATAATGCTTCCGCTACTATTAATCCTAAACAAAAAGTGGGATTAGTTGGTAAGAATGGTTGTGGAAAATCCACCTTATTTTCGCTAATCAAAGGTGAAATTCAAGCAGATGGTGGTAGCTTGAGCATTCCTGCACAATGGCAACTTGCTTGGGTTAATCAAGAAACACCCGCTTTAGATGTGCCTGCTATTGAGTATGCTATTGATGGGGATCGAGAGTATCGCCAATTAGAACAGAAATTAGCCATTGCTAATCAAGAAAATAATGGTGAACAAATTGCAATTGTTCATGAAAAACTCGATACCATTGATGCTTGGTCAATACAGGCAAGAGCTGCAACACTATTACATGGTTTAGGATTTTCTAACGAACAACTTCTGTTACCGGTTAAATCCTATTCGGGCGGTTGGCGAATGCGACTAAATTTGGCACAAGCGTTAATGTGTCGTTCTGATTTACTGCTACTGGACGAACCGACCAATCACCTTGATTTAGATGCTGTAATTTGGCTTGAAAAGTGGTTAAGTAATTATCAAGGTACACTAATTTTAATCTCACATGACCGCGATTTTTTAGATCCGCTAGTGAATAAAATTATTCACATCGAACAAAAGAAATTATTTGAATACACAGGCAATTATTCCTCATTTGAAACACAGCGCTCAGCAAAACTGGCACAACAACAATCATTATACGAAAGCCAACAACAGAAAGTCGCTCATTTGCAAAGTTATATCGACCGTTTTAGAGCTAAAGCAACCAAAGCGAAACAAGCGCAAAGTCGAATTAAAATGCTAGAAAAAATGGAACTGATAGCACCGGCTCATGTGGATAATCCTTTCCATTTTAATTTTAAACCTTCTGAATTTTTACCAAGTCCATTATTGATGATGGATAAAGTGGTTGCCGGCTATGGAGATAAAATTGTCCTTGAAAAAATTAAATTGAATCTTGTGCCAGGCTCAAGAATTGGTTTATTAGGACGCAATGGAGCGGGTAAGTCGACCTTAATTAAATTATTAGCGGGCGAACTACAACCTAAAGAAGGCCATATTAATTTAGCCAAAGGTGTCCAATTAGGCTATTTTGCTCAGCATCAGTTAGAGTATTTGCGTGGTGAAGAATCGCCACTTTGGCATCTAACCAAACTTGCTGATCCTAAAATAACAGAACAAGAACTGCGTAACTATTTAGGTGGTTTTGATTTTCATGGTGATAAAGTCAATGAACCTGTAAAAACATTTTCAGGCGGTGAAAAAGCGCGATTAGTGTTAGCATTAATTGTTTGGCAAAAACCCAATTTATTGTTACTTGATGAACCCACTAACCATTTAGATTTAGATATGCGTCAGGCATTAACCGAGGCGCTTATTGATTTTGAAGGAGCTTTAGTTGTTGTATCACATGATCGTCATCTATTACGTTCAACAACTGATGAGTTTTATTTAGTCCACAATCATAAAGTCGAACCATTTAATGGCGATCTTGATGACTACCAAAAATGGCTTGCTGAAGAACAGAAAGCTGAAAATCAGCCTGAACCCGATCAAGATACGGCTAAAAAAGATAGTGTTCAAAATATTTCTTCGCAAGAGCGCAAAGAACAAAAACGTCGTGAAGCGGAATTAAGATCACAAATGCAGCCAATAAAAAAATTGTTGCAAAAAGAAGAGCAAGTTCTTGAACACCTGACAAAACAATTAAAAGCGATTGAAGAACAATTAGCTGATCCAACTATTTACGAAACAGAAAATAAATCACAATTAACCGAATTATTACTTAAACAGAGCCAACTTAAAGGTGATCAAGAAGAATCAGAGATGAAATGGTTAGATTTACAGCAGCAACTAGAAGATTTTAACTGTGAGGTTTAATATTGTTTTTCGACCTTTTATTTTTGCTAATTAACATATAGCCATAATAATCTTTACTAAAAGAGCAACATTGAAACGCATTTTATTGTAAAGGGCTAATTTTGAATATTGTAATAAAAGCAAACTCGCACACAAATATATCCTTGTTTGGTTGCTGTTGACTAAAGCAACCAATACAAAAGCAAATGATGTAAAAGATAAAATAAGATCGCCTTATGAAAGGTAGTCTTATACTTTATCCTTAGTAAAAAATAAAAAGAGTTAAACAAATCAAATTGTATTGCTAAAAATAATTTATTGAATTTGTCTTGGCAATTTACTCATCTAATACCAACATTCCTTTTCGATGAATTTTTAGATAAAATTCATCGCCGTCTTTTGGCTTTAAATTAAATGGAATTAACTTTTAAAAGTAAGATTTGATCATGCCAGTTAACTGAAATCTCATACTGAGCCACCCTGCATACTATATTTTCGGCATGATATTTTTGGCAATCTTCAGCTTTTTTGGTCATCAACTCAATAGTTTCTAGTCAATACCAACGATACACTGTGTTGATTTAAGTTTGATTTGATCTTGGCATTTCAGCTTTTAATCTAAAATTGAAATATAATCATAGTGATAATGTGCTAAGAAAATATTAGCACATCCATAAAAATTAGTTTTTGATAAACCTAAATAGTTGGTAGCAAATTCCGTAACATCCCATCATCGGCATAACACAAGTCTAACAACAACAGTCAGGGTAATAATTGATAATAAAAAGTTCGACCTATAACCATTATATGCTTAGCATATTCTAGCACTATGCGGTGCATAAATTACCCCCAAATGTCGCATTAACTCCAACAGCAATACCTAATAAAATTGCGTTAAAAATAACTCGAATAAATAGATCGTTGATAAAATATTAATAAATTGAAACGGTATAAATTTTTCTGTCCATGAACATCGTCAAAATATAGCCGGAGTTGGGTATACGGCACATACTACTATGGTAATTGTTATTATTGTTTTAATGACAAAGCAATCACCTTCCATACTTTTAAGGCCAGCAAACTTATGCATCATCATCATTTCAAACCAAAAAATATTATTGCATAGCCTATACGAGGATAACAAACCATAAGATGGTTACAGTCAATACCATACAAAATAATGTATAAATAGCATCAAAATGAAAGATTTGATTTAAAACATAAAGTTAATTACACCATTATGAGCTATAAAAATATTTTTAAGCGAAGATACTTAATGAGAAGAGTAGCTAGTAGAAATATACTAATGAAGTAAAAATAGACAAAAAACTAAAACGCAATACAAATCATGTCTGTCGGTGATGAACAAATTCACCTTTATGTTTATCCTATCATTTTATCGAAAGGATAAAACGTTGACGTGGATCCAAACAAGGCTATCTACGTCATTACATTTAAATAGCGAATAAAAAATAGTAATTGTTATTTTTAAGGCAGATTTTTTGCATAAAAAAAAATCACAGAATAATTTCTGTGATTTTTGTTGTCATTGAATTAAAAATATTCAAATAAATTAGCTTTTTTCTACTTGGCTAAAATCAAGCTCAACAGGTGTTGAACGACCAAAAATAGAAACTGAAACTTTTAGGCGACTTTTTTCGTAATCAACTTCTTCAACCACACCATTAAAGTCAGCAAATGGCCCTTCATTAACACGCACAAGCTCACCAGGTTCAAACAACGTTTTAGGGCGAGGTTTGTCACCGACTTGTTGTAAGCGATTCATAATTGCATCAACTTCACGTTGACTGATCGGTGCTGGTCTATCCGATGTACCACCAATAAAGCCCATTGTTCTTGGTACACTTTTGACCAAATGCCAAGTCGCATCGTTCATTATCATTTCAACTAGTACGTAACCTGGGAAGAATTTTCGTTCACTTTTACGGCGTTGACCACTTTTCATCTCAACGACTTCTTCTGTAGGAACTAATACTTCGCCAAATGCGTCTTCCATATTATGTAATTTGATATATTCACGTAATGATTGTGCAACACGCGCTTCATAACCTGAGTAAGCTTGAATGACATACCAACGTTTTTGTTGTGCTTCGCTCATATTAACGTCCTATTGATGTTAAATAAAAGACTATTGAACGGAATAAAGAATCCATTCCCCAAAGTGCTAAGCCGACAATCACAGTAATTGCAGCAATGAGTAAAGTTGTTTGTACGGTCTCTTTACGTGTTGGCCAAACTACCTTTCTTAGCTCTTTTCTAGATTCTTGTAAAAACACATAAAATGCCTTACCTTTATTTGTTGTAAAGGCAATAAATAAAGTTAACAACGAAATTACAACAACCGCAATAATTCGCACGATAGTATTTGGTTGATATATATCATTAGGTCCAGCAAAATAGAAATTCCCCCAGACAATAAACGCAATCAGTACTAGAACTAAACCCCATTTGAATTTGTCTAGATTCGTGTTTGTATCTTGACTCTCGTTACTTACTAGCATATAAAACCTATGATTATGTTATTTATAATAATATCTATTTTCCAAAATGCTCTTTAAAGAAAAACATTTTGCTAAACAGACTAGATAAGAAAGGGTATCAAACGACACCCTTCTTATTGTCGCTAGTGTATAAAATTATTTAATAACTTTAGCAACAACACCCGCACCAACAGTACGACCACCTT
>CAMLAI010000025.1 GCA_946477995.1 uncultured Gilliamella sp. | reverse complement strand
TCCCGCCATGCCCAGGTTCGAATCCTGGTACCCCAGCCATTTATTCTTCTTTTCTTATTACAAAGAATCAATCGCTTCTATTTTCCAATAAGATCTAAATTTAAATTTCAATAAATTTTGTTCAAATTGGCATCGCTTCAGTAAACTTCAATATTTTATATTTTAAAAAAATCAATTTATCACTATTATTTTTTAAATCATCAGTTCAAATAAGCGTATGATTACAGCAAAATCCTCGAACAGACGCGTTATCATTTAAGCACACAAACAAAATTGATCGGTTCATCTTTCGCTAACCATTCAATCGCACCAATAGATGGCCCCACTGCATATTGATGATTAGTATCTCTTTCTTCCGATGTCCAATATAAAATATTTTTAGGAAAGTTATTACCCGGATAAGCATGGTAATACTGGTTTTGTTCATTGGTGATATCGCCCCATTCAGCAAAAAGACTCTTTCCAACTTTTCGATAATAATGATTACTCTTAATTGCCAGACAATTGTTAGAGTTGTTATCTGATTTACATGCTCCAGAAGTGATAATTGTTTGATCACTATTGGTAAAGTCTTCAATCGTTGGAACAACATAATTGCCTTGGCAAGCTTGTTCACTTTGGTCATAAGTGGTTGCATTTAAATCAGACGTAGCAAACCATTTATTAATTGTAAAAGTGTATATTTCGTTCCCATTGGACTTGATTGAAAAAGTAGGCTTGTCGATCGCTTTTCCGGATAAATGAAATTGCAGAGAAGTATTAACTAAGTAGTCATCAATATCATTGTTTTTAAGAAGATTAGTTGTCAGATTTATACCATTTGAATTTGTCGATGTTGAAATGGTGGATAAATCAAATGGAACACCTGCAAAAGACATGGTGAATTGAGCATGGTCAAACCCAGTTGTTGGAAAACCTTTTGAACGCACCTTATTAACCAGACCAGAGTCATACGTATATTCATTATTTTCACCCCAAGTTAGTTTAGCCCATTCTCCTGTATAATCCCGACCTTCAAAAACAAATGAGTAAGCAATAGAAGGTTTGGCTGCACATACGGTGGGTCTAATTGCATTATAAATAAAAAAGTCCCGTTTAGGCGATGCATAAACTCTGAAGTTTGGTTCTCCAAATTCGGTCACTAAAACAACAGGGCCTGATATTCGAATATAGGGATTCCAACCTAATCGAGCCAATTCACAAAAAGTTCTATTTCTATCTGATTCCAGCAACAAAAAAGATTGATTGATAGAGCGATAAAACCAATCGATTTTTAATCCTGCATCAGGAGGATTTATTTTAATTGGAATATCACCTTCATCATCAGCAACATTATTCCTATCATCGGCAACTAACAAAGGGTTAAACGGAAGTATAGTCCCCTCTAATCCATAACTGGATTTTAATAGCGCTAACAGTTGATTGGGTGTGGTTGTGTTTGGATCGACGGCGGAAAATCCAGATTGTTTTATCGCCATGTTTAGATCATTCATTCCCGAATATGTTGCACCTTTGAATTTAACACCAAAATAAATAAAATTTGCTTTATCGTAATCACGAGCACCTTCAACCCCTACTTTGTCAGCTTGAGTAAAATAAGGCGCAGTGCCTTGAATAACTTGCGCTGTTTTAGCACTGAGTGCATCAGTTGTTGAACTAACAAAAATGATGACAAAAGAACTGTGTTTTAATATTTTTTTCGTAACATTGATATATCGTTTAATCCTAACATTTTTTAATAACATACGTTTCCCAACCGTTTTAATGCAGTGATTGAAAATGAGAAAAATCAGGTGTTTCTTAAAATTATGTTTTGTAATGAATTTAGATATATGTTTTTAACAAATAAATTATTAAACAGATAAAGGTTGGCTATTTAAACAGCATTATTCACTATTTAAGTATTGTAAGATTTTATGTTTTCCACGGGTTAAAGTGATTGAGTTCTCTAACACGTGGAAAATGCAATTAAGATATTTTATTTATATAAATTAACATAAACTGTTTGTGCTGTATTGGCTGGGTTGGTTGATACCTCTTTCACGTAATAAAATTGAGCGCCATTTGCAATTGCATGTTTCTGTGCAGCAGCACTTATTTCAGTAGTGTTGTTAAAGACGCCATGGAAAACAATTGTGGTATAAGGTTTCATCGTTTTAAATGCATCACTACTGATTTCATAAGCATCTTCACCTTCAATTGCTTTGGTAACGATATAATCTCTTACTGGCGCATCTTTTTTATATAAAGCCACTTCAACATCTTGAGATTGATTTTTTAGATTAGAAGGCTCGATAGAGCTGATATAAAATGCATAAGCATCTTTATCTGCTGCGATTTTACTTGCTTCAGTGGTGATTTCAGATGTGTTGTTAAAACTTCCTTTAAATTTGACAACTTCAAATGGCAAATAATAAAGTGCTTTGTTACGTTCATAAGCAACTATACCATTATAAGTTGTTTCTTCTTTATTTAATGCAATCGGTGCATTAGATTGATAAATATCAGCATAGACAATAGCAGAATCAGCTGAGCTTGATGTTTCTGCCGCTTCAAGTGCTTTAATATGATAATACTTAGCTCCAGCTTCATCGGCTGCTTTTGAAATATCATCTTCCGCATTTTGCGCTTGCAAATAATTACCTGTTACCGAAATCTCTTTCATTGGAATTAAATTACTACTTTCTTCATCGGTTAAAGGTAAGGCAGCATAAACACTAACGAACGGTAACGATAATACTACAGCTAATGCGATCGATGATTTATTGAAACGTTTCATGATAATACCCTTATTTTTTAAATGATTGAAATTAATAATCAATGTTTAACAATTATTCAATGGGTAGAGATGAAATCTTTAATAGAGAGTGTAGAAATCTTAAGTAGCTCTCAGATGTTGTCTTTTTTTAACTTTCAAAAGTGTTCAGACGTAAAGTTGTTAACGAGAGATAAATTAAACAACGCTATCTATTTAAAATATTTACTGAGTGATTCTCAAGGATTTTTTGTTACATGGACATATTGTTTAGCATTAATTGCTAAAATTACTACAAATTGCTACAAAAAAAGCTTTAATTAAATGAATAATTAAATTGGTTTCGAGTTATCCATTTTAACTAACGACTAATTGTATTGATAAAATTAGATAAAATTTGGGCAGTTAATCCCCAAATAATACGATTATTATATGAATAATACAAGATATTATGCTCCGATCTTTTTTGCCAGTCAGAGCGGATATTTGGTAATAGATGAAAAGGAAAGTTATCTGATGGTTTATGCCCGATTAGCATTACAGCTTGTTGCGGGGGATTTTCAATAAACCAATCAATCGGTACGGTAAATATTTGTTCGACCTCATCCCGATTAAGCTGTAAATTATCAAGGGAATCTATTTTTGCAACAAACGGATAAATGACTAGCCCCAATGTGGCGATAAATTTAGGCATTTTTCCTAAAATAGTCATTTGACTCATTGGGATACCTAATTCTTCAAATGTTTCTCTTTTTGCGGTATATTCTGGATCTAAGTCAGTCAATTCTACCCGACCGCCAGGAAAACAGATATCGCCTGGTTGCCATTTAAGTTTGTTCGATCTGACCTGAAATAACAATTGAGGTTGTTTGCCATCGTTAATAATGGGTAAAAGTACTGCAGCTTTGTTATCAATCGAGCTCGCGTTACTATTTGTTTTAAATTGATTCGTAATTTTTTCTATTGTTATCATAATAGTTCACTTAACAAATTTTTATATTTTTTATTCTATTTACCTTCTACTCATAAAATGTTAGATTGAGGCAGTCCGTTAGTAGTACACGTGTTTCATCCAGATAAAGTTATGCTATATTATATTAATAACATAAAAAAAGAACTTAAAGATCTTGTCCATCTAAAACATGAACGTGCTTTGACTGGGATGTCAATTGAGTTTCAACGTGTATTTTCTTTGCTACCCGCCATTTTTCATTTTCATCACCCTAAATTGCCCGGCTATCTTGCTGAAGATACTCCATCAGGAATCGCTTATTACCAGACAACCGATGAGATTTGTTCGCAACTCAAGAACTGTTTTGAATTTGAGGCTATTCCAAATGTGAACAATCCCGAAATATCGGCACTCTACTCCATGGGTAGTACATGTTCCATTGGACAATCAGTCGAATCCGATTTAGATATTTGGCTTTGTATTGAAAATAATTTATCCGAAAAAAGAAAGCAAGCCTTAATTGAAAAATGTCGTTTAGTCGAAAATTGGGCTAAAGAACAAAATGTAAAATTAACCTTATTTGTCGTTGATGTGGATCGCTTCATCAATAAACATCATGAATGTTTAATGGGGGAAAATTGCGGTTCTGCGCAACACATTTTATTACTTGAGGAATTTTATCGAACAGCCACACTATTAGCAGGAAAATATCTGTTATGGTTTGTGGTGCCCTATAACTTCACCGTGAATAACGTTAGCTATTCGACTTATGAACAGTGTGTGAATGCTTTGGTTGATTCAAAGCTAATTAAGCGGGAAGAGTGGATCGATTTTGGACCTTTAACAGGTCTTTCTGCTGAAGAGTATTTTGGAGCCAGTTTATGGCAACTCTACAAAAGTATCGATTCTCCTTTTAAAGCGGTGCTCAAAACGTTGCTACTAGAAGCTTATTCTTGGATATATCCGCAAAATAGCCCCATAGCTTATGAAATGCGAGAATGTATCCAAAAATCGCTAACTCAAAAGGGAATAAATTTAGATTCTTACTATATGCTTTTAGATAGGATCACTCAATATTTAATCGAGATTAAAGATTTTGAAAGGCTGGATCTGATCAGAATCTGTTTTTATCTAAAAGTAAACGAAAAACTTTCTCAAACAAAAAAAGCTGTTTCATGGCGTCGGGACGTTTTGAATGATCTGGTAAAAGAGTGGGGCTGGACGTCAGAGCGTTTAGCTAAATTGGATGCGAGTCATACTTGGAAGATAGAGCAAGTTCGAGAAATGCATGAAATATTACTGCAAACCATGATGACAGGATACCGAAATTTACTTAATTTTGGGCGCCGTAATAATTTGGATTCTCTCATTAGTCCACAAGATATGGCAATTTTAACTCGCAAGCTTTATGCTTCTTTTGAAGTATTACCCGGAAAAATAACGACGTTAAAGTTAAATATTGCTAATAATTTGCAAGAACAAGCATTAACGTTTATCCACGTAAAAGAAGATAGAATTAATCGTGCCGGTTGGTATGTGTATAATCAAAAACCGGTATTAAACTCAATTTCAGGTCATCAATATTTAGAATATAGTAAATATCTGGTTAAACTAGTCGGTTGGTGTTATTTTAATGGCTTAATCTCAGATAAAACTCAATTTTACTGTCATGACGGTGAAAAAAGAGATAACTCGAAAATCAATAAATTAATTGAAAACTTAAAAGAATATTTTCCTATAGAAATTCCAAAGGTGACGGAAGAACAGTTATATGGGCCTTGTGAAATTCGTCATTTAGCAATCATGTTAAATCTTGAAGATGATCCTAGTACTAATCTAGATTTTGAATTTGAGTTTAGCAACAATGTGTTAAATTACGGAAAAAAAGAGTTAAGTTTAGTGGGATCGGTTGATTTGCTTTATCGCAATTCATGGAATGAAATACGTGTACTACATTTTAGCGGAGCGTTGTGCGTACTGGAAGCGATTAAAACGTTATTAAATCGCATGCACAAAGATGCGGATTTACCTAATCCTATGGAAATTTTTTGCTACAGTAAATATTTAGGTAATGAAATTAAGCAACAAATGAAAACATTAATGGATGAGTGTATAGAATTACGATTAACCACGACACAAAATAATTCGACACAGGTTAAACCATTACGGATAGGTGGTTCTTCATGGTATCTCTTTTTTGAAAGGTTAGGGGTCTCTTTTCATCAGTTTGATAATGCAATCGATTTTTATGGGGCAGTATCGAACAATAAAGTACAAGGTCGCCCGTTAAATATTTTGGATCAAACAAATGAGTTACCAAAAGAAATTGACAGTGTTGCCTATGAGGGAATCATCCAATTCTTCTTTGAAGATACCGATTCAGGATTCGATCTTTACATTTTGAATGAAAATAACCAAATAGAAATTTACCGTAATTGCAACGGCACAAAGGAGAGTATGGTTAAAGATATAAATGATTTTTATGTGCTATCCGATGATCGTTTTACCTTTAAAACGAGTAGTTCAGTCAATTTTAATCTACCTCAATTCTACCAAATCACCTATAATGATGCTGGTAAGCGTGAGATCTTTTTATTAAATTAGCATTATTTAAAATATCATTACACAATAGTGTTATGAAAAATAGTTAAATAAATCAACTGGTTTTAATTTTAAAAAACTTTAATCTAATTATTAATAGATCCCAAAATAAAATTTCTATTAAAATAATGGAACTTTTTTTTAATTTAAGAATCTAACTGTGTGAGTGCAGCGTTTTGGCCGAGCAACAGTTATTAACATAATGAGGAATGGCCTTTAATGGGGGAGCAAGTAACAGACCAAGTTTTAGTTGACCGTGTATTAAACGGAGATAAAAATGCGTTCAATTTACTTGTGGTTCGTTATCAAAATAAATTGTCTCACTTGGTTTCTCGTTATGTACTCGCTTCTGAAGTGCCAGATGTTGTACAAGAAACCTTTATCAAAGCTTATCGTTCGTTAAGCTTATTTAAAGGGGAAAGTGTTTTTTACACATGGTTATACCGCATAGCGGTTAACACAGCAAAGAATTATTTAACGTCTCAAGGTCGAAGACCACCTTCATCGGATATTGATGCAAGCGAGGCGGAAAGTTATGAAGGAGCTGATTCGCTCAGAGATCTTGATAATCCTGAGAATTTAGCGCTTTCTGATGAAGTTAAAAAAGCCGTATTTGAAGCAATTGATGCGCTTCCTGATGATTTAAGAATAGCAATTACATTACGTGAAATTGATGGTTTAAGTTATGAGGAGATTGCAGAAATAATGGATACGCCGGTTGGAACAGTGAGATCACGCATTTTTAGAGCAAGAGATGCGATTGATGAAAAATTAAAACCATTAATTGGTTGAATACAAAATGATAATGAGTAGTCATAAATTTAAGGTATCTACTATGCGAATTGAACAGAAAGAGCAACTTTCATTGCTTATGGATGGCGAGTTTACAAGTGATCATTTCATTGATGAAATATCAAATGATGAAAGCCTTCAATCATGTTGGCATCGCTATCATATTGCCAGAGAAGCAATGCGTGGTGACTTGCATAGTAGCGCATTAACTTTGGATATTTCTAAACAAGTGGCAAACGCCATTGCTAAAGAAGATATCTATAACAAATTAACCAATCAACCTAATCAGGATGAAATATCGCGACCAAATAAACAAAATCTTATTTGGATTCGTCTCAAAGACGTCATGGCAAAAGTCAGTCAAGTTGGTCTTGCTGCTTGCGTTACTTTAGCGATTATTGCGGGTGTACAATATCAACAACGTCAATCTGATAGTGATAGTAATATCCCAACTTTAAATACCATCCCTGTTGGTGTCAATGTTGCGCCTGTTGGAGGACTACAGCAACAAAATGATCAGCAACTTCTAGAAAAAAGACAATATGATAAAATCAGATTACTTGTACAAGATTATGAACTGCAAAAAAGGTTAAATGCTCAGTAATCCGAAATGAAATTAAAATTTTATTCAAATTTCCAAACAATGATAAAACAGAGTAGCTATATATTTGCTAGTCTGTTTTTTCTGCTAATGTCCCTGTCAATTCAAGCTAGTGAAAATAATGATCCTGTCGCTCTGCTTAATAAAATGAGCAAGGCAGTGCAAACTCAAGATTATCAAATTCACTTCTTATCACAAGATAAAAATCAATACGTTACCACATATGAATATACGCATTTAGGTGCGGAAAATAAAAAAGATGTCAAAGCGTTGTTACTTTATCTTGAAGGTGCTGCGAGAGAAATTATTTTACATGAAAACGTCATTAGCTACTTCCAACCGGATAGCGAGTCTTTTTCGATAAGCAGTTCACGAATTGTTGAGGCTTTCCCAGATATTATATATAACGATTTTAATGAACTTACCGATGTATATGACTTTACTTTATTAGGAAAAACACGGACAGCAAATCGTAGCGTACAATTGGTTAAAATGGTCGCAAAAGATAAAGATCGTTATAGCTATGTTATTTGGGTTGATGATGAAATTTACCTACCGATTCGTATAGATTTATTAGATCAACATAGCGAAATTATCAGCCAACTTAAAGTCGTCGATCTCGACGAAAATTTTGATAAAAAAGCAGTAAAGGAATACATCGAAACTCGAAGCTACCCTATTTTATTATCTATTGAAAAACAAGAAAACGTACTCGATTCATGGCGATTAGCATGGCTACCCAAAGGATTTAAAGAAGTGGCAGCATATAATGTCAATTTTTATAATTCAGATATAGCCACAAAGCTTTTTTCAGATGGCGTTTTTTCATTTACAGTCAATGTTTCTTCCGAAAAAGCAAATCAGGCTAATCAGTTTATCCAACAAGGTGGACGAACCATTTTTTCAACCAATATTGCTAAAAAGAATATTATCATTATTGGTAATCTACCGCGAACGACTATAGAACGTATTGCACAAAATATTATTGAGAAATAGTGGTTAACTTCTCGATAACGCTATGCTTAGCAGTGATAAATGTGTAAAATGCTACTCTTTCTAGCTTTATAATTATTATGAGATACTGTTTATCACTATTCGGTATTTAAATAGTTAATTGTTTACAACTAAAATACAAAATATAATTTATTGATATGAATAAAAATATCCGCAATTTTTCAATTATTGCTCATATTGACCATGGTAAATCTACACTTTCAGACCGCATCATACAAATTTGTGGAGGCCTTTCTGATCGTGAAATGGCAGCACAAGTTTTAGATTCAATGGATCTTGAACGTGAACGTGGTATAACAATTAAAGCACAAAGTGTTACGCTCGATTATCATGCAAAAAATAGTGAGACATATCAGCTTAATTTTATTGACACCCCCGGTCATGTTGACTTCTCTTACGAAGTATCGCGATCGTTAGCGGCTTGTGAAGGGGCGTTGTTAGTGGTTGATGCAGGTCAAGGCGTTGAAGCACAAACTCTGGCAAACTGTTATACCGCTTTAGATATGAATCTTGAAGTTGTCCCAGTGCTAAATAAAATTGATTTGCCCGCTGCTGAGCCGGAACGTGTGGCAGAAGAAATCGAAGATATTGTTGGTATTGATGCCTCTAATGCTGTTCGCTGTTCAGCAAAAACAGGTGTGGGGGTTATTGATGTACTCGAACAATTGGTTAATGATATTCCGCCACCTGAAGGCGATTCAAATGCACCTTTGCAGGCATTGATAATTGATTCATGGTTTGATAATTATCTTGGTGTTGTGTCTTTAATTCGCATTAAAAATGGTGAACTAAAGAAAGGGGATAAAATCAAAGTGATGAGCACAGGAATGACTTACAATGTTGATCGCCTTGGAATATTTACCCCAAAACAAGTCGACAAAACCTGTTTACAATGTGGTGAAGTAGGTTGGGTTGTCTGTGCAATTAAAGATATTTTAGGGGCTCCTGTTGGTGATACATTAACATCTGCTAAAACGCCAGCAGAAAACCCATTACCGGGGTTCAAAAAAGTAAAACCCCAGGTTTATGCTGGGTTATTCCCGACTAGTTCGGATGATTATGAAGCCTTTCGTGATGCACTTGGAAAATTAAGCCTAAATGATGCATCGCTATTTTATGAGCCAGAAAACTCAGGTGCATTAGGGTTTGGTTTCCGTTGTGGTTTCCTTGGATTATTACACATGGAAATCATTCAAGAGCGGTTAGAGCGTGAATACAACTTAGATTTGATTACGACAGCGCCAACGGTAGTTTACGAAGTGCTGACAACCTCAAACGAGATAATCTATGTTGATAGCCCTGCTAAACTACCTGCTGTTAACAATATTCAAGAATTGCGTGAGCCTATTGCTGAGTGTAACATTTTGGTACCACAGACTTATCTTGGCAATGTTATTACACTTTGTGTTGAAAAGCGTGGGGTACAAACGCATATGGTTTATCATGGAAATCAGGTGGCGCTAACCTATGAAATCCCTATGACCGAAGTGGTTTTAGATTTCTTTGACAAGTTAAAGTCAACTTCTCGTGGTTATGCTTCATTGGATTACAGTTTCAAACGTTTCCAAGTCGCCGATATGGTCAGGTTAGATGTACTTATTAACGGAGAACGTGTTGATGCGTTAGCGTTAATCACTCATAAGGACAATGCACCTTATCGCGGTCGCGAATTAGTTGAAAAAATGAAAGATTTAATTCCACGTCAACAATTTGATATTGCTATTCAAGCAGCAATCGGAAATCATATCATTGCTCGTTCAACCGTTAAGCAATTACGTAAAAATGTATTAGCAAAATGTTATGGTGGTGACGTTAGTCGTAAGAAAAAACTTTTACAAAAGCAAAAAGAGGGTAAAAAACGCATGAAACAAGTGGGTAATGTTGAATTACCACAAGAAGCGTTTTTAGCTATTTTACATGTCGGTAAAGATTAACCAGTAAAAGAGGAAAAAAAATGGCTAATACATTCGCCATCATATTAACAATAGCAACATTGATAACAGGTATCTTTTGGTTTTTAGAAAAATACCGCTGGAAGCCTGCAAGACAGCGTAAAGTTGAGGAAGTCCGTAAACAGTGCAATGGCGAAATCGATGGAAAAGTGCTGGCTCAAGTCGGTAAACCTAAAGGTTGGGTAGAAAATTTAGCCTCATTTTTCCCCGTTCTTTTTGTTGTATTTTTCATCCGCTCGTTTCTATATGAACCGTTTCAGATTCCGTCTGGTTCGATGATGCAGACACTTTTGATTGGTGATTTTATTGCTGTTCAGAAATATTCTTATGGATTGCGTGATCCCATTACTAATACGGTCATTATATCGACAGGGCATCCTAAACGAGGAGATGTTGCCGTTTTTAAACACCCAGATGGTTCAAAAATTGATTTAATTAAGCGTGTAGTTGGCTTGCCAGGTGATAAAATTGTTTACTCAGTTCAAGACAAAAAACTCTTTATTTATCCTGCTTGCCAAAGTAGTGATATCAACTGTGTAGGGCAAAAAACGCAACCACTGGATTTACATTATAGTGAACCAAAATTAAGTAATTGGAAACAAGTTCATCAGCAATTCAAATCAGGGCCTAATTTTTATACTTTAGAACAGTATAAAGAAAAAGGTATTGCTGATTCAAACTCTGTCGAATCATTAAATATAAACATACAGCAAGAAACACTAGGTGATGAACCACACGATATTTTAACAACGGAAAATATAATTGAAAAACCTCAATACTTTTTCCATCAAAATGGACAACCGCTTGCGACTTGGGTTGTACCAGAAGGCAATTACTTTATGATGGGTGATAATCGTGATAACAGTGGCGACAGCCGTTATTTTGGATTTGTGCCTGAATCAAACTTCGTTGGTAAAGCGACAGCAATATGGATTAGCTTTGAAAAACAACCCGATGAATGGCCTACGGGTATTCGCTTTAGCCGTATTGGAGGCATACACTAGTCGCCATGAGTATTAAAAATTTAAAATCATTGCAACAGTCGATTGGCTATCAGTTTCAAAACCTTTCGTTACTTGAATTAGCCTTAACTCATCGAAGTGCGAATAAACGACATAACGAACGCCTAGAGTTTCTAGGCGATTCTATTTTAAGCTTTGCCATTGCAGACGATCTTTTTCATCGATTTAAACAGCAAGATGAAGGTGATTTAAGTCAGATGCGAGCAAGCTTAGTTTGTGGCACAACATTGGCTGAAATAGGCAAAGCATTTAATTTAGGAAATTATCTGACTTTAGGACAAGGTGAATTAAAAAGCGGTGGTTTTCGTCGGGAATCAATTATTGCTGATGCGGTTGAAGCCATTATTGGTGCGATCTATTTAGATAGTAATATTGAAAATGTCAGGCGGTTAATACTGTCTTGGTATCAGAGCCGGTTAGCAGAAATTAAACCGGGTGTGAAACAAAAAGATGCGAAAACAAGACTTCAAGAATACTTGCAAGGGATACATCAAGAACGTCCCTGTTATTTGATCCTCGAAGTCACAGGTGATAAACACGAGCAAGAATTTTTGATTCAATGCAAACTTGAAAATGATGATCATCAATATTTAGGGCGAGGACTTAGTCGCCGTAAAGCCGAACAAGCTGCTGCTCAACAAGCACTCAATCAATTAGGTATAAAATGACAGAAACAACACAACATTGTGGATTCGTTGCCATCGTAGGTCGACCAAACGTCGGCAAATCAACTTTATTAAATCAATTATTAGGTCAAAAAGTTTCTATTACCTCGCGTAAAGCACAAACAACACGTCATCGTATAGTGGGCATTGATACTCAAGATAATGACCAAATAATTTATATCGATACACCAGGTCTTCACATTGAAGAAAAAAGAGCCATTAATCGCCTTATGAATCGAGCGGCGAGTAGCTCTATTGGTGATGTAGAATTGGTGATTTTTGTCGTTGAGGGGACACACTGGACAGATGATGACGAAATGGTTGCTAACAAATTGAAAGATTGTAAGTCGCCGGTCTTATTAGTGATCAATAAAATTGATAATGTTACCGATAAAACCCAATTGTTACCTCATATTCAAGAAATCAGCCAAAAAATCAATTTTCTTGACGTCGTACCAATTAGCGCTGAAAAAGGTGAAGGTATTGATATCATCAAAGATATTGTGAAAAAACATTTACCGGTTGGGGAACACCATTTTCCAGAAGATTACATTACTGACCGATCGCAACGTTTCATGGCATCGGAAATCATTCGTGAAAAATTAATGCGTTTTTTAGGCGATGAATTGCCTTATTCGGTAACCGTTGAAATCGAACAATTTAAAGTTGATGAACGTACAGGCATGTATCGAATCAATGGGTTGATATTAGTCGAACGTGATGGTCAAAAGAAAATGGTCATTGGCAATAAAGGTGAAAAGATCAAAAAAATTGGGATTGAAGCGCGTAAAGATATGCAATCTTTTTTTGATACTAAAGTTCATTTAGAGTTATGGGTTAAAGTCAAAGCAGGTTGGGCTGATGACGAGCGTGCATTACGCAGTCTTGGCTATAGTGACGATTAAACCTCATTGCTTAGTTATTTGATGAGTTATCAATTTAGTTTAGGTTATGCCGCTTCATTAATAACTCATTTTTTAACCAAATAAATTTTATTGCGATAGTCATACATTAAAACCGCCTACCTATCAATTTATCGGTTACTACCAATCAAACAATACTTTTTATTTTACAAAAAATCAGATCACTTTTATAACTAAAAAAGCTTGTTCTATTTTTCAAAGTGAAATTTTCAAATGCTCCATATGCTAGGCTTAAAATGTTAGATTCGCTTTGCAGGATATAATTAAATTTATCAGAATATAAACTAATCACTAAACATCGATGATGCTTTTCTATATAATACCGATTCAATTGATTTGGATTTAAAGTATTAACTTCGGAGCCCCATCATGCAGCAGTTTCGACCTATTCATCGCGCTTTACTTAGCGTATCTGACAAAACCGGTATTATCGAATTTGCCCAAGCTCTTCATCAACGAAACGTTGAACTTCTTTCTACGGGCGGTACCGCTAAATTGCTTATGAAACACAATATTCCCGTCATTGAGGTTTCAGACTATACCGGATTTCCTGAGATGATGGAGGGAAGAGTCAAAACGCTTCATCCTAAAATTCATGGTGGAATTTTAGGGCGGCGAGGTTTAGATGATGATGTGATGCATCAACATCAAATTGCACCGATTGATATGGTCGTGGTTAACTTGTATCCCTTTGCTGACACCGTCGCTAAATCAGATTGCCGTTTAGAAGATGCCGTTGAAAATATTGATATTGGTGGCCCCACCATGGTACGTGCCGCGGCTAAAAATCATCAAGATGTCGCTATTGTTGTTGATTACAATGACTATTCGACCATTATTGAATTGCTGGATCAGCAAGATAATTCTCTTAGCTACCCATATCGTTTCAATTTGGCGATTAAAGCTTTTGAACACACAGCAAAATATGATGGCATGATTGCCAATTATTTTGGGCAGTTAGTGCCGCCTTATTATGGTGAAACCGATAAAGTGTCTGGACAATTTCCACGAACATTGAATCTTCAATTTATCAAAAAGCAGGATATGCGTTATGGTGAAAATGCACATCAAAAAGCGGCTTTTTATATTGATGAAGATATAAACGACGCATCGATTGCGACAGCTAAACAATTACAAGGTAAGGCACTTTCTTATAACAATATTGCGGATGCGGATGCAGCACTTGAATGCGTTAAATCATTTGATGAGCCAGCGTGTGTGATTGTCAAACACGCTAATCCTTGCGGAGTGGCTGTGAGTGACACCCTTTTGAATGCTTACTTAAATGCGTTTAAAACAGATCCAACGTCTGCTTTTGGTGGGATTATTGCTTTTAATCGTCCTTTAGATGCAAAAACGGCAACCAGAGTTATAGAAAACCAATTTGTAGAAGTGATTATAGCACCGTCAATTAATGAAGATGCACTTGCCATAATGCAGACAAAAAAAAATGTACGGGTATTAGCATGTGGTCAATGGTCGCAATCATCGAATAGTCGTTTAGATTTTAAACGAGTAAATGGTGGACTGTTAGTTCAAGAACATGACTTAAGTATGGTCACCGAAAATCAATTGACAGTGGTGACCAAACGGCAACCAACTCAAAAAGAACTATCTGATGCACTGTTTTGCTGGAAAGTGGCTAAGTTTGTTAAATCCAATGCCATTGTTTATGCCAAAGACAACATGACCATTGGAATTGGAGCAGGACAAATGAGTCGTGTGTATTCGGCTAAAATAGCCGGTATAAAAGCGCAAGATGAAAATTTAGAAGTAGCGGGCTGTGTGGTCGCATCTGATGCATTTTTTCCATTCAGAGACGGTATTGATGCTGCGGCTAAAGTAGGGGTAACTTGTGTCATTCAGCCAGGTGGATCTATCCGTGATGATGAGGTTATTCAAGCTGCTAATGAACATAATATTGCAATGATTTTTACTAATATGCGTCATTTTAGACATTGATCGTATAATATAAATGTCAGTTAAGAACAAATTAAAGGAATGGGTATGAAAGTATTGGTTATTGGTAATGGTGGTCGTGAGCATGCTTTAGCATGGAAAGCGGCACAGTCACCCTTGGTAACAAAAGTTTTTGTCGCACCGGGTAATGCAGGTACAGCACTTGAGCCTAATTTAGAAAATATTAATATCAAAGCAAATGATATTAGTGGATTACTTAATTTTGCCCAGCAACAGCAAATTGATTTAACCATAGTGGGGCCTGAAGTCCCATTAGTACTAGGTGTTGTTGATAGTTTTCAAAAAGCCGGATTAAATATTTTTGGGCCAACTAAATCGGCAGCTCAGCTAGAAGGTTCTAAAGCTTTTACTAAAGATTTTTTAGCGCGTCACCAAATCCCCACTGCTGAATATCAAACTTTTACTGAAATTGATCCTGCCATTGCCTATATACGTGAAAAATGCGCTCCCATTGTGATTAAAGCCGACGGGCTAGCGGCCGGTAAAGGGGTTATTGTCGCCATGACCCTTGAAGAAGCTGAAAATGCTGTACGCGATATGCTAGCGGGTAATGCATTTGGTGATGCGGGTCATCGAGTGGTTATCGAAGAATTTTTAACGGGCGAAGAAGCCAGTTTTATTGTCATGGTTGATGGCAAGCATGTCGAGCCAATGGCAACAAGTCAAGATCACAAGCGAGTCGGTGACGGTGATACGGGTTTAAATACGGGGGGAATGGGCGCTTACTCTCCAGCACCTGTTGTGACAGATGAGGTGTTTACCAAAGTTATGGAACAAATTATCTATCCAACCGTAAATGGCATGGC
>CAMLAI010000024.1 GCA_946477995.1 uncultured Gilliamella sp. | reverse complement strand
TTATTATCGATTTATCGATAATTTATTTTATTCCCAGCAGTCAACTTAATCAATTAAGACGAGACATTATTGAAAAATTAACTTCAGCAAGGTTAGCAAGCTACCAAACCAATAAGCGTAAGCCTGAAACTAACCCAAAACCAATTTATCCCGATAATCAATTAACTTATTTAGCTAATGTCTATAATCATAAAGCCCGTGAGTTTTATAAACAACATGGTGTTCAATTAATAGAAAGCGCATATGAAGCTCATGAAATTAAAGATGATGTTCCTTTGATGATAACAAAACACTGTTTGCGATTTGCGTTCAATTTATGTCCGAAACAAGCTAAAGGTATTCAAGGTGTCAAAACAAAAGTCACACCAATGAAATTAATACAAAATAATAATGAAGAGCTCATTTTGAAATTTAACTGTAAAGCATGTGAAATGCAAGTTTGGGGTAAAATTAAAAATCATGTTTTCAAAATGCCATTGTCAGGAAGCGAAATTATTTTCATATCTAAATAAAATGCTTTGGTTTTGGTTCATTCAAATTTCAATACATTTGTTTCAAATAATTTTTGGTTACAAATAAACATTCAACTTTAGAAATTTTGGCAAAAAATATTAAATGCTAAAGTATGAATGTTGATGTTAATTAGGAATAGGTTATAACTCAGTAAGGCAATAAATAGTATTATCATCAGATAAAATAACATAATTTATTGATTCCTAAACAATAAATATTATTTAACATAATATACATTATCCGCACCACGATAAACGTACGTGAATTTTCATCATTCAGCTAACCAATTTACGACGCTAATTTAAATATCTGTGGCATTTTGTACCAATCAGGAATTGGACAATCAGATACCGTCACCTGTCGAATTTCTCGAACTGAAATTGGGCTGAATTTTGCCAGATTGCAACGCTGTGCAATGTCGATGCCGATTTTTCTCAAACGTGCTCTGTGTATTTGAACCTGTGATTTGTTAAAATCAAATGTTTGTCCATGCGCCCATTGAATCGCATACATTGCAGTAGTATTTGCTGAACGTGTGGTTTCTACTACGCCACACCTTATTAATTGTTCGCTGATAGTTTCAAAATCCCCAGTTTTTTATCTAAATACAAAAATTCATCATGTAATTCATTTAATCGTTCATAGTTTGATAATCCCCAATAATGTGAAAACATATCTGTATGAATTTTGTTATGCGTTCTAGATAATAAATGTTACATTATTATTTAGGATTAGGATTTTGATTAAATCGTTTTAAGGTTTGGTAATTTTGACAGTGATTTTACGATAACCGTTTCAATTATTTTTAAGAAAAAGGATTCCGGGTAATTGCATTTATAGTTAGATATAGATAATGAGTTAAACAAAAATATGACAATTAATAATGATATGGTTTTAGCTGTTCCAATAGCTATTTTATTGGTTATTTTGATATTATGTATGAGTTATGTTGATAGAACTTATCTAAATAACAAGATTGAAAAACTTTTTAAAAAAAGAAAATTTAGAATTATTTTGGCTGTTATCATAATATTTATTGTACTTGTCTTTTTTGATGGTAAACATAAAGGCTTATTTTTTATGATTTAACGGATTGTATTTAGCCAGTTGGGTATTCTATAATAAATTAATAATTATTATTAATAAGTGAGCTTTAAAAAATTAACTTGAATTCGTAATTATAAATCATTGAACTAGATTTAAATTTCTACTTATAAATCTTATATAACGCCCTATTCTTCATGAACATTATAGCCATATGAATGAGAAAATATTTTAGATTTTTATTGTTTTTAATCAGTTGGATAAGATTTGGATAATGTATATTATGTTAAATACAATCATTATTACGAACTTAAAATGATTTTCAGTTATATCTCCGTTTTGCTAAACCCTACTTTCAATTCAAAATTGATTAAAAGTTCTTTAACTATCAGATCAAACCGTAATTTAACCTTTTAGAGTGATAGTCAATATCATAATATAAAATCGATTATCTTTAGTATATAATTGCTAACACCTATTAATACTTTTCATTATTATGCTTATTTTAATGCTTGCCTTCTGTTAATTTAAACTAAATGAACGTTTTGTTGATTAATAATTTAAACTATATGAATTGGCCAATTGTTGTTTTATCATAAAAATATGTTACTCTTGGCTAGAACTGAACTTGGATTAATGATTAATTTATTATGCAAACTACCAATAAGAATATACGATCAAAAAGTTATTCAGTTCCTTGCGAATTATGCAGTATAGGCTCTTTATGTCTACCAATGTTATTAAATAATACTTTAAATAATGTTTTGGAACGTAAAAAGACTTATGCTAAAGATGAACTCATAGTATCCAAGAGTACTGATTTTACGCGGTTTTTTATTATTCATTCTGGTGCTGTAAAAACCTATGTGACAACATCAGACAATAAAGAACAGATTAATGGCTTTTATCTACCTGGTGATATTGTTGGACTGGATTCTATATCAACTAAAATATATAATAACAACATTAAAGCGCTTACTAATACTTTAGCTTGTGAATTGCGTTATGAAGAACTAATGTCTTTAGTTGAATCAAATGCTTGTGTCAGAAGCATGATATTTAGGTTATTAAGTAATGACATTTATAACTATCAAAAATTAATTTTATGTTATTCTCAGAAAAAGGCTGATGAACGCCTAGCCTATTTTATATATTCTCTTTATAGAAGATATGAAAATCGTGGTCACACATCACTAAACATAAAGTTATCTATGAGCCGTAGTGATATAGCAAATTATTTAGGTTTAACGATTGAAACCGTAAGCCGAATTTTGTCGAAACTACAAGAACAAGATATTTTACACGTTAAAGGCAGATATATTTTCATTAAAAATTTAAATGCGCTAATAAGTTTAGGTAACTGATTTTTTTATGTTAAAATAACAAATATTTAATATACGATTTAAAAATTGTAAGGTTTATAGAATATGACGAGTTTAAAGAAAACACTTATTGCTGCTATGGTTACATTTGTTCCTATGTATTCTTATGCGGCTCAGCAGTTAACTGAAGAACAAGCAAGCAACTTGCAGTCTTTCAAACAAATTTCTGTTCGAGGTGCATTTTATACTGATAGCGATTATGTGTTGGCTATGTCTAAAGCAGCAGACAAAGAAGGTGCTGCGTCTTTCTATATTACAACGACAAATATCAGCCCTTCTAATGATACTTTGCGTATTGTTTATGCTAAATTGTACAAAGCTAATGCACCTAAAGCCGAAGAGAAAACTGACAACTTTCGCCAATTTGGTGGAGTCTACGAATACCCTAAATCTAAAGCTATTCGCCTAGAACCTTATGATATTGTTCGTATTCGTGGTTATTTCCCAAGTGAATATGATATTAATCAATCAATTGCAAAAGAAGCTTTAAACAAAGGTGCTTATGCTTACTATATTGATAATCGTTCAGAATTAGGAAGTAATTTGCAGGTTGTTGCCTATTTATTTAAGAAAGATGCACCAGAACGTAAACTTCAACCTGAAAATGCAATCCCTTATGATTCCGAAGCAGGACAATTAGCTTTAGCCCAAGGTGGCGAAGCCGCAATGCAGGTTGAAAGACCGGGGTATTATTCACCATCTGCATTTAATGAAAAGTTTTATGCTGATAAATTTAATAACAAAGTCAAAGTTATCGATACAGCTTCTTCTACTAATTCGACTGCAACGACTATTACAACAGCACAAACTAATACTAATACTTCAGAAAAAACTGAAGTCATGAGCGAACCACAGCGCGTAAATCGTTACACTGTCACTCTTTCGGATGGTCGTAAAATTCAAGAATTAAATGATGGAACAGCAGCTAAAATGGTTCCTTTCAATACAATAAAATTCCGTGGCTATTATGTCACAGATCAGGAAATTTCATATCAAGCAGGTAAAAGAGCGATAGAAGCTGGTGCCAAGTATTATCATATTGCTAGAATTGCACAAGATACAAATGGCCCTAATATTACCGTGTTTGTTGACTTATATCGTTAATCTTTAATTTGGGCGCATTAGCGCCCTTCTCTAATAGGCTAATTTATTATAATTCTGATTTTATCAACTCAATCTGTTGTTTAATTCTTTTAGCTGATATTGGGTAAGGAGTGCCTATCTGCTGTGCAAATAAGTTAACTCTTAACTCTTCTATCATCCAGCGTATTTCAAGGACACGATTATCTAATTTCTGATTTTTTGAAAGGTTACTTAAAAAGTGATGATAATAATTCTGAATTTCTTCAATAATATTCATTGATTGTCTATCTTTTGCCGTATTAAGCATTAATTTTTCAATTCGCTTTTCAATTGCGGATAAATATCGATAGATATCATTTAATCTGTGGTAACCTGATTGTGCAACAAACCCCTTATAGACTAAATGATTAAGCTGATTTTTAATATCAGATAAGGCAAAAGCTAAAGATAAATCGACACGCCCTTTCAACCTTTTATTAATATTAAAATGAAGTGTTAAGATGGCTTCTACTTGTTTGGCTATATCAACCACAACTTGGTTAATATTCGCTTTTGTATATTCAAGTAATTGTTGATACTGCTCAGCAGTTTGAATAAGTTTATTATTCTTTCCAATCAAATAGTCAATGCCACAGGCTATACAATCATCAATAAGATCGAGTACAGTACCAAATGAGTTAAAATAGAGACCTAATTTAGATTTATTCGGTAACTTTTCATGTAAATATTTGATTGGTGAAGGAATATTTATCATGAGAAGACATCTTAAACCAAGTTTAGTTAATCGCTGTTGCTCGATTTGATTATCGACTAACTTAATACTGACTGATTTATGATCATCTACAATGGCTGGATATGCTTTGACTGTGTAATTTTTTTGTTTTTCTTCATAAATAGCCGGTAGGGTACCAAATGTCCAATCGGTTAGGTTATTTAACTCAATTGGATTTGCTGATTTTTTAGTAGTCAATGAGGATAATGCTGATTGTATTTTAGCTTTTAATTGCTCTTTTAAAAGATTAAGATCTTTGCCATGAGCAATTTCATTACCTTGATTATCTATAATGCTAAAGATAATTCTTAAATAATTTGGAACTTGATCCCACTGCCAATCCTCATGAGTAATTTGAACCCCCGTCATTTTTCGAAATTCATGCTCTAATGTTTCAAGTAACGGATGTTTGATCGATGTTACTCTACTTAAGAATGCTTCAGCATAATTAGGTGCAGGAACCAAACTGCGCCGTAAAGACTTAGGTAATGATTTAATAAGGGATACTATCAATTCTTTTCTAAAACCGGGTACTTGCCAGTCAAATCCATCATTTTTGATTTGATTCAATATATCAATAGGAATTCTAACAGTGACACCGTCACGGTTATTACCTAAATCAAACTCATAATTAAGAGGCAGTTTGAATTGATCTTGATACCAATAATCAGGGAACTGAGTTAAATCAATCAATTGTGCTGATTGGTTAATTAACATCTGTTTTTCAAAATTGAGAAAATCAGGTGAAGTTTTTTGCTTTTGCTTCCACCAATTGTCAAAATGTTTAACTGAAACAATTGATTTATCAATACGCTGATCATAGAAATCAAATAACTGATCATCATCGATTAAAATGTCTTGACGACGGGATTTGTGTTCAAGATCTTCGACTTCATTAATCAACTTTTGGTTTAGTTTATAAAATTTATGATTAGTAATCCAATCCCCTTCTACCAAAGCATGTCTTATAAAAAAGTGACGGGATAACACAGGATCTATCTGGCTGTAATTTACAATTCGATTTTGGACTATAGGCAATCCAAATAATGTCACTTTTTCATTTGCAATTGTAGTGCCCTGTTTTTTTGACCACCTAGGTTCACTATAGCTGTATTTCACTAAATGTTTAGCTATGGGTTCAATCCATTCTGCATCAATTTTAGCTACTGTTCTCCCCCATAGTCGGCTGGTTTCAACAAGCTCACTGGCAACGCACCATTTAGGTTGAGTTTTAAATAACACTGAATTTGGAAAAATGGCAAACTTGATATTTCGAGCACCAAGGTATTCGTTTCTTTCAATCTCTTTTAAACCAATATGTGAAAGTAGACCACTTAATAAAGCCACATGTAATGATCGATAATCTGCGGGTTGACTATTGATTGGAAAAGATAATTGTTTAATGGTCTGACGAATTTGAGTATAGACGTCTTGCCATTCACGAATGCGGAGATAATTCAAATACTCTTTCGGGCATAACTTTCTAAACTGATTACCCGATAACAGGGTTTGTTGCTCTTGAATATAATTCCATAAATTAATAAGAGAAATAAAATCTGAATCTTTATCTGCAAAACGTTTGTGCTTCTCATCTGAAGCCTGTTGTTTATCAAAAGGGCGTTCTCTTGGGTCTTGAATTGACAACGCTGCGGTTACTATCATAACTTCTTTGGTGCAACCTAATCGTCTTGCTTCAACTAACATTCTGGCTAATCTAGGATCAATCGGTAATTGTGCCAAAATTTTGCCTATTTGAGTTAAATGATATTGATGATGCTTAGTGAATATGGCACCAAGTTCTTCTAATAAACGAATTCCATCACGAATATATTTTGAATCGGGAGCCTCGACAAAAGGAAAAGCAGCTATATCACCCAAACCTAACGATGTCATTTGTAATATGACAGAAGCAAGATTTGTACGTAAGATTTCAGGGTCGGTAAATTCAGGGCGAGATAAAAAATCTTGTTCATCATAAAGACGAATACAAATACCATCTGAAGTACGTCCACATCGACCTTTTCGTTGATTAGCTGAAGCCTGCGATATGGGTTCAATCGGTAAACGTTGAACTTTAGTTCGATAACTGTAGCGACTTATTCTGGCCAATCCAGGATCGATGACATATTTAATTCCGGGCACGGTTAATGAAGTTTCCGCTACATTGGTAGCAAGCACAATGCGTCGTTTAGAATGTGGTTGAAAAATACGGTTTTGCTCGGAAGCAGATAACCTAGCGTATAACGGTAATATATCGGTATGACGTAATTCAAGCTTGTTTAGTGTATCGGCTAAATCACGTATTTCTCGCTCACCAGTTAAAAATATTAAAATATCATCTGAACTCTCTTTTGATAACTCATCAATTGCATCAATGATAGGTTGAAAATCACTATTTTTGTTAATCTCTTTATCATCTTCGTTATCATATATTGGCGGACGATATCGTACCTCGACAGGATAGGTTCTTCCAGATACTTCTATAATAGGCGCATGATTAAAATGGTTAGAAAATCGCTCAACATCAATGGTTGCAGACGTTATGATCACTTTCAAATCAGGGCGTTTAGGTAACAATTGTTTCAGATATCCCAAAATAAAATCAATATTAAGACTACGTTCATGAGCTTCATCGATAATGATAGTATCGTATTGCAATAAAAGTTTATCTTTTTGAATTTCAGCCAGCAAAATGCCATCAGTCATTAATTTTATCAATGTGGTATCACTAACCTGATCAGAAAATCTGACTTTATAACCGACTAACTGCCCTATTTCGGTATTTAACTCTTCCGCTATGCGATTAGCGACAGAACGGGC
Source organism: uncultured Gilliamella sp. (assembly GCA_946477995.1). Lineage (GTDB taxonomy): Bacteria > Pseudomonadota > Gammaproteobacteria > Enterobacterales > Orbaceae > Gilliamella. Next base: position 9,159 of record CAMLAI010000024.1, on the reverse strand, counting down.
TGCAAGCCGCCTTGGTTGGGTATGTCCAATATATCCTTTTACACCTAAACCTAATTCTAAACAGATTTTAGGAATTTGTGTTGTTTTACCGGAACCAGTTTCACCTGCAATAATTACCACTTGGTGCTGCTGAATCGCATGGTAAATTTCTGATTTTTTTTCAGCCACAGGTAAATTAGACGGATATTCAATCTGTGCAGGTAAAGACGTCAATCTTGCTTGATAATGTGAAACAGCTTGAGTTACCGCTAAATTGATTTTTGCTAGATCTTGATTATTCTTAGCAAGCTTCAATATTTTATGCTTGTCTAAGAAAGACATTGATTCTAGAAATTTAATTTGCTGTTGAGATAACATAAAGAGTAAAATATTTGTAAGTAATTTTAATTAAATCTATTATAACAAATTTAAACTATCATTAGGAGTTAAGATGAAAAAGACATTACTATTAACATCATTATTTGCAGGAGCTTTAGTAGTAACTGGATGTGGAGAATCAAATAAAATTAAAGCTGAAGATTTGTTACATCACCATTTTGTATTGGTAAAAGCGAATGGACAAGATGTTTCTTCAGATAAAGCTGCAGAACTTGAGTTTGGCGAAAATATGAATATTACTGGAAAAATGTGTAACCGATTTGTCGCAAAAGTTACCTTAGAAAATGAAACAATCAAAGGTGCAGGCGTTGGTATGACAAAGATGCTTTGTAATGATGAACAATTAGATAAGTTAGATGGCATTATTACCCAAATGATTACAGAAGGTGCAAAAGTCAGCTTGAACAAAGATCAATTGACATTGAAAAATGAAAGCAATGAACTCATTTATCAACTTAAAGATCTGATGTAATAGCAATGAATGTCGTTAAGAACATCTTGCCATTTGTATTCGTTAATTAGGATGATTCTTCTTTTGTTTTCGTCAAATATAATCTAGTTTTTTTGATAAAAAACTTTATTTAAAGTGTGGTTAAGACTATAATAAACACAGATTTTTAAGGATATATATTTTTTGATGAAAATATTTAATTTTTCAAAGATTGCAGTTAATACAAGTAACTTTTTGGGTTACTGCTAACTTATTACATACCAATGCATGGGCATTGGTTTTTTTTTGCGTGAACATAATTAAAAACAGTTTATTTAAAATTAAACTTCAACCTTAACAACTAGTAGATAATATTATGAAAAAGACAAAAATCGTTTGTACTATTGGACCAAAATCAGAATCAAAAGAAATGCTAGCTAAGTTATTAAATGCAGGCATGAACGTAATGCGTTTGAACTTTTCCCATGGTGATTATGAAGAACATGGAAATCGTATCAAAAACCTACGTGAAGTCATGCAAGAAACAGGTTTAAAAGCAGCAATTATGCTTGATACTAAAGGTCCTGAAATTCGTACAATTAAATTGGAAGGTGGGAATGACGTTTCACTAGTTGCAGGTCAAACATTCACATTCACAACTGACGAAACAGTCATTGGGAACGCTGAGCGCGTAGCTGTAACATATAAAGGTTTTGCTCAAGATCTTAAAGTGGGTAATCGCGTTCTTGTTGATGATGGCTTAATTGCGATGGAAGTCAAAGAAATAAAAGGCAACGAAGTCATCTGTACCGTATTGAATAATGGTGATTTAGGTGAAAACAAAGGTATTAATTTACCTGGTGTTTCAATAAAATTACCGGCACTTGCAGAAAAAGATAAAAATGACCTTATTTTTGGTTGTGAACAAGGTGTTGATTTTATCGCTGCGTCATTTATTCGTAAACGCTCAGATGTTGAAGATATTCGCGCACATTTGAAATCTCATGGCGGTGAAGAGATTAAAATTATCTCTAAAATTGAAAACCAAGAAGGATTAGATAATTTTGATGAAATTTTGGAAGCGTCTGACGGTATCATGGTTGCTCGTGGTGATTTAGGTGTGGAAATTGCGGTTGAAGAAGTTATTTTTGCTCAAAAAATGATGATTCAAAAATGTAATAAAGCTTCTAAACCTGTTATTACTGCAACTCAAATGCTTGACTCTATGATTAAAAACCCACGCCCTACTCGTGCTGAAGCGGGTGACGTGGCAAATGCCATTATTGACGGAACTGATGCAGTCATGCTTTCAGGCGAAAGTGCTAAAGGTAAATACCCATTAGAAACCGTTAATGTTATGGCGACTATCTGTAAACGTACAGACATTACCATTCCTGCTTCTTTAGAGCTTACTGCCAAAGAAGAAAAATTACGTATTACTGCGGCTGTTTGTTGTGGTGCGGTAGAAATTGCAGAACGTCTAAGTGCGCCTTTAATTGTTGTTGCAACTCGTAGTGGTAAATCTGCTCGTGAAGTCCGTCATTATTTCCCTAGAGCGCGTATTTTAGCATTATCATCAAGTCAAAAAACGGTTAATCAATTAGCCCTAACAAAAGGTGTTGAGCCAATTTTAATTGATGCTATTAATTCAACAGATGATTTTTACCGTTTAGGTAAAGAGTTAGCTGTAAAAATTTGTGGTTTACAACAAGGTGATACTATTGTCATGGTATCAGGTGCTTTAGTACCAAGTGGCACAACGAATACCACTTCAGTTCACCGTATTTAGGTAAAGTTGCTTTAAAGCAAAAATTGTTTAATATATTTAAATAAAAAGCTAGCGATATGCTAGCTTTTTTTTTAAGTTAAGTTATCCTGTATTAAATTTCATTATTGTATTTTAAGAGATAAAGAATGCTACAAGAAAAAGTGTATTTTCCCAAAGAACTTAGTTGGCTTGCTTTTAATCAACGTGTTTTACAAGAAGCAGCAGACAAAAGTAATCCACTTATTGAGCGTGTTCGATTTTTAGGCATTTATTCCAGCAATCTCGATGAATTTTATAAAGTACAATACGCCAATTTGAAAAAATATGTATTAATTGAACAGGAACAAGGACAGTCCGCTACTTCTAACGCAAAGTTATTATTAAGGCAAGTTAATCAGAAAGTCATACAACTTGAACTCCAGTTTGATCAACTGTATAACGAATTATTACTTGAAATGGCAAGAAATCAAATTTTCTTAATTAATGAGAGACAACTTTCATCTTATCAGGAAGATTGGATAAAAAACTATTATAAACAGAATTTAAGACAATACATTACCCCAATATTACTGGATAGTCACACAGAACTGATCCAATTTTTAAAAGATGATCATGCTTATTTGGCCGTTGAAATTATCTGTGATGAAAAGATAAGTTATGCCCTGCTTGAGTTACCAACCGACAACGCACCTCGATTTGTACTTTTGCCGTCAGAAGTATCAACCAAAAATAAATCAATTATCTTTTTGGATAACATCCTTCGTTATTGTTTATCTGATATCTTCAAAGTCTTTTTTGATGCCACAGAACTGAATGCATATTCAATCAATATCAATCGAGATGCAGAATATGAATTAAATACAGAATTAGACAGTTTGTTAGAATTAATGTCTCAAGGATTGAAGCAGCGATTGACGGCACAACCTGTTCGTTTTACTTATCAAAAAGATATGCCTAAAGCATTATTTGAATTATTAATCAGCAAATTAAGATTAACTGAACAAGATGCCATGCCAGGTGGACGTTACCCTAATTTTAAAGATCTGGCTAACTTTCCTGATCTTGGTGGAAAAAACCTTTTAAATAAACGATTACCGAGTTTGGCTTATAATCGCTTTAAAAAGTTTAGAAATGCGTTTGCGACGATTAAAGATCGTGATGTACTTCTTTATTACCCTTACTACTCGTTTGGGCATGTATTAGAAATTATGCGACAAGCTTCATTTGATCCTGCTGTAACCCATATCCGTATGAATATCTATCGGGTAGCAAAAGACTCCCGATTTATCCATGCAGCAATTAATGCTGCTAATAACGGTAAAAAAGTCACCGTAGTGGTTGAACTTCAGGCTCGATTTGATGAGGAAGCAAATATTAAATGGGCAAAAAGACTACTTAGTAGTGGAATCAAAGTTATCTATTCACAACCCAAACTCAAAATTCATGCCAAACTATTTTTAATTGATCGTCGTGAAGAAAACAAGATTGTTCGATATGCACATATTGGATCGGGGAATTTCAACGAAAAAACTGCTCGTGTGTATACAGATTTTTCATTATTAACCGCCGATCCAGCCATTACAGACGAAGTAATAAAAGTGTTTAATTTTATTGAAAATCCATTCAAGCCAGTTTCGTTCAATCATTTGCTTGTTTCCCCTCAAAATACGCGTTTGCGTTTTCATGAATTTATTGAAAGAGAAATTCAAAATGCCAAAGCAGGAAAACCTTCAGGCATCTATTTAAAGCTTAATGCGATCACTGATAAAGAGATGATAGACCAGTTATACCGTGCATCATGCGAAGGTGTAAAAATTAGAATGATTGTTCGAGGAACCTGCGTATTAGAGCCACAAATTCCAAATTTAAGTGAAAATATTTATGTGACCAGTATCGTCGATCAATACCTAGAACACGCACGGGTGTATATTTTTGAAAATGACGGAAAAAAAGATACTTTCATCTCATCTGCTGACTGGATGCCACGTAATTTGGATAACCGCATAGAAGTAGGTGTGAAGATATTTGATCCTATCTTAAAATCAACTATTCATGATATTTTTAATATCCAATGTAATGATAATGTCAAAGCACGAATTATTGATAAAGAAAACATGAATAATTATGTTCAACGCGGTAATAAGAAAAAAATTCGAGCACAGCACGCTATTTATGATTATTTAAAACAATTAGAAGCCAAACAATAAGGATATCTAAACGTGAAGAAATCTAATGAATATGCGGTTATTGATCTCGGTTCTAACAGTTTTCATATGATTATTGCACGAATCATTAATGGTGCAACACAGATAATTTATAAAAATAAAAAGAATATACATTTGGCGACTGGATTAGATGAAAATAATCAATTAAGTGACTCGAGTATTAAACGGGGAATAGAGTGTCTTGAACTGTTTGCTGAACGTTTAAATGGATTTCCTCCGGAAAATGTGAGAATTGTTGCAACTTACACACTTCGTGTTGCATCAAACAGGCATAAGTTTTTGAAGGCTGCAGCTAAAATATTACCTTACCCTATAGAAATTATTTCAGGTCAAGAAGAAGCCCGTTTAGTCTATTTAGGTACTATGACCGCTGAACCCACTTCATCAATTGATACTAAATTTGTTATTGATATTGGCGGAGGATCAACTGAAATTGCGATTGGCAAAGGCAATGACCTTAAACCTATCATTGTCGCTAGTCGTCCAATGGGCTGCGTAACCTTTAATAAACGTTTTTTTCCACAACAAAAGATTGATGAAAAGTCATTTCAACGAGCAAAACTTGCAGCCGAGCAACAAATTGAAACCATGATTAGTACTATCAAAAAACAGAATATTACGGTTGCTTTTGGTACATCAGGAACCATTAAATCTATTCATCATATTCTATTAGATCTTGGTGTGAGTGACGGTATTATTACCCCGAAGAGATTAGATGATTTAGTTAGTTATGTATTAGACTTTGAAACATTTGATGATATTACCTACCCTTCACTATCTGATGAACGTAAACAGGTTTTTGTGAGTGGACTGGCAATATTTTGTGGTGTATTTAATGCATTGGGATTAAGTTCGTTGCAGTATAGTTCTAATGCTTTACGTGAAGGGGTTTTGTATGAATTAATCGGTGGTCCTAATTATCGAGACATACGTCAAACAACCGCCGAATCTTTATCTAAACACTACAATATCGATCAGCGTCATGCTATGCAAGTTGTCAAAACAGCAAAATACTTTTTTTTACAATGGAAAGAGCAAGCACAAATCGATATTCCAATTTGTGTGGAATCCATTTTATATTGGGCAGCACTTTTACATGAAGTAGGATTAAAAATTAATTTTTCGTCTGTGCATAAACATTCAAGTTACATTCTGCAAAACAGCAATTTGCCGGGATTTAACGAAGAACAACAACTGTTGTTATCGACACTCGTTCGTTATCATCGAAAATCAATTAATATTGAAGCATTTCCTTATTTTAGCCTTTTTGAATTTAAACATATTATTTCATTATTACAAATACTCAGGCTCTCCATTCTGATCAATAATCAACGCTCTACAGAAATTAATTTGAATGCATTTCGATTAAAATTAGTCAAAGACAAATTGACCAAAATGACATTCGAAATTGACACTAATTTTGTGGAAAGTAATAAATTGATTTTATTAGATTTAGAGCAGGAACAAAAATATTGGCAGGCCATTAATGATTGGAGTTTATCGATTATGTTGTTATGAGATTATCATAATTAGAGGATAAAAAAACCGCCAATTTCTGACGGTTTTTTTGTTGAATAGTGTTTAAGATACGTTATTTCTTAACCTAATTCCAACATTTTCCACCACAAAAGACCAACGGTAAACACAATGGTTAAGTTAACAACGCTACAGATAAATCCTACTTTCCACCATGTTTTGACTGGAACAAAACCTTCAGCAAATAACAACGGATTTCGAGCATTGGCAAATTGGGTAATGGAACCAAAATAGTTGGTACAAATAACTAATGCAAATATCGCAATCATTGGTGGAACATGAAGTGCCACTGCTACAGATAAGAATACTGGAAATAGCGCCGCAATATGCGCATTGCCACTAGCAAAGAAATAGTGTAAATAAACATAGGCAACACACAAAATAATGATAACAAATACCCAGCTACTATCACCTAAATGCCCCTTTACTGCACTACCGATAGTATCGCCTAGCCATTTTGTAACACCTAGCTTATTGACTTGTCCTGCTATCATTAATAAAGCCGCAAACCAAATTAAGGTATCCCATGCCGCTTTTTCACCTTTCACATCATCCCAGCTTAGTACACCAGTTAAGATTAAAATCGTTAAACCAATAAAAGCAGTCGTTGTTGCATCAATACCTAAATAGTCTTTACCGAAAATCCAAAGACCTAATAATAAAATTACCGTACCACCCATAATAATTTCTTTAGCGGTAATTGGTCCCATTTTTTTCAATTCTTCAACGGCTAATCTTGGCGCATCAGGTGTCTTTTTAAGCTCTGGATTGGTTAAGAAATAAATGACTAATGGAATCACAATAAAAGAAACCAAACAAGGTACGATAGCTGCAATAAACCACTGTCCCCATCCCAATGTCACGCCTAATGTTTCTGTGACTAATTTAGCGGCTAATAAATTACCGGTAAATGCAGTCAAAAACATTGCTGAGGTAATATCATTGATATGACTAATGGTTAACATTAAAAAAGTGCCAATTCGATTTCTTGATTCATCCTTCGGATTAGAATTAAAGTTAATCGATAACGCTTCAGCGATTGGATAAATCACACCACCAGCACGAGCTGTCGTACTTGGAATGGCTGGCGCCAATGCCACATCTGTTACAGATAAACCATAAGCTAAGCCTAAAGTGTTTTTACCTAAAATTTTTACTAAATAATAAGCAATACGTTTGCTTAAACCAGTTTTAATAAATCCTCGCGCAATCATAAAAGCAACAACGATCAACCAAATTAAGCTACTATTTAATTCACTTAATGATATCTTGATAGACTCAGTTGCATTAGCTGCACCAGATGGTCTTAAAATAGCAAAAACCGTAATGGCTAATAAGCCAATTGCGCCAATTGGCATAATTTCTGCAACAATACAGGCAATCGTTGCCACAAAAATAATGCTTGTTCGCCAACCTTCTGTACTTATTCCTTGTGGAGGCGAAACAAATAGCCATAATATTGCTGAAATAGCAGCAATAATTATGAGCGGTAACCATTTTACTGGTGGTTTTTTCACTGCGTTCATAATAATTTCCTTCTTTAATGTAAAAACGTAATTAATTCATTTAAAACAATAAAAGTTTAGCAATTTCATTGTCATTGGTTCTTAATGCAGATTTATTTCATAGTGTTTATCAATTAGATCAAAATTAAAATTTTTCGGATTGATCAGTGTCATCGTTTTATTTTTTAGTAAAAAAATGGTTGAAATATCTGGATGTTTTTTTAAATATTCACCACTGGCATTTACGCCTAATCCATAAAAAATCGTTGAGTAAATATCGCCTTCAAGAGAAGTATTTGAAATAACGGTAACGCTTTCAATTTCATTATCAAGAGGATAGCCAGTTAAAGGATTGAAAATATGATGATAAAGCCGATTATTTTGCACAAAATAACGTTCATAAATGCCCGAAGTAACGACTGATTTATTTTTAACTTTTATTATACCTGCTAACTCATCAGATAAAGAAAAGGGTTTTCTTAACCCTATACACCAACAACCTGACTTTTCTATTGGGGAGGCTCCTAACGTTAGTACATTTCCACCTAAATTTATGATGCCATGGTGAATATGATGTTCAAGTAACAGATTTTTAATGACATCGGCGATATAACCTTTTGCGATAGCACCAAGATCTATCTCCATTCCTGCTTTTTTTAAAAAAACAGAATGGGTTGTATCATTTAATTCTATATCAAATGGATCGGTTAATAATAGTTGTTGTTTGATATGATGATCGGCAGGAATACTATCTCCTTTAAAGCCTATTTTCCAAAGTTTGACGACAGGGCCGATAGCCATATTAAAACAACTTGAGGGATTCACGCTCAGTTGCCAAGCCTGTTTAATAAGTGAAAATACAGGTAAGCTTACCTCAACAGGATGTTTGCCTGCTGCAAGATTGATTGACATAACCTCCGAAACTGGGCGGTTAACAGTCAATTTATCTTCAAGCAATTTAATGGTAGCAAAAGCAAGTTTTGCGACGGTTTCATTTTGCTCTAATAGCGTCAATGTTACCGTCATCCCCATCAATGTTTGAGAATAGTCGTAGGTAGAACTTACCATTTTTAGCAAAGTTCAATTAACTATTAATGTAATCTGTGGCTTTTTTACCTGCTTGTATACCAAAAATAATGATATCAGCAACAGCATTACCACCAATGCGATTTGCTCCATGCACACCACCAACAACCTCACCAGCCGCAAAAACACCTTTAATCACATGTTTATCATTATCTAATACTTGTGTTTCAGTGTTTATCGTTACACCTCCCATTGTATGGTGAACACCCGGTGCAATTTTAATTGCATAAA
>CAMLAI010000023.1 GCA_946477995.1 uncultured Gilliamella sp. | reverse complement strand
GTTTTAAATGGCTAACTGCTCCACCATATACACGCTTGCAAACACCGTCACGGGCTAGTTTTTGTAAATCTCGACGAATCGTGTGTTCTGAAACCCCTAACAATTTAATTAAATCAGCACTGACAACACGCCCTTTTTCAGTCAAAAGCTGCCGGATAAAAGATTGGCGTTGTTCAGGGAATGCATTATAATCAATCATCTAATATCCTTTAAAAAATTATGCTGATTTCTAAAAATATCTTTAATGATCATACCGTTTTTAAGCGAATTATCCTATGATTTTTTAAAAGGATAAATTACTTATGCCCCCGAATTTTTTAATTAACTTATTGATTGTGTGGTTTTTTTGTATTAAAACTTGATTAACCTTTCATATTTTATTTGTTATTATTTAGAACAGAAATTAAAATATCTTTTTTTACCTGAGTTAGGTTGGAAGTAATGTCTATTGCTGTCGTTAATGTTAATCGTCAAGCTATTCTGCATAATATTGAGTATGTGAGACGAAATTCACCTAATAGCTCCTTAATGGCTATTCTTAAAGCAAATGCTTATGGTCATGGGATTGCTGGCATTGCTCAATTATTATCCGATAAGGTCGACTACTTTGGGGTTGCAAGACTTTCTGAAGCGCTTTTGTTACGGCAAATTGGGATCATTACCCCCATTGTTTTGTTGGAAGGTTTTTTTCCACATGATGAAATAACGGATTTAATTGATTTTAATTTGCAAACTGTGGTTCATTCAAGTTGGCAAATTGAAGCGTTAAATGCGATTAAAATTGAAAATCAAATCACAGCTTGGTTCAAAATTGACACAGGTATGCATCGTTTAGGGTTTCGGTTTGATGAGGCTCAAGGTGAATTTAATCGATTAGCAAGTTGTTGCGTTGTGCGTAAACCATTAAATATTATCAGTCATTTTAGTTCTGCTGATGATTTTTCTTCCAACCAAACGTCAAATCAATGTTTGCTGTTGGACGAATTTGTTGAATCAATTTCTAACAAATCATTGCTTGATAAGCAATCTATTGCTGCTTCTGGCGGTATTCTTGCTTGGCCAAATTCACATCGTGATGTGATTCGATTAGGTATTGCTTTGTATGGCGTTTCTCCTTTTGAGAATCCCATTGCCGAATTACACCCAGCTATGACGTTTAAGTCAGAGCTAATTGCAGTAAGAAAGCATAAAAAGGGTGAATCTGTGGGCTACGGGCAAATTTGGACAAGTCATAAAGAGACAAAATTAGGTGTTGTTGCAATGGGGTATGGTGATGGATATCCTCGCGGTATACCCGAAAATACGCCTGTGTTAATTAATGGTAGACGTGTTCCTATTGTGGGGCGTGTTTCAATGGACATGATTATTGTTGATCTGGGACTGAATAGTTCGGATAAACCAGGCGACGAAGTCATTTTTTGGGGAAAGGAGTTGCCGGTAGAAGAAATTGCTAAATATACAGGTATCAGTGCATATGAATTATTAACGCGCTTAACTACACGAGCTAAGGTTCACTATATAGATAAATAAGTTATGATTAAAAAAATATTTTTATACACGTTTTTGGCAATAATTTTAGTTGTCACCGCTTCGCTTGCGTTGGGTTACTATTTTTTACAACAGTTTTCTAAACAGCATATTCATGTTAACGATGATAATAAAGTGTTTATTATCAAAAAAGGAACGTCAATACATCAGTTAGTTGAACAAATAGATCAAGCAAATTTAATGGATAGGGCTTATCTACTTCCTTATTTGTATAAATTAAATCCTGAATTAAGTTCTATTAAAGCAGGGGGGTATAAGTTAGAACCCCATATGACTGTTGATGAGTTTCTAAAATTATTAGTGTCAGGGAAAGAAAGCAGTTTTACGCTAAGATTTGTAGAAGGGAAGCGAGCCAATGATTGGTTAAATACCATGAAAAATACCCCTTACATTCAACAAACTTTGGTTGATAAATCAAGCGATGATATTGCAAAAATTTTAGGTATTGAGGGGCCTCTTGAAGGGTGGCTTTCGCCAAATACTTATCTTTATACGGTCGATACCTTAGATATTAATATTTTAAAACGTGCTCATCTCACTATGAAAAATAACTTGCAAAGAGTGTGGGAAAATCGTGATAGTGGGCTGCCATATAGCACACCGTATGAATTACTTATTATTGCCTCAATTATTGAAAAAGAGACTAGTCTCAGTTCTGAACGTGCGAATGTAGCATCTGTTTTTGTTAATCGATTAAAAGCAAAAATGAAGCTGCAAACCGATCCTACAATTATTTATGGTTTAGGTGATAAATATACGGGTAAAATTAGACGTATTGATATGACCGATAAGACTAATCCTTATAATACCTATGTCATTAATGGTTTACCACCTACGCCTATTTCAATGCCAAGTTTAGCGTCGTTAGAAGCTGCGGCACACCCTGCTGATACCAAATATCTGTTTTTTGTCGCTAATGGTAAGGGCGGACATACGTTTACGACGAATTATAATAGCCATTTAAAAGCGGTCAATGAGTATCGAAATAAGTTAAAAAAATAAAAATTGTATTTTTTATTAAATTACCGCGGGCAGAACGCGGTAATTAACTTCTCAAATCTATTCAATATCACTTTTTCATATGTTTAAGCCACCATTAACTATTTGGATTGGGTCAATTCATCAAGTTGTTTTATCAGATCTAACAAATGGTCAATATTTTTCTCTGACTCTTTTAACGCTTCTTCAAAATAGGGGTGTAACGCAAAGGGGGGAATAACCGAATTGGCATCAATTATAGCTCGAATTCGGGGTATAAAAATCCATTGTAGCCATTCGTATGACTTCATGGTATCAAGAGCAAAAGGTTGTTGACTTAAAAAAGCATCCTGACTGGGTGGCAAGGCTTGCCATAAATCTATTTTTTTTAACGCTTGCTCAATTCGTTCTAATTGATCTTTAATTAAATTAGCTTGCATTTTGTTAGCAAGCAAATGCCTATAATATTGCCAATCAAAATAAGGCCCAGGATCTGTTTTACGTTCTGGTGCAATGTCACTGTGTCCGGTGATATTGTTAAGTGGATAAGTTTGTTGTAGTAGAAGGGTGACTTTTGCCAGTTGTTGATATTGCACTTCGGTAAATTTTTCACTATCACATCCTTCCAATTCGATTCCTATTGAAAAATCATTACAATTTTCTTGTCCTTCAAATGCTGATATACCTGCATGCCATGCTCGTTTATCAAAAGCTACAAATTGAATTATCTCACCGTCACGACGAATAAATAGGTGACTTGATACCTGCATTTGATAGATATCGGCAAAATAAGGGTGTTCATTTGGATCAAGCTGACCTGTGAACAGCTGTTCTACATAAGGGCCACCAAATTGATTGGGCGGAAGGCTTATATTATGAATCACTAATAATGAAATGGGTTTATCACTTGGTCGATCATTATAAAATGGTGAAATGACCTGTTTTACACCTTGTAACCAACCATTAACTATCTTTAAGGACATATCGACTCCTTATCTTATAAAACTTTGTTATCAAATGACTGATTTGTGATTTGACTTCCAATAATTTAAATAATGATGAAATCAGAAAAACAATTATTGTTATCCTTTTTCCATACTTGGCATACCGTTATTATTTCATTTTTTTTAAACGCTATAAAGTTGCTTGTGTTTCGTTAGCAATTTAATAACAGAGAATGAATATGAACAAACAATCGGGATTTTCCTTATTTGAACTCATGATAGCAATTATAGTAATTGCTATTTTAACGGCAATTGGTTTGCCTGCTTATCAAGGTTATGTAAAAAAAGCAGCCATGACCGATATGCTACAAGCCATGACCGCTTACAAAACAGCGGTAGAAATATGTGTAATTGAGCAAGGTGGATTAGCAAATTGTAATAATGCAAATAATGGTATTCCAATGACTAAATCAACCAATTATGTCACCTCAGTGACAGTCACAAATGGGATGATTGAATTAGTTGGACAAAATGCCTTATCTGGCTTAACAGTAACGATGACACCGACGCTGAATATAACCCATGGTAGTGTTGATTGGTCACGTACCTGTGTAACTAATCCTGTTGATGTAAGCTTAAATAGTGTATGTGAAGATATCTTTAAATTTTAAATTAATGCAACAATGAAATGGTTTTAGTCATGCAAGAAGATCAACTAGTCGACAGTATTGATAAATTATTGCTTAAAGCTTTAAAAAAACGTGCTTCGGATATTCATTTTGAACCTTATCAACAAAGTTATCGCATTCGTATGCGGATTGACGGTGTATTGCATACCATACTGGTTCCTCCTTTAACACTAGCAAAGCAAATCGTTGCCAGATTGAAAATAATGGCAAAGTTGAATATTGCAGAACAGCGATTACCCCAGGATGGGCAATTAGTAATAGATCGTTATGCTATGCGGATTTCAACCTTACCGGTTATGAATGGTGAAAAAGTGGTGTTACGCGTACTCGATAATCATGATTCACCGCTGTCGATTCACGATTTAGGATTTACGGATAGGGATCTTGCTCAATTTCAACAAATATTAAATCACCCACAAGGACTAATATTAGTTACAGGACCGACAGGCAGCGGTAAAACGGTAACGCTTTATAGTGGACTGAAAACATTAAACTTGCCTCATTGTAATATCTGTAGCGTGGAAGATCCGATTGAAATACCGGTTGAAGGCATTAATCAAACGTCTGTAAATATGAAAATTGGGTTAAGTTTTGCAACCATTTTACGTGCTTTGTTAAGGCAAGATCCTGACGTGATGATGATTGGTGAAATTCGTGATCATGAAACAGCAGAAATAGCCATTCAAGCTGCACAAACCGGACATTTAGTCCTGTCTACCTTACATACTAATTCAAGTATAGAAGCAATAACACGTTTGAATCAAATGGGAATAGAACGATATCTCATCTCTGCTAGTGTTAAATTAATCATCGCTCAACGATTAGTACGTAAGTTATGTTGTCATTGTAAAGTGGTGGCGAGCGAGCTGATTAGGCTAGGACAAAAGCCGATTCCACATTATGTCGCAATCGGATGTGAGAACTGTGTAGGTGGTTACTCAGGACGAATAGGGTTATATGAATTTTTAACTATCACCCCTGAAATTCAACACCAAATTTTAAATCAACAGGTTATAACACCTTCAAATCAAATTTCTTTAAGGCAATCAGCTGAACAATTAATACAGCAAGGGATAACGACCTTAGCAGAAATAAATAGAGTATTAGGTGAAACATGAAAAGGCTCTATTATTGGTACGACATCAATTTTATAGAACATAAAATTATAGCGGCTTCACAAAACGAAGCGCGACGGCAATTATTATTGCAAGGTGATATCGCCATAAAATTCAAGGCAGGTCACTATGTATTTTCAAGTAGTTTTAAGCGTATTGAATTATTTATCTTGACAAAACAACTGGCTACCATGCTAAAAGCTGGATTACCTTTGCTTGAAATTTTGCATTTACTTGCGCATGAACACCCTAAACAGCATTGGCAATGTTTATTGACGGAAATTGCAGGGCAACTAGCTAAAGGAGAACGACTATCAACAGTACTAACTCAACATCAATCTGTCTTTCCACCACTTTATGCTGAAATTATTGCAACAGGGGAATTAACAGGACAACTTGATTTGAGTTTTGAACAATTGGCTTTTCAAATAGAGGCATCAATTAATTTACAAAAACGACTAAAAAAGGCATTGCGTTATCCATTATTCCTTTTGTTTATGTCAGTTGTTGTAACACTAATTATGTTATTGATAGTATTACCTAAATTTGTAGATATTTATCAAAGTTTTGAAGCTGAACTTCCCTTTTTTACATTATTAATTATTGATTTGTCTTACTATATTCAGAATAACTATGGGAAATGGGTCGGCATGATTGGTTTGTTTTGGCTTATTTATCATTATCACTTAAAAAAATCTTACGCCCCAAAAATGGATAAATTAATATTGAAATTACCATTCTTGAATTCGTTAATTCATACTTTGCATTTAACCCAAATATTTCAGACTCTTTCTATAACTCAAATAGCAGGTATTCCTATATTGAGTGGGTTGAATGCGGTTGCAACAATTATGCATAATTACCATTATCGTCATGTTATTTATCAAATTATCGCCGGAATTGAACAAGGCTATTCATTCAGTGCTGTTATCGAGCAGCAAAGTTTATTACCTCCATTGTGCAGTCAATTGATCTTGGTTGGTGAAGAGTCAGGTACATTAGATTTGATGCTAAAACAACTAGCAGAATATTATCAGGAACAACATCAAACGCTGACTGATAATATGATACAGCTGTTTGAACCGCTATTAATGTTAATTCTAGGTTTGATTATTGGTGGCTTAATTATTGCCATGTATTTACCGATTTTCCAATTGGGGGATGTTATTCATTGATGATTTGGTTAATTATTGGATTGGGAATGTGTTTGGGAAGCTTCATTCATGTGGCTTACTGTCGTTTTAAGCCTATCTATTCAGCGTATGAATATTTAATTGCTATTTCTTTTCATCGCTCTCGTTGTCCACATTGTCACAAACAACTTAGATTTTGGCAACTGTTTCCTGTTTTTTCATGGCTATTACTGAAGGGACAATGCTGGGCGTGCAAAGGGAAAATTCATTATCGCTATATCGTATTTGAGATTTTATTTGCGGTTATTTTTGCTATTCTATTTTTGACAAAAGGCTGGACTTTAAATACGGTTTTATTAATGATATTAGCGTGTTATTTTCTCTTATTGGCAATGATAGATCTAAAATATTATTTATTGCCAGATCTATTTACTCAACCCCTACTATGGTTAGGGATTTTAGCTGGCTATTTTAATCTGTTTGGCATTACGTTAAATAAAGCGATCACTGGCATTATTTGGGGTTATTTTTTATTAATTGTCCCTAAAGAATTATTTTATTTGCTGACCAAAAAACAGGGACTAGGGCAGGGTGATGTTAAGTTATTGGCTGCTTTAGGCGCATGGATATCTTATGAAGATCTTCCCTTGTTGTTAGTTTTTTCATCATTTTTAGCTATCGTTTATTATCTTATTTTGCGTTATGGATTAAGTGATCAATCAATAACTGTAATTCCATTTGGTCCGTTTTTGTTAATGTCGGGTTATTTGATTTTGTATTACCATGTGTGAGTTTTTTCATTTATATACTGTTTTCAAAGCCGTTTTAATGTTTGATTGAAAATAGAGGCGTTTAACTAGTTTTAAATGTGAAACTTATAACTAAAATTAATAATCATAGTAAAATTAGTTATTTTTATTAAGAATGATATCGTATTATAGTGGCTATTAATTCGAGGTATAACTGGTAAATCAATTAGTCAGAAAGGAATAATTAATGGACTCAATTACACAACTAAAAAATGAGATGATCTCATGGCGTCACTATATTCACTCTCATCCCGAAACTGCATTTGAAGAAACTAATACCACTCAATTTATCATTGAAAAGTTGAAATCATTTGGTATATCAGAATTATACACTGACTTTGCACCCACAGGGGTTGTTGGCATCATAAAAGGTAATAAAGAAGGGCGGATGATTGCTTTACGAGCTGACATTGATGCCTTGGATATTACCGAAGTGAATAATATTGATTATAGTTCAACAATACACGGAAAAATGCATGCTTGTGGTCATGATGGTCATACAGCAACGTTATTGGGAACGGCAAAATATTTGAGCCAGCATCGTGATTTTAGTGGAACGGTAGTTGTTATCTTCCAACCAGCCGAAGAAAACGAAGGGGGTGGCCGTGTAATGGCGGAAAATGGGCTATTTGATAAATTGCCTATTGAAGCAGTATATGGAATTCACAATCAGCCCAATATGGCATTAAATCATTTCTATATTAATCACGGTGCAATAATGGCATCTTATGATGTCTTTGAAATTAATGTGACAGGTGTTGGCTCACATGCAGCGGCACCGCATCTGGGTAAAGATACAATTTTAACTGCAACACAAATCGTCAATGGATTACAAAGTATTGTGAGCCGTAATGCCGATCCTCTTAGCTCCTTAGTTGTCAGCGTAACACAAATTCATAGTGGTGATACTTGGAATGTATTACCTCAACAAGCTGTAATTCGAGGAACGGTTAGAGCATTTAGTTCCGATGTTCAGGACATGGCTGAATCAAGAATCAAACAGATAGCACAGGGTATCGCATCAACTTTTGACGCCAAAGCGGAAGTCAATTATCAGCGCCGTTATCCTGCTACCATAAACTATGCTAAGCAGGCGGATATAGCCATTAGCGCTGCAAGAAAAGTGGTGGGCGATGATAATGTAACGATTGATCCTCCTCCTTCAATGGGATCTGAAGATTTTGCCTTTATGTTACAAAAGGTTCCTGGTGCTTATGTTTGGTTAGGTGCAGGGCAAGGAGCAAATTTGCATAATCCTGCTTATAATTTTAATGATGAGCTATTAACAACGGGTGTAAACTATTTTGTGCAAATTGTTTATCAAGAGTTAGGTAAGCGATAATTAAAGATTTCATTGATAGCTAGAACATATTTATCTATATTCTAGCTATTCTTATCAATTCAAATTGTTTAATTTTAATGAATATAAATTGAAAAATCGATATCGTTTTTAATTGGAATGATTAATAGCAACTAATTAATCAATGAAAATTTAGCTTGCTTGTTGATTGTCCTTTAATTCTAAAGTCAGTATTGATATCTATACCATTAGGTAGTACAACTTGTACATACACATCATGATTTTGATTAAGTTTTAGTGCTGCTAACACTTTCCCCCCTTCTCGCCAATTTCCTTCTATTTGATATTCTATCGTATCACCAATGATAGGTAGTACATCACTTTTGCCAGATAATAGATAAAGTCCACGTTTATTAGTGCCACGAAATTGCGCTCTAGCAACCATTTCTTGTCCGCAATAACAACCTTTATCAAAACTAATGGCATTATAGAGTTGTAAATTACACGCTTGCGGTAATAAACTTTCTGTATTTTCACTATCAATAATGGCATAGCCTGCTTCTAAATCAAGTTGTAACCATTTATTGCTTGGTTGTAAATGACTTTCAATAGGCTGTGGTGTAATGACAATGATTCGGGGTTGAGGTAACATTAATTTAATATAAGTAGTGTCATTATCATTAACACAATTATCATCATTGAATTTTGATAGTATTTGCGCTGGTAATGCATCAGCCATAATCCCATACATATTTAAATCTTGTTCCTTTTCAATCGTCACTTTGGAAAAAATAGCATATTTTTTTAGTTCGGTAATTTGCTTTTCTGCAACACTTTTACGCAATAAATAATATATCTCAGCACCGCGCATAAATAATAATAGATTACTCCACATTCTCCCTTTAGCATCACAATGAGCAGCAAACAATGCTGAGTGCTCGGAAAGATTTTTCATATCAATAGTCACTTGACCTTGTAAATATTTAAGATTGTCTTCTCCTGTCACTTTTACTAATTGCCAATCAGTAAGCGAGATAGGTTCCAAAGAATAATTGCTCATGATAATACCTTTTAGGAATAATATGTCGGGTTTAGATAAGACTTAAATAGACTTTTCCAAAGTGTATAGAAAAAACATAAAAATAACAATAAAACACAAAAATTATATTTTGCGTTAAATTTTTTAACAATATGTTTTATATTGACTTTTATTAGCATTTGTTTACGCTGTTATCGTATAAAGAAAATTAATAACCTTATACAGTTTATTGATTTAATGTAGTAGTTAATGCAAAATAAATGACTAATTTGTAATATTGGAGGCAACAACGATGGCAAAACTGTCAGGCGCAGAAATGGTCATTCAATCTTTGATTGATCAAGGAGTAAAACAGATATTTGGTTATCCCGGTGGTAGTGTTCTTGATATCTACGATGCAATTCATACTTTAGGTGGCATAGAGCATATATTAGTTCGTCATGAACAAGCCGCTGTACATATGGCTGATGGTTATGCTAGGGCTACAGGTGATGTTGGTGTTGTACTCGTAACATCAGGGCCTGGAGCGACCAATACAATTACTGGTATTGCGACTGCCTACATGGATTCTGTGCCATTGGTTGTTATTTCCGGTCAAGTAGCAAGTAACTTGATTGGCAATGATGCCTTCCAAGAGTGCGACATGGTCGGTATATCACGCCCGATAGTCAAACATAGTTTTCTAATAAAAGACAGTAAAGACATTCCTGAAATTATTAAGAAAGCTTTCTATATTGCGTCAACAGGTAGACCTGGCCCGGTTGTGATTGATCTGCCAAAAGATATTGTTAATCCTGCAAATAAATATAATTACCATTATCCTAAATCTGTCTCAATGCGTTCATATAATCCAACTATTCAAGGACATAAAGGACAAATTAAAAAAGCATTAACGACATTATTGGCAGCTAAAAAACCCGTTTTATTTATTGGCGGCGGAGTAATTAGCGCCGGTGCAAGTGATGCTATTAAACGTTTAGCCGAAAAATTGAATCTCCCTGTTGCGTCAACATTAATGGGGATAAGTGCTTTTCCTGGTACAGATAAACACTATTTAGGCATGATTGGAATGCATGGGGTGTATGAAGCCAATATGGCGATGCATAATGCCGATGTAATATTTGCTGTTGGTGCCAGATTTGATGATAGAACAACCAATAATGTTGAAAAATATTGTCCGAAAGCAAAAATAATACATATTGATATTGATCCAACATCAATTTCAAAAACAATTTCTGCCACTATTCCTGTTGTGGGTGATGCTAAAGTAGTGGTTGAAACGATGTTATCCGAACTTAATGAATTGCAAGCTGATCGTGATCTTGATGCATTAGTGGATTGGTGGAAACAAATTGATCATTGGCGTTCACGTCACTGTTTAGCTTATAGTCATGAAGGTGAAAGCATCAAACCACAAGAAGCAATCGAAGTTTTATATAAATTGACTCAAGGTAACGCATTTGTCACTACTGATGTAGGTCAACATCAAATGTTTACTGCTTTGTATTATCCATTTGATAAACCTCGTCATTTTATTACTTCTGGTGGTCTAGGTACCATGGGGTTTGGTCTTCCGGCTGCGCTTGGGGTAAAACTTGCTTTTCCAGATCAATGTGTCGTTTGTGTAACCGGTGATGGTAGTATTCAAATGAATATTCAAGAACTTTCTACCGCTTTACAATATGGTTTACCGGTTATTGTTTTAAATCTGAATAACCGTTTTTTAGGCATGGTTAAACAGTGGCAAGATATGATTTATGCTGGGCGACATTCTTGTTCGTATATGGAATCATTGCCTGATTTTGCAAAAATAGCGGAAGCTTATGGTCATGTTGGTATGGTCATTACCAAGCGTGAAGATCTGGAAACAAAACTTAAAAAAGCCTTGTCAATTAAAGATCGATTAGTCTTTATTGATGTCATGACCGATGCAACTGAACATGTCTACCCAATGCAAATACGTGGTGGAGCAATGAACGAAATGTGGCTGAGTAAAACGGAGAGAACCTAATGCGATATATTTTATCAATTTTAACAGAAAATGAACCCGGGGCTTTATCTCGAATTATTGGTCTGTTCTCACAACGTGGTTTTAATATTGAAACCATTACGACAGCACCGACAGAAGATCCGACCATGCACAGAATGACCATTCAAACAACAGGTGATGAACATGTGCTAGAGCAGATTCAAAAGCAGCTTCATAAACTTGTCAATGTTTACCGTGTACATGATTTAACCGAAGGGCCTCATGTTGAACGAGAAATTATGTTAGTGAAAGTGGCTGCTAAAGGGTCTGATGCACGAGATGAAGTTAAACGTTGTGCCGATATTTTTAGAGGCTCGATTGTCGATGTTACCGCAACGCATTACATTGTTCAATTATCGGGTACAAGTGAAAAACTAGATTCTTTCTTAGCGTCGATACGTGAAACTTGTCATATTGTCGAAATGGTTCGATCGGGAATTATTGGATTATCGCGTAGTGAAAAAACGGCAAATCACTAAATAAAAGAATCAGATTGACCAATTTTATCAGTTAAATATAACTATAACAATGTTTCATAAGGAATAAGTCACAAAATGAATATATTTGGTTTAATATTAGTCATTCACATTTTGGTTTTGATCGTTTCGTCGATTAGAAAAAACTTTAAAAGTAACAAAAAAAAGAAAAAGTTAATTGAAAAAAACTATATTGTTGATCTTAGGCCTATTAGGCAATTGTCCACACTAGAAGAACGTCTTATAACACCTTATCTAAAAACAACAAAACATTTATCTTCAGAGGTAAAAGAATCGTCATTAATAAATTCAGATGTAATATCAATATCTGGCAAATTAGTCAAACAAAATATCAATCACTATGTTGGCGAAACACTTTTTTATAAAATTAATAATATTGATGTCATTATCCCCTATGATATGGATCGTTTTATCTTAGATGATAATGTGGCTGAAGTAGTTTTCACTGAAGATTATGCCATTGTGATTAGGTTAAATGATCACGATATTCGTTATGCAGCGCATCAAAATATCATCAATGAAAAAAAATTAGAAAAAGATGATATGGAGTATTGGGCAAGTGAATTCTTTGATGTTCAACATCCAGAAAATTATAATCATAATCATGACAATGAGACTATAAACAATCGCATTGAAAATCAACAAAAATTTGGTTATGAAATTTTAATGACACGGCAAGAAACACCGTTAGAATCAGCGTATCGGAATAAAAATAATAAAGGGATAGTTGCGGTATTTTTTTGCTTTTTAACAATTAATTATTTTTTAGATTTTTGGCAAAGTAATGAACTATTTGATCTGTTTTTATTTGGCATAAATTTACTAGCAGTTATCTATTTTTATTGTCGTAAACCAAAGTCTAAAGTAAAAATTCAATTTGTTAATCGAATAAGAGGAAAAGTTAAAAATAAAAACTCTAAAACGAAACAAATTACTGTTGGTCATAATTCTATTTTAAATTATCCTGATAATTGGCAAGCATATATTCCCGAACATACATTAACTAATGTTGAGCTTGATGTTACTTTTGAGGATAAAAAAATAATTCGTTATGGTTATACATTGTCAGTTTCGAAAGAGATTGAAAATTTTGGACCACCAAAGTTTGCGGGACGTAATTTATGGCTTTTTCTTGTAGGTATTATTTTGACATTTATTGTTTATGCAAAATCCAATGTTAAAGATAATATCTTTTATATGTATCACTTTGCTAATCATGACCTGAAAAATTGGAATTTTGATGATAGTTCACAATTATTAACCAACAATCTAAAAGAGGGCGATTGGGTAAATGTTACCACGGAAGGGGCACTTTGTGATAAATATAACAAAAAGGTGAATAGTAAGTGCGGAAAAGTAGAAATCCATAATCAAACCGATAATGTTTCTTTCTTCATTACGCTGAAAAATAAGTTTTTTAACCAAACAGATAGCAAAGACCAAGAGGATTTAGAATCTAATCGGGTTTCGAATTCAACTTTTCAAAATAGTTTGAATAGCCAATCGGGGCGAGTCAATTTTTCTGGATTAGTCTCAGATATTTATTATCGAGATGATAATTCTATCTCAGGATTTACGATTAATCCTGACATTAGATATCAAATTAATGAACAAGACAGGTGGTTACACATTATTTTAAGTATCTCTTTATTTGCTTTTTTTGCATTAAGTACGATTTTTAATGGTTTAATTTTCATTTGGAAACGGATACAAAATCGAGTTCGAAAAAGTAAGATTAATAACTTTTATGCTAATCTTACAGTTTAGATTGATTGTCGAAGATAATTCTGTTTTCAAATTAAAGTTGATTAGATTGAGTAGCATTAAATCTATCTAATCAGCTTAATTAAAACATCTGTTAAAGATAATTATTCAATTGTGAGCAAGGTCAGATTCTGTTATACTATTTTCCCGTCTGATTTATCGTATATTGTGTTGCTTTTATCGTTTGAAAACGACGCAATATTGTTCTTATAAATTAATAATGGTCTGGTATTAATGGTCACGAATTATATTTTTGTTACAGGCGGTGTCGTTTCTTCTTTAGGTAAAGGCATTGCCGCAGCATCATTAGCTGCAATTTTAGAAGCCCGCAATTTAAAAGTCACCATGTTAAAACTTGATCCCTATATTAATGTCGATCCGGGTACAATGAGCCCGATTCAGCATGGTGAAGTTTTTGTGACGGAAGATGGGGCAGAAACGGATCTTGATTTAGGTCATTATGAGCGTTTTATTCGCACTAAAATGACTCGCAAAAATAACTTCACAACAGGGCGTATCTATTCCGATGTATTACGCAAAGAACGTCGTGGGGATTATTTAGGTGCAACTGTTCAAGTCATTCCCCATATTACCAATGAGATTAAATCTCGCGTTATTGCAGGAGCTAAAGGCTTCGATGTTGCTATTGTTGAAATCGGTGGCACAGTTGGGGATATTGAATCACTTCCATTTTTAGAAGCGATTCGTCAATTAGCGGTTGATGTAGGTCGAGAACATACCTTATTTATGCATTTAACCCTAGTGCCATATTTAGCTTCTGCTGGAGAAGTTAAAACAAAACCTACACAACACTCAGTCAAAGAGTTGTTATCTATTGGTATTCAACCTGATGTGTTAATCTGTCGTTCAGATCGTATCATTCCAGCTAATGAGCGAGCAAAAATTGCACTATTTTGTAATGTGCCTGAACGTGCAGTTATTTCATTAAAAGATGTCGATTCAATTTATAAAATACCTGCTCTTTTAAAATCACAAAATTTAGATACTTTTGTCTGCAATCGATTCCACCTTGATTGCGTTGAAGCAGATCTATCAGAGTGGGAACAAGTGATTTATGAAGAGGCCAATCCTGTTGGTGAAGTCACAATAGGTATGGTGGGTAAATACACTGAATTACCCGATGCTTATAAGTCTGTAAACGAAGCATTAAAACATGGCGGGTTGAAAAACCGTTTAACTGTTCATATTCGTTATATCGATTCTGAAGATCTTGAATCGCGTGGTACGGATTTACTTTCAGGCTTAGACGCAATACTTATTCCAGGTGGATTTGGGTATCGTGGCGTTGAGGGTAAAATCATTGCTGCACGCTATGCGCGTGAAAACCAAATACCTTATTTAGGTATTTGTCTTGGAATGCAAGTTGCCATGATTGAATATGCTCGTAATGTGGCTGGAATTAAAGACGCAAATTCTACAGAATTTGTTAAAGATTGTGCGAATCCAATCATTGCGTTAATCACTGAATGGAGTGATGAATCGGGTAATGTTGTCCAACGTAATGAAAATAGTGATTTAGGTGGTACTATGCGACTTGGTTCTCAGATATGTCATTTAGAACCAGACTCATTAGTATTTGATATGTATAAAAAAGAGTCAATCACTGAGCGTCATCGTCATCGTTACGAAGTGAATAATAATTTATTACCTGAAATTGTAAAAGCAGGATTAAAAGTAACCGGACTTTCAACTGATAGAAAATTAGTCGAGATTATTGAGGTTCCTAATCATCCATGGTTTGTTGCTTGTCAATTCCACCCGGAATTTACCTCGACACCACGAGATGGGCATCCACTGTTTAGTAGTTTTATAAAAGCTGCCAAGGAGTATCAGCAGCTACAACAAAAATAGTTTTAAAGTTTTACATTTGTAATATATCTGTCATATAGAGGAAAATAACATGGCAAAAATCGTTAAAGTACATGGTCGTGAAGTCATCGACTCTCGTGGGAACCCTACAGTTGAAGCTGAAGTTCATTTAGAAGGTGGTTTTGTTGGTCTAGCAATCGTTCCATCTGGTGCATCAACTGGTTCGCGTGAAGCATTAGAACTTCGTGATGGTGACAAATCTCGCTTTTTAGGAAAAGGTGTTTTAAAAGCAGTTGAAAACGTAAATGGACCAATTGCGAAAGCAGTTGTGGGTAAAGATGCGTTAGATCAAGCGGCTATCGACCAAATCATGCTTGATTTAGATGGAACTGATTTTAAATCTAACTTGGGTGCAAACTCAATTCTTGCAGTATCATTAGCTAATGCTAAAGCAGCAGCAGCAGCAAAAGGTGTTCCACTATATCAACATATTGCTGATTTGAATGGTACGCCAGGTCAATATTCAATGCCATTACCGATGATGAACATCATCAATGGTGGTGAACATGCGGATAATAACATCGATTTACAAGAATTTATGATTCAACCAGTTGGCGCGAAAACAGTACGTGAAGCAATCCGTATGGGTTCTGAAGTATTCCATAACTTAGCGAAAGTTTTACATGCTAAAGGTATGAATACTGCTGTAGGCGATGAAGGTGGTTTTGCCCCTAATTTAGATTCAAATGCTGAAGCATTAGCTTGTATCAAAGAAGCTGTAGAAAAAGCGGGTTATGTACTAGGTAAAGATATTACTTTAGCGATGGACTGTGCTGCTTCTGAATTCTATAACAAAGAAACAGGTAAATATGTATTAAAAGGTGAAGGTAATAAAGAGTTTACTGCTCAAGAATTTACTCACTATTTAGAAGGTTTAACTGAACAATATCCTATCGTATCAATCGAAGATGGTTTAGATGAAAGCGATTGGGACGGTTGGGCATACCAAACTAAAGCATTAGGTCACAAAATCCAATTAGTGGGTGACGATCTTTTTGTAACTAACACCAAAATCTTCAAACAAGGTATTGAAAAAGGCATCGCTAACTCAATCCTAGTTAAAGTTAACCAAATCGGTACATTAACTGAATCTATCGCAGCGGTTAAAATGGCGAAAGATGCAGGTTATACTGCTGTTATCTCTCACCGCAGTGGTGAAACTGAAGATTCAACTATCGCTGATTTAGCTGTTGGTTTAGCTGCTGGTCAAATCAAAACGGGTTCAATGAGCCGTTCTGATCGTGTTGCTAAATACAACCAATTAATCCGTATTGAAGAAGCATTAGGTGCTAAGGCTCCATTCAATGGACTTAAAGAAGTGAAAGGACAATAATTGGGTTTATAAAAACTGAATAATTGTTTAATAAGAAACGGTGACCAGTTCACCGTTTTTTATTTTCTTTTCTTATAGAATAAGATGGCAAAGGTTGCGTTGATTTATGTTGTATTGTACTCTTTAAAGTTGGTATTTATGACTAATCTTTGATATCTATTGATATTTTATAATTTAGCCACATATAAATTTTTTATAAATTAACTAACTCAAATTTATTTTTTCTGCTTATGAATAATATTACGAATATGTCCCAGCCAAAAAGCAAATGGCAACTTTTTAACTGGCTATGTACCGGTAAACTTCCGCTAAATGAACTTTGGCTTAATCCGACTTATCGTTATAAATTTTTTTTTAGAACCTTATTTTTAAGTCCTATAACACTAAAATGGTTGGATAAATTAAGACAATATCCATTACTTGGCTACTATTTTTCTTGCCAAACCAATTTACCGTGTAAATTACAAAGACCGTATTTATCATCAAGTTTGTCGCAACAAGAGCGTTTTGATGCGTTAGCATATCACTATGATTTTTTAGCGAATCAGCCTGATAGCATGACTAAGGCTTTTTATGATCCTAAAACTCCATATGTATTGGCTAACCTAACAGTAAAAAATGAAGCTAATATTCAAATTGCGATTCAAGCGCGTAACAAGTTTGCTCGAGAAGGTGAAATAAGCCTTTATTTTTATGATAATGACGGTATTGATTTAGCAACATTAACTTTTTCAATCATTCAATATCAACAAAAAACGACTTTATTTATTGCAGGGTTGCAAGGTACCGGTCATCATGAAGCGCGAGTTCGGGTACAAAAAGCGACTAAGCAATGTTATGGATTATTTCCAAAACGAGTCGCCGTTGAGGCAGCATTAATCATTGCGCATTATTTTCAGCTTGAGCAAATTGTGGCGGTTGGAAATAAAACGCATGTGTATAACAATTGGCGTTATAACAGCAGACAAGAACGCATTTTGTCTGATTATGATGATTTTTGGTTAACAATCGATGGTCAACAAGATGATCGTGAGTTATTTATTTTACCCACTGAGATTACACGTAAATCGTTAGAAGATATAGCAAGTAAAAAACGTTCTGAATACCGTAATCGTTATGCTTTGTTAGATCAACTCAAACTGAATATTGAAACACAATTAGCATCATTAATATAATATACTAAAGGTAATGATTATTTACCTAATGTAGTGTCAAATTATCAAAATTGATTACAATCGATATTCAACTTGTTGTTTATCGATTTTTTTAATTAAAGCTCAATAAAATAATTGTCTTAAATTAATTAGTAGGGAATGAAATATGTATTTTGGTATTCTAATAGCACTTGTGCCTTTGTGCATTGGTTATTTAATTAAATGCAAACAAGAAAAATGGATAGCTAAAATTAACCAAATTTTAAGTTGGATGGTTTATTTTATTCTTTTTATTATGGGCGCAGAACTTGCTCATTTAGATAACCTTGCGACTAATTTGCAAAATATTCTATTTTATACTGCTATTATTTTTATCTGTACTTTTGGCGGGAATTTTATTTTTCTAATGTTATTTGACCTATTTTTACCGTGGAAAGCTTCAAGTGTTAATCAAACCTTTGGTTCACGCGTAAAAATGATATTGGAATCATTGCGTGTCTTTATTGCACTTGTTTTGGGATTTATAGTCGGACTTTTTCCATTGTTTGTATGGCAATATACCGAAAACATTATTCAGGTTGTTTTAGTTTTTTTACTCTTGTTAATTGGTATTCAGTTAAGAAGTAATAATATTTCACTTAAACAAATTTTACTTAACAAAGTTGGTATTGCAACAACGCTAATTGTCATTATAAGCACTTTTATTGGTGGAATGGTAGCCGCTTTACTATTAGATCTTCCTTTGCGTATAGGATTAGGTATGTCATCTGGATTTGGTTGGTATTCTTTGTCAGGCATTTTAATGACTGAAGCGCATGGGGCAATTATTGGCAGTGCCACATTTTTAAATGATATATTACGTGAACTTTTTGCCATTATACTTATTCCAACATTAATAAAACGGTATAAATTAACAACACTGGGTTTATGTGGTGCAACGTCTATGGATTTTACTTTGCCTATGTTACAGAAAGGAGCAGGAATAATGATAGTGCCACCGGCTATCGTGCAAGGTTTTTTGCTTACATTGCTAATGCCAATATTTATGACGTTATTTAATTATGGATGATAGATTATCCATTACTTGAGTCAAAAATCATATATTGATGAATTGAACAAAATTGCCTGGATTGCAAATTGGCAATATGATTACCTTATGTTACACTGCCAAAATCCGAATGGTTTGAGTGAATTATGAATACTGGATCGATTGATTATTGTGCGATAGGTCAGCGTT
>CAMLAI010000022.1 GCA_946477995.1 uncultured Gilliamella sp. | reverse complement strand
CAACCCAAAATCAAATCAAGATGCCTAGTTTTTTTGGGTATATGAAATGGTCAATTGGCATATTAATCCCTGTTTTTATTGTTAATAATTTATTATTTTTTATTTGACAACGTAAAAATAGAATGGGGTCAGTCAGTGACATGAGATGAATATTGCCTGTTAATAAATCCTAAAAGAACTTTAAATATTTCTTTTTTACTAGTTGAAAACACTTCACTTAATTTTATTTCACCGGGATTAGCATTATTTTTTAATGTTAACCCGATGCCTATCGAAATAATATTAATCCCTAATCACGGGTCGAAATGCACACTTACATATTTTAACAAAAATTTAATTTTTGATTTTAACCACTAATTTCACTGATCAAATTATGATCATAAAAAGATGATTTTTATATATACTTATTAATCGAATAAGAATAGAATTAATTGCCTTTAACGAGTTCCTGACAATAAAATCAATTTAGATACATAATTCATATCAAATTATTATTTAAATGTAAATATTGTTAGGATAATTTTTACGCAACCCGTTAAAGACAAGTAATAAGATCTAATTATAAAAAAAACTTTGTTGGCTTGATTTCTAACAAAGTTGACTAAGAAATACCTTAAAAGGATGAAAATATGAATAAAGTTTACAAAATAGTCTGGCACACCTCTAAACGACAATGGGTTGTTGTTTCAGAGCTGGCAAAAAAAGGGAAAACGAAAAGTTCAAAATTGTTAGCAGTAACAGCATTGGCTTCGCTTTCCGCTAATGCATTAGCTGGTCCTTGCTCAATCAATGTTCAAAACCAAATAAATGTCAATGGTAGTAACTGTGAACTTACTGATGACAGCTATACGGGCATTGAAACTAAAGGGCAAGATAATAAAGTTATTACTGTTGATAACGGCGGTAAACTGACTTTTAATCCAACTAACGGTAAAGTGACCATTACCAGCAAAAACCAAAATCATGCTTTGGTCGTTGGGACGACAGAACCTTATCCTAAGCAAGACCCAGTAAATAATCGTCCAAATTTAGGCGGAACGGTGACCGTTGACGGCGATTTAACGATTAATCTTAACGCTCAAACTTTACCACCAGATGCTACAAAAAAACAATACCGACCAAGTAGTATTTTATTAGGGGACAATAGTGAATTAGTGGTTAATGGTAATTTAAACATCAATCACACCGATTTCTGGCCCGATAAAAATGATCAGTCACAAACCGAATTTGAAACGGGTGCCCCGATCGACGTGTCTTTGACGAAGGCAAACTCAGCACGCATCACGGTAAAAGGAGAAACCAATATAAAATCGAATGGTGACGGTATTCGTAATGGTTCGGAATTAAATGATACCCAATTAGGGGGAATCTTAAATTTTGAGAAAAACGTCAATATTGAAGCAAATTATGTTGGTTTAAAAAACAGCGCAGGTGACACTACATTTCATAATGATCTAAATATTAATATGAAAGAAGGAAAAGGAATTGTTCAAACTTCTGGTTCGATTCATGTGAAAGGTAATCTGGGTGTAGAATCAAATAAATTAAGCGGTGCTAGCCATAACGCCATCGATATTTATGGTGGTGAAATGAATATTGATGGTATAACCACAATTGAATCATATGGTGCAGGGAATCAACATTATGCATCAGGCACTTCATTATATGTCTCAGGACAAGGGAAAGCGTCTTTTGGTTCCGAACTTAACGCAACCACCAATAGCGTCAATTCCAATAATACGGATACCGGTAACGGTGATGTCATAAAACTGCAAGATCTGGGAGAAATTAATTTAGCGAGCAAAACATCCCTTACTGCAAAAGGCGCCGGTAATGGTATAACTATGGGTGGTAATAGTAAATTAAACCTTAACCGAGAAACGACTATTTTTACCGAAATGGGTGATGGTCTCAACATTAATGGTGGCACAATCAATAGTGATAAAGCCGACCAATTAAATATCAGTTCAAATGCGAATAATGGTAATTTAATTAAAGTTACAAACGGTACTGTCAACTTAGCCAAAAATACCACGCTTAATGCTAAACATGCTACTCACGGTATTCATGTTGAAAATGGTACAGTTAATTTGAATCAACAAACCACTATCAATACCCAATTAGGCAACGGTATTCATCTTAGCGGAGGAAACATCATTGCCGCAGATGATTCACAGTTAGACATAACCACGACAGAATCAAGCGCTATTTATCAAACAGGTGGAAATTTAATATTAAAAAATACAAATATTAAATCTCCGCAAGGTTATAAAGCCATTATTCTCGATGGTGGTTCACTATCTAATTTAGGTAAATTGACTATTGAATCCGTGACGGATACGGCAGCGATACATAGTACTGTCGAATCTGGCAAAAAAGCGGTATTTAATAATGCCGGAACATTAGATACCAGTAAAATTGATAATATTCAATCTATTGTTAGTCATGATAAAACAGGTTCGTTAGAAATTAACAATGCGAAAACGGGTGTATTGAATGCTAACAATGGTAATCTTTTTACCAACACATCTACAGGAACTATCGTCGTTAATAATGCTGGTAATTTGTATGGCAAGATAGAAACTGGAAATGGTAGCATTAATTTAAATAACTCAGGTCTTTGGGAAATCACTGAACATTCTACTCTCACCAATGTCAAAAATGCCGGAACCATTCACTTTAAACACCCAACATCGCTTAACCGCAGCGCAAGCGAATTCTATTCAATTGATATTGCCGGTGATTATGTGGGTGATCAAGGTACAGTGAAAATGCATACTATATGGAATGCTTCAGACGACCCAAATAATAGTAGCATCAAGTCAGATGTTTTAAATATAAGTGGAACAGCTAAAGGAACAACGACCATCGTTCCATTATCTGCTGATGGTACAGAACGCATTATTGATGGTAATATAAAGCAAATTGAAAAAAGTTTGAATAGTGTTTTAGTTGTCAATGTTGCTAATAGCGGTTCAGAAGTTGCCTTTACGGGTAAAGCTCAAACGACCGGATTGACAGAAGTTCAGTTAGCTAAACGTACCGTCGATAATCGAGATGAATACTATTGGACAATGAAAGCAAGAACCAAATCACTTGTCGAAACCAATAAAACTATTTATGCCGATCCAATTGCGGCTTATGCACTTATGCCGAGTCTCAACTTTGAGCAAGGATACACAACGTTAGCTAATTTAAGGGAACGTCGTGGAGAAATCTATTGCTTGGACTGTGCTACTGACGATAGTCAAAATACTTGGGCTCGAATTTTTGGTAAACATCAAAAACAAGATGGTGAACATCGCCTCAATTTTGAAACCAATATCTATGGTTTCCAAATTGGGCACGACTTCGCCATCACATCGTTAGAAAATAATGGTCTGAATTTATTTGGTGGTTATCTGTCTTACAACAGAGCTAAAACTGATTTTTCTGATAAATATCGTACTAAAGACGGTATCCTTATCAGTAACAAAAAAACAGGGAAAGGCGAATCAGATAACTTCAGCTTGGGTATCACTAATACCTACTATACCGGTACTGGCACTTATGTTGACTTAGTCGGTCAATTATCTTATCTACGCAACAAATATAATGCTCGCACAGGTAAAAATCCATCCACTCAAGATGGTTGGGGTGTAGCGCTATCGGCTGAAGCAGGTCACTCAATTCCATTAAGTGGAACGAATTGGTCTATTGAACCTCAAGCACAACTGACATATCAGTATTTGAAACTTGACAGTTTTAATGATCATATTCGCCATGTCGATCAGAATAATCCTGATACATTACGTGGTCGTGTTGGTGTCATGTTTGCGTATAATGCAACAGATACAGAAGACCAAAAAACGTCAGTATATGGTATTGTAAATATCTTGCATGATTTCTTTAGCCCTGATGATGTAAAAATTGGACGTGATAAACTTAGCGAGAAGTTCAATAAAACTTGGGGAGAAATTGGTTTAGGTTTAAATATTCCAATTACTACCCAAAGTGAACTATATGGTGATGTCCGCTACGAACACAATTTTGGTGGCAGTAAACATCAAAGTTTTCGTGGTAACATCGGTTTAAAAATAAACTGGTAATTATCATCAATCTATTCTGCCACATGAAAGTAATGTTGAATTTATGTGGCAGAATATTCAACGCTTTATTTTCTAGAATTAATTGAACTAAGATTAGCCTTAAAAAATGGCTTATTGACGTCATCAAAATTGGTTAACGATGACCAATAATGACAGACAAAACGATGTAATATTAAAAATTGTCAATTTAACCTAAGTTATAGGCTATGCAATCGGTAAGAGTAATCTATTTATACTGTTGTTTAGGATATGAAGGATAGAAGACAAATTTAGCGGTGTTAAATCGTTTTAAATTTTACTTTACTGGATCGTACAACATTATAAAACCAATGATGTACGATCCTTTTTATTATTAATTATTAATCGTTAATATTCCATACTACCAACGGATCATCATTCCAACATTCCCTGATAGACCTTGACGATGAGTACTACCAAAGTTATGTTCATATCGAACATCACTATACAGATTCATGTTGGTCACTATAGGTAACTGCATACCGATACCCATTTCTCCCCAAGTTCGTGCAAACTTTTCGTTGATATGATTACGACCGATATTGGTTTTTTCTGGATTCACGAAATCATGCCATAAATTTCCAATAACATAAAAAGATTTGCGTTGACTAAATTGGTTATCATCATGATAGGATAACTTTAAGCCTAAACGACTACGTAAACCGTCTTGTCCATTTTGATCAACATGACGAATACCATCTTTAAAGTGACTTAAATTGATATGTTGGTAAATCAATTGTGCTTGTGGTTCTATTGACCAATTTTTATCAAACACTGAAATAGCATGCCCAACTTCAGCAGAAACAGCAGCAGCCCAACCATGTTGACTATCTGGATTATGGCTATTTTTAGCATGATATTTGTTAGTTAAATAAGATAATTGACCTACTAAATCTAAGTAACTCCCACCTTGGGTATAGTAAGTGTTCGTTAAGCCAAAACTAAAGCTTTCTGATTTACCATTACCTGTTTCTTTATCATGTGTGATAACGCCATCTTTTGCATGATATTTATCTGAAAAATCAGTATTGGCATTACTATAGGCAAAATAAGCACCTAACATCATAACATCTTGACTATCTGTCTGTTTAACAAAAAAATCATGACCAATTTGTAAACCATAAATATTTGTATCAAGATTTAAACGTTGTTTACCATCTTGTTTATGATGTTTCCCAAAAAAACGTCCCCAAGAATGATTTCCATTAATTTCACTACAATCATAACAAGTTATGTCACCTCGACGTTCTCTGAAGCTGGCTATACTAGAATACCCTTGTTCTAAATTGACACGAGGCATCAATGTATAACCTGACACTGGATTTGCGTAAATTAACTTATCAAATTTAGCATTTTGAGCATCTTTGCCTGATTTCGAATTAGCTGCCATAGTCCAAAAGTATTCATCGCCACTCTCTGTTGTGCGTTTGGCTAACTGAAACTCAACAACGCCATTCGTTTTTGCTGTGCCACTAAAGGCTTTTTCGTTATTACTTTCGGCAACATAAATGACAGGCGTTGTATTTATCGCTTTAGTGATTGATTTTATATCACCATCAATAATATTCTCTTTACCATCATTAGAAACAGGAACAACAACGGTATGCCCTTTAGCTGAACCGGCAATTTTTATTGTATCAGATTGAATATTTTTATCGCTTTCATTATCAGCAGCTCCCCATACAGTACGCATTTTCACGATACCTTTTTTTCCAACATAATCACCCTTCACATCCATAATATGAAATTCAGTTGGTGATTTATGAGCAAATGAAATGAGACCTGAATTTATGACATTATTTAAATTTGAGTCGCCATTAATATACCATTGACCACTATTATCAAGATTTATAATACCTACATTAGCATCCATTGTTCCGCTAAGTTTACCTGCATTATTAATATTAATTGTACCTGGTGTGATATTTTTAAATAATGAACCTTTTTCAAAAGAAAGATCCCCATTATTGCTATTATTCACAATAAACGTTCCTGTTCCTTCATGAATAAACATATGTTCAATTGATGTCGAAGCGGGATCAGCTCTAAGTGTTCCATTATTGTTAAATGTTGTCGTATCATCACCCATGACAGCTGCATGGACTATTGATACATCATTATTTGAATTTAAGGTGATAATTCCATTATTCGTTAAGGTTCCGTACCATAAATGGATACCCTTTCCTGCAGTAGTAATTGTCGTATTTTTATTTAATGTTAGATTACCAGAATATTTTTCATTTCCATCTTTGTTGCCTAGGCTGATTCCAATACCACTGACTTGACTGTTATTAATGATTAAATCATTATTAAAGGTAATGTTTCCACCATTACGTATCGCATCTGCTCCATCAGTGTTAAACGTTGCAACACCATTGACCGTTACCACATTGTTATCTTTTACAACTTCCAGTGGTGCACCAGTAGGGGTTTTTTTAGTTATCGTTAAATCACCTTTAATTAAAAGGGTACCCTTATTGTACATATAAATACCACGAGAAACTTTATTACCGGTAATAATTTCCAAATCACCATTAAATATTGTTGTCCCGCCTTCTACTTGAGGTCCGCCATTACCGCCACCTATCGCTAGCGTGTGATTACTTGAATAAGAAGGGCTTATCATTTTTACCTTATCAGCGGTAAATATTGCTGTTGTATTTTCACCTTCAATGCGTGATAAATTAGTTCCGTAGTAATCACCGTTTGAAAATTCACATGTTGAGCCTTGGTTAGCATACGCTTTGTTACCGGCATAACAATCAGCATAAGAAATATAGGGAGCGCCCATTAATGCTGTTAATACTAATATTTTTTTAAATTTTGATTTTCCATGTCGTAATACTTCCGAAGTCATAATCCAACGTTGTAGTGCAACATTCCACTTTAATCTATATTTTTGATCCATATTTAAAACAACTCTCATTTAATCCCATCAATTAATTTTGTGTAAAACACAAAATTTCCATCTTGCCTTAAGCTTATTTATATATCGGTCATAACACTTAAATTCTTTATGTTTTTTTTCAACTTACCTCTTAAAACTATAACCAACTGATTGATATTTATTTTTTACTTTGCACTGAATACTACATTACCTATTTTTATTTACATGATATTTTTAACTCAAATAAAAAAATTTTATTGATATTGAGAAAAATGAATCAGTAATGACAACTTAATATCCAAATTTTATATGCTATAAAAAAATATTTACTTTTTTTATAAATAGAATTTAATATCAAACTCTAATGATTGTAAATAATTATTTATTTATGTATAGATTATGTTAATTCATTAACAATTATTTAATTTAGATAATCACAATAATTCCCAAAAATCATTTTAGAAAAGATAAGTTGTTTATATTGACGCATGTCAAAATGAGGTTGCAATTGAGTTTATAATAAAAATTACAGTCATTTTTTTAACTAAATGATGAACGCAAAAAAAGGCATTTTTTAAAAGCATCAACTAAATTAACATGAATATTTTAACCTTTTAACTTTTAACTATTTCATCAATAACTGTTTTAAATTGACAGCGAATTTACCCCAGCATCCATCAACATTCATTAGCAAATTTTTATTTAAAGGCGTAATAGCTCATCCTGCTTGAGGCTTTAAATAAAACGTCTGGTTAAGTTCAAATATGTTTTCTTAATCCATGCAAAAACGATCATTTTATTACTCATAATAAAGCGAATAAACAATAAGGCTTCAGTTTTGGTTTTAGTTCGTTTTATACTTTCATAATAATTATTGTTATAATGACCTATTTTTACAATAATTTGAGAGTGACTTATGTTAAATCAGCTTAAAGCAATTATTCAGTATCTTCTTCCAAAACAGTTTTTAACAATTATCTTTGGATGGTTAGCCAAAAAACAGTTGGGAAAAGTCACAACATGGATGATTAAAGGCTTTTGTAAGTTATATCGAGTCGACTTAAGTGAAGCAAAGTTCACTAATGCCACAGACTATAAAACATTTAATGATTTTTTTGCGCGGGAATTAAAAGAAGATGCTCGCGAAATTGATACGGCTGAAAATTCAATTATCATGCCCGCCGACGGCGTGTTAAGCCAATTTGGTACAATTCAAGATAGCCAATTATTACAAGCAAAAGGACATTTTTATTCACTCGAATCTTTGGTTGCTTGTCATCCAGATATGATTAAGTACTTCCAAAATGGATCTTATGCCACCACCTATCTATCACCCAAAAATTACCACCGTTTCCATATGCCATGTGACGGTACATTACGCGAGATGATCTATGTGCCTGGTTCACTTTTTTCAGTCAGTAAAGCCACAACAGAAAGCATTCCGAATATTTTTGCGCGTAATGAACGTGTTATATGCCTTTTTGAAACAGAATTGGGGCCAATGGCACAAATATTAGTCGGGGCTACGATCGTCGGAAGTATTGAAGTAGATTGGGCTGGAATAATCACACCACCACGTGAAGGAATTATGAAACGTTGGACATATTCTGATGAAATTAAACTCAGCAAAGGTCAAGACATGGGATGTTTCAAATTAGGTTCAACCGTTATTACATTATTTGCTTCAAATGCGATTGAATTTTCAAACGATCTTAAAGTTGGGGATGTAACACGTGTAGGTCAAAAATTAGCTGAAAGGATTTAACAATATGTGGATGCGTGGGTTATTGTGTTTGTTATTAATGGTTTTTTCTTCAACCCTATTCGCTGAAGAAAAAATAACGACTATTGATGATGTTCAACAACTTACTGAAATCGTTGATAAACTCAACGAGACTAATGAAGATCTTCGCCAAAATATGGAAAGCCAAAAGATTCATTTAACCAGTATAATTAACGAACAGACAAATATATCAACGCAAATCTCTCATGTTCAAAATACCCTAGCTACTCTCGATGAACAAGGAGAGTGGCTAAGCTTTTCAACGGCATTAGGTGAAACATTACGTCAACAATTATTACGTTTACCTGAAAAACCAAAATCTTTAGCGCTCGACGCAGAGATAGCCAAAGCCAAAGTTCAACAACTTAATTACAGTAATGTTCTTAAAAATTTGGATAATTATCCAAATTTATCTAATCAAATTAACGCTGGAAAACAAGGCTCGCAATATCGCCGTCTATTACGTGAACAAAGCGAGTTACTTAAGACGTTAATCGCAGGTACAGATACCACGATTTTAGAATTAACCAAATTAAAAATTGCCAATAAGCAATTAATTAATGCTATTGACGAAGTGAATGATGCTGCTCATCGATATTTCTTTTGGGTTGCTGATGTAAATCCCGTATCATTGAGTTTTCCGTTACAATTAGCTAAAGACGTCAATTATGTCATTTTTTCGATCGACTCGCTTTCACAATTATATAAAGCGGGAATCCAAATACTGACGACCCCGAAAACACTTTTTTTACTGATTTTATCGATATTATTTGTCGTTGTGCATTTTAAAATGCGTAAAAAATATTACGCATTTTTGAATAAATCTGCCTCCCGTGTGGGTAAAGTAACGCAAGATAACTTTTCATTAACTTTAGAAGTCGTCATATATTCTTTAATAATGGCTTTACCGATTCCTATTTTATGGGCAGTCTTTGGCTATGCATTACAACTCAACTGGGATTATCCTGTTGCCGTTGCGTTAGGATACGGTGTTAATGCTGCTGCTCCAATTTTATGGGTATTTATCATCACGGCACATCTGGCATCACAAAACGGCTTGTTTATTAGTCATTTTGGTTGGTCATCTAAAAAAGTCCGTGCAGCCATGAAATATTATCAATTATCGGTATGGCTTGTCATACCATTGGTTATGGTTGTCATGAGCTTTGATCAGTTCAGTAATCGTCAATTTGCCGCAACTATTGGGCGTATTGCGTTTATCATTCTTTGCTTTGCGTTAGTGTTTATGACTAACTCTATCCACCGAGCAGGCGTTCCACTTTATATTGATAAAAAAGGATCGGGCGAAAATTTATTAAGCCGTATCGTTTGGCTAATACTTCTTAGTGCGCCATGGCTTGCCATTATTGCTGCTTGTTTGGGTTATCTATCAACGGCACAAGTTTTATTAGGTCGTCTTGAAGCATCGGTCGTGATTTGGTGTGGACTTCTCGTTATCTATTTTATGATTCGTCGCTGGATGTGGATACAAAAACGGCGTATCGAATTTGAACGAACTAAACAACGCCGTCTTGAACGTCTGCAACGCGCTAAAACACCCGAAGAAGATCTGGCTGACAACGTCGATGAGCCTGTTATCGATTTAGATGTGATTAGTGCACAATCTTTACAACTTGTACGTTCTATCATCATGTTAATTGCTTTAATTAGTATGATTTTACTTTGGTCTGAATTACATTCAGCATTCGCATTTATGAATAATATCAAACTTTGGGGAACTACCACGATCATCAATGGTACCGAAGTTGAACAATATATTACTTTAGGCGCGGTATGTATTGCTATTTTGGTGATGACAATTACCGTCCAATTAGTTAAAAATCTACCTGCATTACTGGAATTGGGAATATTGCAACACTTAGATTTAGCACCGGGCACCAGTTATGCAATATCAACCTTATCAAAATATATCATTTTAATGATTGGCTCCATGATGGCCTTTTCATTTATTGGGATAGATTGGTCTAAAATACAATGGCTTATAGCGGCACTTGGTGTTGGTTTAGGTTTTGGTTTACAAGAAATATTTGCAAATTTCATTTCGGGATTAATCATTCTTTTCGAAAAACCAGTCCGAATAGGCGATACCGTAACAATCAGGGATCTGACTGGTAATATCACCAAAATTAACACTCGAGCCATCACTATTGTTGATTGGGATCGAAAAGAGATTGTGATGCCGAATAAAGCATTTATCACCGAACAACTCGTTAACTGGTCATTGTCAGATTCTATTACACGAATTGTACTCACTATCCCGGCTACAATTGATGCCAATAGTGATCTGGTTATTGAATTACTTCAAAAAGCCTCGGATAAATGTGAATATGTGCTTAAAGACCCTGAACCGCAAGTTTTTTTAGTGGATATTCAAGAAGGTATTCAATTATTTGAACTGCGTGTTTTTGCTGCTGAAATGGGACATCGCATGGTGTTACGAAGTGCAATCCATAAATTGATCTTAGAAGCCTACCGTGAAAAAGGTCTGACACTCCCTTTCCCACCGTTACAAACCAATTTAGAAGCTTTGGGTCGCAAAAGTGGGCGTCGTAGTTATACTGTAGGAACCATTTAACCAAAAAGTGTCTCTAACCAAGGCACGCCAAAGGCGCCTGGCGCTAACAGAACAAATGCCCATATCGGTGCTGAGGTGATGTTAGCTAAATTAAACTTAGTTGTTGGCATATGCATTGCGCCAGCAACTAACGGCACTACGGCTCTTAACGGACCAAAAAAACGCCCGATAAAAACCCCTAACGCACCATAACGTTGAAAAAATTGCTCTGCTCGAAAAACCAATTTAGGATACTTTTTAAGTGGCCAAGAATGGATAACTTGATGATGATAATGTTTACCTAACCAATATGAAATTAAATCACCCAAAATGGCTCCTAGCGAAGCAGCAATCAATACCGGTAAAAAAGAGAGTGTACCTGTTCCAATTAATGCACCTACACCTAATAATATAGCCGTTGCTGGAACCACTAAAGAAATAATGGCAAGCGATTCACCAAATGCTAATAAAAATATAATGGGCAAAGCCCAGATTTGATGATTTTCAATAAATTGCATTATGGTGTGTGTAATTTCATTTAATGACATAATTGCATCACAAATTTTCAATTGATTATGGTGACCTATTTTATCATAATAAGTAATTATTAGCGTTAAGTTATAAGTGCATTATGAATTATCTTACAACTATTTTTAAGTATGCTAATACCCTATTTTCAACAAATCCAGATAGCGTATAATAGCTAATCACTTAGCCATAACGTTTTATAAAAGACAGATAGCCAGAGAAAGTCTATGACAATCGGTTTAGAACATATTACCGTTGAAAAATTTAACAGTAATCAACCCATCCATTCAGAACATGATGTTTTAGCTATAGAAACCCCTGTTGCATTGGTATATAACGGTATTTCACATGTTGTCATGATGGCAACCCCTAAAGACCTTGACTATTTTGCTATCGGCTTTTCATTAACAGAAGGTATTATTCAATCCCTAGATGACATCTACAGCATTGACATTATCAAAGTGACAAATGGTTTTGAAGTGCACATTGAGCTATCTTCACGGCGATTTTTTGAGCTTAAACAAAAGCGCCGGAACTTAACAGGTCGAACAGGTTGCGGTATTTGTGGCACGGAACAGATTGAACAAGTCTGTAACATCTTGCCTACCTTGTCATCCACTCATTTCATTGAGTTATCCTATTTTAATCAAGCATTGTCAGCATTAAAACGTGTTCAAACTGTTGGTGAACAAACGGGTTGTACGCATGCTGCAATATTACTTGATTTAGCAGGTAATTTTATTGCTGGTTTCGAAGATATAGGTCGACATGTCGCATTGGATAAATTGTTAGGCTTTCGAGCGACACAACTTAAAAAAAATCCGAATTTTCCTCAAGGTGTTATTGTTGTTTCAAGTCGAGCCAGTTATGAAATGGTACAAAAAACCATTCATTGTGGAATTGAAATATTGATGGCAGTATCCGCTGCAACCTCGATGGCAGTCGATATGGCCAAGAAAAGTAATCTTACCTTAATCGGTTTTTTCAAAAATGATAAAGGTGTGATTTA
Source organism: uncultured Gilliamella sp. (assembly GCA_946477995.1). Classification (GTDB taxonomy): domain Bacteria; phylum Pseudomonadota; class Gammaproteobacteria; order Enterobacterales; family Orbaceae; genus Gilliamella. The sequence continues at coordinate 6,822 of CAMLAI010000022.1, read as the reverse complement.
TTCAGCTAGTCACCGAATACGTTAAAAGGTGAACAATGCGAGTTTAACGATAAATTTTTATGTGATCTTTTTCGCGTTTTAAAAAAAAGATGATTAATTATTTTTTTAGATATGACATACTACGGCGATTTTAAGAATGTGCCAAAAATAACAACGCCATCACACATTCTCAAAATGAATTTATTAATAATACATTAATCTTGAAAAGATGAATTAGCTTCATCAAAATTTATTCTTACAAACATCTACAGACAATTTAAGGATACATCCATGCATCAAACATCTGATATTCAACAAGCGGTCAGCTATATTCAACAAAAAACCAATAAAAAACCAACTATTGGTATTATATTAGGTTCAGGATTAGGCCCTTTTGCCGATACGCTTGAAGATGCAATCCATATTCCTTATGACACAATCCCTCATTTTGCAAAATCAGCTGCTGTGGGACATTCTAATGAGTTAGTTATTGGTCAATGCGGCGATAAAACAGTAGTTGCCATGAAAGGACGTTTTCATTACTACGAAGGATTTTCGTTAGATCAAGTGACCTTTCCGGTGCGAGTCATGAAAATACTGGGCGTTGAAAAACTGATTATTACCAATGCTTGTGGTGCAGTGAATACCAGTTTTAATCCTGGTGATTTGATGCTGATTACTGATCATATTAATTTGACGGCAAATAATCCTTTAATTGGCCCGAACAACGATGAACTAGGTGTACGTTTTTTAGATGTCAGTGAACTTTATAATAAACAATTACGTGCAACCGTTTTAGACGTTGCCAAAGAACTTAATATTACCTTACGCCAAGGCGTTTATGCTTGGTGGACAGGGCCAACTTATGAAACACCAGCAGAAATTAGAATGATTCGGGTATTAGGTGCAGATGCAGTCGGTATGTCCACTGTGCCTGAAGCCATTATTGCTCATCATTCGGGAATTAAAACGATAGGCATATCCTGTTTAACGAATATGGCTTGTGGTATTTTGGATCAACCATTAGGGCATGAAGAAGTGATTGAAACAGCAGAACGTGTAAAATCAACGTTTTTACAATTAATTACTAAAACGATAGCACGCTTTTAATTACTGTTTTATTGTGTTGATGTTGTATTAAGGGTTTACTTTGTAGGTATCTGTAATGAACATAAGCAATAGATTGAAAATAATGTTGTTTTTCCAATACTTTATTTGGGGAAGCTGGCTGGTTACCTTTGGCTCTTATATGAGTCATACTCTCCATTTTTCAGGGACTGAAATAGGATTAGTGTTTAGTTCAAAGGGACTTGCCGCATTAATCATGCCATGCATTATCGGTATTATTGCAGATAAATTTTTACAACCTAAATACCTTTTCATGCTATGTCATACAATCTGTGCCATTGCACTTTTTTATGCAGCATCAATCACTCAACCTAATCCATTATTTTGGGTAATGTTAGCGAATGCTTTAGCATTTATGCCAACTATCGCTTTATCGAATTCGATCAGTTATCACTGTTTAGACAACAATAATATTGATTCATTAAAAGCTTTTCCTAAAATAAGGGTTTTTGGTACCGTAGGCTTTATTATTGCAATGTGGATAATAAGCCTACTTAAATTAGAACAGAGTCATGCACAACTCTATGTAGCCAGTATCGCATCAATCATACTTGTCATTTACAGTTCGACACTACCTAAAATAACGATTCATAAAAAAATAAAACAGTCATGGCATTCTCGATTAGGATTAGACGCATTTGTACTTTTTAAAAAACCGACAATGGCGGTGTTTTTTTTATTTTCGGTATTAGTAGGCGCTATTTTGCAAATAACCAATACTTTTGGTACCACCTTTTTGCGTGATTTTAATAAGATTCCGCAATTTGAAAATAGTCTAATTACACAGTACCCGGCTATTTTATCTTCAGTTTCACAAATGGCAGAGGTTGCCTTTATCTTAACTATCCCATTTTTTCTCAAAAAATTGGGGATAAAAAAGGTCATAATGATAAGCTTAATCGCTTGGACTTTAAGATTCGGACTATTTGCATTTGGTGATCCAACACCATTTGGTTTTGTTTTACTCATGTTATCCATGATTGTTTATGGTTGTGCATTTGATTTCTTTAATATTTCCGGTTCAATTTTTCTTGAAAAAGAGGTTAATGCAAGTATACGAGCCAGCGCACAAGGTTTATTTATGACTATGGTAAACGGTGTCGGGGCTTATTTAGGTTCAATTATCAGTGGTTTAGTTGTCGATATGTGTACCCATAATAATGTAAAAGATTGGCAAGTTATATGGTTAATTTTTGCGTCTTATGCACTCATTTTAGCTATCGTGTTTTACTTTAGTTTTCATGATGACCATACAAGCAATAAACAGATTAAACAATAGGATAGTCAACTCATATAATGGATTATAACAACATGTTTATCTTCTAAATCGAATCAATTCGTATTCATTATCATCACTCATTTAATGAACTTGAATAAACGGCAGGGCTAATCCCCCTGTGATTATGTTTTACATCGAAAATTATCGATGAAGTTTTTTGTTACAAAAGTATTGAGATTCAAATATGAAAGAAAAATTTTTAGGCAGTTTTCTAGTTTTTTTAGGGGCATGTAGTTTTGGTGTCCTCTCTTCTATTGTAAAAACCGCTTATCAAGCTGGATATACATTAGGTGAAGTTACCGGTGTGCAATGTTTTTTGGGTATGCTGATACTATGGGGCAGTCACCTAATCGTTAAAAGCTTAAATAAACCCAAAGCAGCCCCTGTTAAACATTCTCCTTCTACCCCAAAATGGAAAGTGTGTGCTGTTGGAATTTTTCCCGGCTTAGTTGGTATCTGCTACTATCAGTGTGTTCAATTAGTTCCGGCATCAATAGCCATTATTCTACTGATGCAATATTTATGGATCAGTATCATTATTGATTTTGTCATATTTAAAAATAAACCCAGTAGCGTTCAACTTTTGACAGTAGGCATTATCATCATCGGTAGTTGCTTAGCAGCAGGCGTTCTTAATCAAGACATTCATTTAAATTTTTCAGGCTGTTTATTTGGATTTTTAGCCGCTTTAATGTATTCCCTTTTTATCACTACCAGTAGTAATGTGGGTAACGATTTACCAAAGCTTGAAAAAAGTGCCTTAATGATAACGGGTGCATGTATTATTACGTTTTTAATTTTTCCACCGTTATTCTTTTTTAAATACAGTATTTCAGACCCACTTTATGTATTAGGATTCTTATTGGCGTTATTAGGAACCGTTTTACCGCCCTTTTTATTTTCGGTTGGTATGCCAAAAATTGGCATTTCATTTAGTGCGATATTATCGGCAGCTGAGCTTCCGATAGCCGTAACCTGTTCTTATTTCTATTTGAAAGAATCTGTCTTGTTAACGCAATGGATCGGCGTCATCATTATTCTATCAGCCATTGCAGTGTTAAATCTGAAAAACCTTAAGAAAGGCTCATAACGGCGTTATAATTTACGAATAAGACTAATTCGCTTTATATATACAAATTCTGATATCAAGGCTTAAACATAACGTTTAAGCCACTTAATAAAAATATCCGCTTTCGGATTATATTTGGTTTGTGGTCTTAAAATGTAATAACGCTGTTTACATAATAATTCCATATCAGGAAAAGGCATAACCAACTCTTTCGTTTCCAAATATTTACTAATTAACTGTTTTCGTCCCATGGCAATACCGGTATGGTTAATAGCGGCAATAATAGCTAAATCAGAACGATCAAAGATGATTTTGGGGATATCATTAAGTTCAAAAGGTAATGAAAAATTATTTGCCCATGACTTCCACTCTTCTAAGTTGGAGTCATGTCCCCAAGCTTGTCCGTCATGCAACAAAGTACAATTGGTCAATTTATCCACATTACCATATAAATCCTGTTTCAGCGCATAAGCGTGGCTACAGACTGGAATAATGGTTTCATTCATCAAATGGTCATAACGAACTTCTTCATAGCGTAGCGCATCAAAATAGATGGCAAGGTCAATATGATGACGATTAAAATTACTCACTTCATTACCGGACAAAATATTTAAACTGATATACGGATACTGCCGAGTAAATTCAGCAAGTTTAGGGACTAACCAACATTGAGTAAATGACGGTTTTGCATAGACCGTTAATGTTCCAGCTGCCTCTTGATTCGTTATTTCCAGAATTTCTTGATTCAAATTACGAAGCGAATTTTTTACTGCACTAAAAAGATTTTTGCCATTATAAGTCAATTCAATACGACGATGAAAACGCTGAAATAACTTAAAACCTAGCTCATCTTCTAATTTATTGATTTGATGACTGACAGCACTTGGGCTAATACAAAGCTCTTCTGCGGCTAAAGCGAATGATAAATGGCGAGCTGCTGATTCAAAAGTATGTAGTTTAGCTAATTGATAACGATTAACGATACGGCTTTGTGCCAAATATTTATTTTCATCATACATCTGTAATTCTCCTGTACTTCGACGGTCAAACTTCAGTTAGCTGTTTTTCAACTTTCATCTTTACATTTACAAACAATAATATGTAGGACAAGTATTGAAAAGAAGGACTTGCTGGTTTTAAATTACTTTTTTAGATGAATCCAGTTCATGTTAAGTTGTTTATTTATCATTTGTCAAATATTAATCAAAAACATCTAATAATAACAGTATTTAACAGCTTAAAAAGACGGCATTTTTAATTCAAAATTTATAATTTTTACTAAATTAATCATTAGTATAACGTAGATTGAAGTTTTTGTCGTGAATTGTTATTCATTCATCTGGTCTGATTAGCCTATTTAGTGAGTTAAACCGGCTTAAAAGAATGGTGATCGATAAAATTGAGATGAATGTAATGAGTTTGTTGTAGTCAATATTGGTTAGACAACTTAGCCGTTAATTTAAGTTACTGCTATATAGTCATCCTGATATTTTAATAAGAATGTGAGAGTGAATAAGATCGAATAAATATTAAATTTAAATGCGTCTAGCAAAATGTCTTATCCATTTTTTATGTTTAATTTAAACATATTCCTCCACAATCTTTATTGCAATGAACAATTTCTATGCTTTTGTAACCTTAATAGTTTGATTTGTTATACTTGTTTCTACATTTTTATTTTTTAAATCAATAAAATAATATAGAGGAATAGGATTATGATGTTTCAAGACCTTGAAAAACGTCTACCAAGCCACCATTTAGTGATTAGTCTTGTTAAATTGGCAATATTTTCTTGGTCTAAACGAAAAATAACCGTTTTAACTCAAAAATTATTTTTTCAAGTATTAACAAAAATAGGCGTAATGGAATGTGATCAACAACTAGTAAGAAGTACTTCTTATCACGAGAAATCATCTCCAAAAGCGGCTGTAACAAAAGGAATTATTAAGCCAAATAAAATTATCATATCGAACACAACATTATTTCCAGAAAAACACTATCATCTCGACAGTTTAAGTAATTATTTGCTTAACAATTATAGTTATTTTCTTAGGAAAGCTTATACCTATGTCGATATTTTCTCATTATGGAGATCAAGCTAAATTTGATTTAAAGAGTGATATGAAAACGAGTTAGCCGAACAGAATTGGTAATTTTATTGGTATTTTTATTCGAAATTAGTGTTAAGTTCTTGGTTAGTTTTATCCATTATAAAGTGTATTAGTAATGACAGGAGGCATTAAATTTTAATTTTCGTCTTGTAAAAATAAAGTAAATAATAATTTTTTAACTTGATTTATTAATTGTTGAATAGCATTTAATCGACTTGTTATAAGGAAATTACAAAAAAACTGGAAGTTAGTTATTTTATACTGATGTAGCACCGTAACAAGAAGTATCTTAAGAAAACAAGTAACAATCGTTTTTTTCATTGTCCGACACATTGTTATATTATTGTCCTGAAATAGAAAGGAAGTTATAGAATGAAGACACATAAAAAACCATTATTTACCTTAGTACAAAACAGTGAATCAGTAACAAAACAAAATACTTTAAGCTATTTAGACTCTAAACTAAATTATCCGGATTGCGTAGATGAAATCATTGCATTACGTATTAAGGAGCTTAAATTACATCATACTGAGTATAAAGAAAAAGAGTACAACGAAAAAAATACTTTTCGTAAAAATAAAGAGTTTTCATTTATATTTGGGGAAATATTTGAATCCGAACACCATGAGAAACAAATCGGTATGTTAAAAGATGAGATAGCTTTGGCTAAAGAGTCCAATAAAGTAAAGGAATTACTTGGTACTCGATTGAAAGAGATGGCTAAAGTATACCCAGATGTTGAACTTGATCTAAGTGATGTTGATGTGATCCCAACACAAATAAAAGAACATTTGTTTGCTCCACCTTTAATCTTAACTGAAGATAATGCCATTATGCTTTGGGATGATTAAAAAATAGTTTTAACAATAATTAATACTAGGTCTAATAAATTACAGGGTATAAGCCCTGTAATTTATTTAATAAGTTTGTTAGAACAAATACTAATATTTATCAGTGCTAACTGTTAAAGGCACTTTCACCATGGCTGTTAATATCTAATCCTTCACGTTCATGCTCTTCTGATACACGTAATCCAACTGACAAATCGGCAATTTTATAACCAATCAATGCGATAATAGCTGTCCAAACAACACAGGTAATCACACTCATTAATTGGATACCTAATTGGCTTAGCATATTCATGCCTTGGGCATAACCAATGCCGCCTAACGATTCTGCTGTAAATACACCAGTTAGCAAACAACCTACAATACCACAGACGCCATGTACCCCAAATACATCACAGGTGTCATCA
>CAMLAI010000021.1 GCA_946477995.1 uncultured Gilliamella sp. | reverse complement strand
ACTGATTCCATTAGGTAATCTTTTAAACCGTCTTGATAGCACCAGCGTTGTTCGGTATTGTTGATCTTATCTTTAAAAATGATTTCAAGACCGGGGCAAAGTACAGCTTTGGCCTTCAATAGGTGCGTTAAACGTGGTACTGAAAATCTTGGTGAGTCGAAATATTTTTCGTCAGGCCAAAAATGAACTTTGGTTCCCGTATTACGACGACCACATGTACCAATAACATGTAAATCTTCAACTTTATTGCCATTTTCAAACGCGATTTGATACACTTGCCCATCACGGTTAACGGTAACTTCTACACGCTTTGATAAAGCATTAACTACCGAGATACCTACCCCATGTAAACCACCAGAAAATTGGTAATTTTTATTAGAGAATTTTCCCCCTGCATGTAAGCGGCACAGTAATAGTTCAATCGCCGGAACGCCTTCTTCTGGGTGAATATCAACCGGCATTCCTCGTCCATCATCAATCACTTCTAATGAGTTATCTTCATAAAGTGTGACTTTAACTTGTTTGGCATGCCCCGCTATTGCTTCATCAACACTGTTATCAATGACCTCTTGCCCTAAATGGTTTGGGCGAGTAGTATCCGTGTACATCCCTGGTCGGTGACGGACAGGATCAAGTCCTTTTAGGACTTCTATATCAACGGCATTATATGTGGATTGTGACATAATTTTTCTATTTATCCGGATAAATGGGAGTATTATACCAATCTTTCATTAAGATGTATGAAATTAAATTTATGCTTACTTGAAAATAGGTTTTTTAAAGCTGCGTTATTTGATAATAATTCTTATTATATTAATTTATTTGAAGTTAATTAGTTATTTTTCTATTTCTCAGTTTTTTTATTGTACTTTTAGTATTATGATAGATAAATCCCACACAAAAATTAAGGGAATAAGATGAGCAAGTCAGAAAACAAGATTACTCGGCGTGATTTTTTGCAAAAATCGCTCGCTGTCGGGAGCGTTACTGCGCTCGCAAATAGTTTTCAATTACCATTTGCCTATGCCGAACCTAATCCGACAACTCAAAATAGTCTAGCACCAAATCCTACTAATGATGAGAAGATTTTTTATAGTGCTTGTTTAGTTAATTGTGGTAGCCGATGTCCATTAAAAGTCCATGTAAAAAATGATATTATTACTAAAATTTCGTCGGAAGACGGTATTGACGAACCTGCCTTTGGATTGCATCAAATTCGTCCTTGCTTGCGAGGTCGGGCTGTTCGTTGGCGAACCTACGATCCTGAGCGTTTAAAATATCCCATGCTCCGTATTGGTAAACGAGGTGAAGGTAAATTTAAACGCATTTCATGGGACGAAGCCATTAATCTTCTTGCAGATAAGCTTAAATATACCATCAACCAATATGGTAATGAGGCTATCTATTATCAATATGGCACAGGCACGACGGGCGCCAATCTTTCTGGGCGTAATGTCTGTAAGCGATTTTTAAGCAGTATTGGCGGCTTTCTTAATTATCATGGTGATTACTCAAGTGGGCAGATAACCGCCATTCAACCTTATATTTATGGTAATGCTAAAGATTCATTATTGGATCAAATAAAGCATTCTGATGTAGTTGTGATGTTTGGTCATAATGTTGCCGAAACGCGAATGTCGGGCGGTGGGCAAGTTACAGAGCTGTTTAATGCATTAGCGCAAAGCAACGCTCGAGTAATTATTATCGATCCAAGGCGTAGTGAAAGTGTGGTTGGTTATAATGCGGAGTGGATCCCGATTATTCCCGGTACTGATGCCGCGTTAGTCGCTGCAATTATTTATGCACTATTAGAGGAAGATAAAATTGATGAGGCAATGCTTAATCGATATTGTGTGGGTTGGAATGCTGACACTTTGCCTGATTCTGCACCGCCTTTTAGTGATTATAAATCGTATATTTTAGGTTTGGGGGATGATAGAACCGCTAAAACCCCTGAATGGGCAGCGAAAAAGACCGGTATTCCAGCTGCAAAAATTCGGCAACTGGCGCTTGATATTATCAATGCTAAAGCAGCTTGGATCTCTCAAGGTTGGGGGGCTCAACGCTGGCAAAATGGCGAGCATACAGCTCGTGCAATTATGTTATTACCAATTATTACGGGTCAATTTGGTAAACGTGGTACTAATATTGGAACATGGGGAGGGAGTGTGACTTATCCTGTTCCAGGTTTAAACCTTTTAAATCCGATTAAAACCAGTATTCCTTTCTTTTTATGGACGAAAGCTATTGCAGATCCAGATAGCATGACAGCTAAAAATGCCTACATACTGGGTAAAGATAAACTCGATGTAGGTATCAAATTCTTATGGAGTTATGCCAGTAACGTTATTGGCAATCAGCATGCTGATCTCAATCAAACCCATCAAATTTTACAAGATGAATCAAAATGTGAATTCATTTTAGTGTGGGATACCCATATGACTGCATCGGCACGATATGCTGATTTATTGCTACCGGATGTATCATCGGTTGAAAGCAATGATCTTATTAATAATTCTTATGCAACGGGTGCTTATCACTATTTTATTCGAATGCAGCGGGCTATTAAGCCATTATGGGAAAATCGCCCTGCATATGAGGTTTTGACTGAATTGGCTGAAAAAATGGGCGTTAAAGAGAAATTTACGCAAGGGCGAACTCAAGATGAGTGGATAGCTTATAGCTATGAAAGAATGCGCAAGCAAAATCCTGATTTACCCCCTTTTGCTGACACTGATGGGATGGGCGTGATTGACCGTAAATTAGCTGATAGTGATGCACAAATCGCGTTAAAAGATTTTCGAGACGATCCGATTAATCAGCCATTAAATACGCCGTCCGGTAAAATAGAAATCTATTCCGAAGCATTAGCTAAGATAGCTGGTGAATGGGAGTTTGATGAGCAGGATATGCTTTACCCCATTCCAGCTTATCTACCCGCTATTGAGGGGAGTGAAGATATAGCAATGCGGCAAAAATATCCGTTACAAATGATAGGATTTCATATTAAAGGCCATTGTCACTCTAGTTATAGTAATTTACCTCAATTACGCGAAGCTGTAGCAAGCAGTATATGGATTAATCCACTAGATGCAGAGCAACGGCAAATTAAGCACGGTCAACTTGTAGAAGTTTTCAATGATCGAGGACGACTTTATATTCCCGCTAAAGTTACACCAAGAATATTACCTGGCGTGATTGCTATTCCGCAAGGATTATGGGCTAAAACTAATGCAGCCGGCATTGATATTGGTGGTTGTGTGAATCGCTTAACTTCTATGCGGCCTTCAGTTCTGGCTAAATCTAATCCACAGCACACCAATTTGGTTGAGATTAAACCATTGTCGGTGATGTCATCGACATCATAGGTAATAGGGGGATGAGCAAAATGCAATTTGGATTTTATATTAACTCGGCCAAATGTACTGGTTGTAAAACTTGCCAATTAAGTTGTAAAGATGAAAAAGATAATGCGCTCGGTGTTCATTATCGCCGCGTATATGAATATGGCGGTGGTTCATGGCAGCAAGTTGATGGTATTTGGCAAAATGATACTTTTACCTATTATTTATCCATCTCATGTAATCATTGTGAGCAACCAACTTGCGTGCAAGGTTGCCCAACCGGTGCGATGCATAAACGCAAGGAAGATGGTTTAGTTGTGGTTAATCAAGATGTGTGCATAGGGTGCCGCTATTGTGAAATGCGCTGTCCATATGGGGCGCCTCAGTATGATCACCAAAAACGGGTGATGTCAAAATGTGATGGTTGTTATGAGCGCGTGGCTGAGGGGCTAAAACCAGTATGTGTAGAGTCTTGTCCACAACGTGCATTAGATTTTGACCAAATCGATAAATTACGTGAGCGCTATGGTGAAGAACGTAATATTGCACCATTACCTGATGCTCAGTTAACAAAACCTAATATCGTGATTAAACCACATGCCCAAGCTAAAGCATCGGGTGATACATTGGGTAAAATACTCAATCCAGAGGAGGTGTAATATGCATGAATTACCGCTAGTATTTTTTACGGTGTTTGGGCAACTATCCGCTGGCATGGTGTTTTTAAGTAGCTTATATTATCTGGTTAATCATACAAAAGATAAAATATCTATTATTCAGAAAATTAATGTTGTCAGCCTGATTTTTATGGCGATAGGTATGATCATTGCTTCTTTCCATTTAGGGCATCCTTTACGCGCATTAAATGTGATTTTTGGGATTGGTCGCTCGCCGATGAGTAACGAAATTTTTACCTTTGGCGTATTATTTGGTGTCACCTTTGCTTCAGTAGTATTAAATTATTTTTCGTGTTATCCAACTAACGATAAGTTCAAATTCTTTAGAGTTATTTGCTGGAAGGTAAATAAGATTCCTTATGTCAATGGTCTACTATCAGCCGTTCTAATTTTATTAAGCATAGTGTTTGTTTGGACCATTGTTTTAACCTATATGTTACCAACAGTCAAAACATGGGATACGTATTACACTGCCTTGCAAATGTATACTGCTATGTTTGCTTTAGGTGGGATTGCAAGCGCTATGTTAGGTTTAAAACGGTTGGGCAGCGTTGTTTTTTTGATGGCTGGATTGTTAATCCTATTGTTAAAAATACCTTATGCTAATTTAATGGCAACTATTACGCCAGAACTCACCGCTCAGCAAAGTGGTTGGATGATTGGTGAATGTGCTTTAATCTTAGTTGCTTTGTTGTTAGTGATTATCAATATTTGGCGAGCAAATTATTCGATTGTCTTGTCGATTATCGCTTTTGCTTGTGTTTTTGTTGCTGAAATTTGTGGGCGCATTGTATTTTATAATTTATGGGTAATTCCATTATAATAAGTAACAAACAGTTTTACTCATCAAGATGAAAAAATCGTCTAACGATAATTAAGGGATAGAATAATTTGGATAAGTTAGTATGCGCAACGGTGGCAAAAGTGTTAGGTGCTTTTTTTTATTATTCGCCAAATAGCCAGATTGTACAGCCACTGATTAATCCTTTATTACATATTGATAAACTTATTGATTGGCAAAATCGATCATTAATTAGTCTACAATGCCAAACATTAATGACAGAGATAAGTAATACAGATCTTGATTATCAATTTTCGTTGTTATTTGAAGGGCAGGGTGATATGCCTGCACCCCCTTGGGGATCCGTTTATTTAGATCAAGAACAGTTATTAATGGGCGAATCACAAGAGCGTTATCGTCAGTTTTTACAGCAACACGGGATAACTCTTAATACCGGTATGAATGAGCCGGAAGATCAGTTTGGATTAATGTTAATGGCATTTGCGTTATTACTCGAAAAAAATCAAATATCAATTGCCAAGCAATTAATTAATGAACATTTACTGACCTGGTCATCAAACTATTTAGAATGCTTGAAAAATAATGACATTAGCCAATTTTATCAATCGTTAGCCGTCATTGCTCAGCAATATTTGTTAATGCTATCGACGTTATAGTAGGTTTTGAATTCCTTTTAACTTTTTACTTTGCTTAAGTTTTATAGACGTTGTCGCAACTTTGCAGCTTTTAAGGGAAACGGTATAATCCTGCTATTACTTTTCAGATAAACCCCAAATTATGTTAGCTTATTTACAACTGATGCGGTTAGACCGACCAATTGGTACCTTATTATTACTATGGCCCACGCTTTGGGCAATTTGGCTGACTGGTCAGCCTTATACTTATACCTCATTAGTGTTTGTTTTAGGGGTAATTGTTATGCGTGCGGCTGGCTGTGTGGTAAATGATTATGCCGATCGTAACTTTGATGCACATGTCGAACGAACCCAGAATCGCCCATTGGCACGGGGTGCATTAACTGCTAAAAATGCATTATGGACACTAGTGTTACTTTTAGCAATAGCACTTGGTTTATTGCTAACTTTAAACAAATTGACTTGGTTAATTGCCTGTTTTGCTTTATTAACCGCCATGATTTACCCTTTCATGAAGCGTTATACTCATCTTCCTCAAGTTATTTTGGGGCTAGCATTTAGTTGGAGCATTCCAATGGTGTACGCGGCAACCATTGAGCAATTTCCATTAACTTGCTGGTTACTTTGTTTAGCGAATATTAGCTGGACAGTCGCTTATGATACTGAGTATGCTATGGTCGATCGAAATGATGATATAAAAATTGGTATTAAATCAACGGCAATTCTATTTGGTTGTTATGACAAATTAATGATTGGTGTGTTACAAATGATCGCCATAATCTGTTTATTGATTGTTGGGTTAATCAATCATTTATCGTTTATATACTATAGCGCGTTAGCATTAGCCTCGATGTTATTTATTTATCAACAAACATTAATCAAGCAACGCCAACGCAATAACTGTTTTAAAGCATTTATGAATAATAATTCTGTAGGGTTGTTGGTTTTTGTCGGGATTTTTTGCAGTGAGTGGTTTGTTTGATTTTTATCCATAAATATGGATATTCCCATAAACTTCTGGTCGGGAATTGTTTTTATTTATCAATCAAATTTGTTTCTTAAATTTCTTAACTTCTTAAAAGAAGTTAAACCGTGATTAAAAATTTTAAGGAAATGGATGCGTTTTTGCATCCCCCAAAAATCTCTTGATTTTACATTTTACATCTACTACAAAATAAACATTTTTCATTTTTGTTCCGCTAATGTCGCTTGTACAATTCGTAATGCATCAAATGTCTCTTTAACATCATGGACACGAATAATGTGTGCACCTTTCATTGCAGCAATGACAGCACAAGTTACACTACCTAGCATACGCTGTTGTGGTGGTACATTTAATACTTGTCCAATCATGGATTTCCGTGACATGCCTACCAATAAAGGGAGGTCAAAATGGTGGAATTTTTCTAATGTTGCTAAGAGTCGATAATTATGAGCCAAGGTTTTACCAAAACCAAAGCCAGGATCGAGAATGATTTTTTGTCGATCAATTCCTGCTTGTATGCAACGATCAATATGTTGAGCAAAAAAGTCATCCACTACTTGATAGATATCTTGTTCATAATGTGGTGCATTTTGCATAGTTTTTGGATCGCCTTGCATGTGCATAATACAAACGGGTAATCCTGTTTGGGACGCAGCTTCAATTGCGCCAGGTTCGGTTAGTGCACGGATATCATTGATTAAGTGTGCACCTGCTTTTGCCGATTCGGTTATGACTTGTGGTTTTGAGGTATCAACCGAAATCCAAACATCAAAATAACGGGCAACTTTTTCAACTAAAGGAATCACTCTATCGAGTTCTTCTTCAACCGAGACTTCAGCCGCCCCTGGTCGAGTTGATTCTCCACCAATATCAATGAATGTGGCACCGGCTTGGATCATGTTATCGACACGACGCATTGCATCATCAAGATTGTTGTAATTGCCGCCATCAGAAAACGAATCTGGTGTCATATTTACAATACCCATCACTTGTGGATAAGAGAGCTCCATTACTTGATTTTGAAAACGTATTTCCATGGTTATAGCCTTATTCGATTTTTATTGATAATGTTTTTATGCGATATTAAAAACGCTTGAGCACAATTGTTGCATGTATTTTATGCAGATTATGATGTTATTCTTGCCCTATTTATGAGAGAGTTATTTTAATATTATCGATAAAAAACGCGCCGTAGCGCGTTATATTTTATTAAAGTCAATTAACTTTCTGATTGAGGTGGTATATCGCTTCCTTCATTTGGAATTTGATTTGCTGCTTTTTCGTCACTTTCTGTCCAATCATCAGGCGCAGTGATAGGTCGACGAGCAATTAAATCTGCAACTTGTTTAGCACCAATAGTTTCGTACTTCATTAATGCATCTTTCATGGCGTGAAGTACATCCATATTTTCAGTCAGTATTTTACGTGCCCGTTCAAAATTACGGTCGATAATTTTTTTGACTTCTTCATCAATGATACGTGCTGTTTCATCTGAAATATCTTTAGGACGACCATAAGATGAGTTATCATCCATTTCATAAAATAACGGACCTAAGCGATCAGAAAAGCCCCACTGAGTAACCATCGCTCTGGCGTATTGCGTCGCGACTTTTATATCATTAGATGCACCGGTTGATACTTTATCAACTCCGTAAATAAGTTCTTCAGCAAGCCGACCACCATAAAGTGTTGCAATGTCACCCTCTAATTTTTCACGGCTTTCACTAACGCGATCACCTTCAGGTAAAAAGAACGTAACCCCTAATGCGCGTCCACGTGGAATAATGGTCACTTTGTGAATCGGATCATGATCAGGCATTAAATAACCAATAATTGCATGACCAGCTTCGTGATAAGCAGTAGAAATAAGCTGTTCTTTGGTCATGGTTAATGAACGTCGTTCAGTACCCATGTTAATTTTATCTTTAGCTTCTTCAAACTCGTCCATGGTGACTAAGCGCTTATTACGACGAGCGGCAAATAGTGCAGCTTCGTTTACAAGGTTTGCTAGTTCAGCGCCAGAATAACCAGGTGTACCACGTGCAAGAACGGATAAATTGACATCAGAACCAAGTGGAACTTTACGTACATGAACGGCTAAAATTTGTTCACGACCTTTCATGTCCGGTAAACCAATTTGTACTTGGCGGTCAAAACGACCTGGGCGAAGTAATGCTGGATCTAAAATATCAACACGGTTGGTTGCCGCAATAATGATGATGCCACTATTCGCTTCGAAACCATCCATTTCAACTAACATTTGGTTAAGGGTTTGTTCACGTTCGTCATGCCCACCCATTGACCCTGCGCCACGTTTACGTCCGACAGCATCAATTTCGTCAATAAAAATGATACAAGGCGAATGTTTACGAGCTTGTTCGAATAGATCGCGGACACGAGATGCACCGACACCAACAAACATTTCGACAAAGTCAGAACCCGATATACTAAAGAAAGGTACATTGGCTTCACCCGCGATAGCTTTGGCAAGTAGCGTTTTACCGGTACCTGGTGGTCCAACCATCAAAATCCCTTTTGGGATGCGTCCACCTAGTTTTTGATATTTGCCAGGATCGCGTAAAAAATCCACGACTTCGGTGACTTCTTGCTTCGCTTCTTCACTACCCGCAACATCGGTAAACTTAGTTTTGACTTGATCTGGAGTGAGCATTTTGGCTTTACTTTTGCCAACAGACATTGGCCCGCCTTTGCCGCCACCCTGCATTTGGCGCATGATAAAAATCCAGAAGCCAATTAATAGAATAATTGGAAACCAAGAGATTAAAATATTAACTAATAAACTCGGTTTTTCATCAGGGCTACCATAAACAGCAACTTTGTTTAATACCAAATCATCCATTAATTTTTCATCAAAATAAGGGATATAGGTGACATAACTGCCGTTACCTTTAGTGGTGGCAACAATTTCACGCCCGTTAATATGCACCTCTTGAAGTTTGCCACTGGTGATGTCTGAGTTGAATTGGGTATAATTGACTTGAGGACCACTATTGGATATTGAGCTGAATTGATTAAATACAGCAATCAATACTACCGCAATGACTCCCCAGATCAGCAAATTCTTTACCATGTCGTTCAAAAGAAAAACCTCTCATAAAAATTAACAGTTACGACTAAAATTAACTTAGCAATGGTACTACAAAATTATACAACTGGCTACTTCATACCCATTGCAACGATATAAACTTCTCGGGATCTTGCCCGTGAAGCTTCAGGTTTACGGATTTTGACTGTTTTAAACATTGAGCGTACCTGTTTTAGGTACTCTTCAAAACCTTCACCTTGGAATACTTTGACAATAAAATTACCATTAGGTGCAAGCACGTCTCGACACATATCAAGCGCGAGTTCAACTAAATACATAGCTCTAGGAATATCAACAGCGGGTTGACCACTCATATTGGGGGCCATATCTGACATCACAACTTGAACTTTTTGATCACCAACGCGTTCAAGCAGTGCTTTTAATACTGCTTCATCACGAAAATCACCTTGCAAAAAATCAACGCCAACAATCGGATCCATGGGTAATAAATCACATGCAATAATGCGACCTTTATTACCAATTAAAGATGCTACGTATTGTGACCAACCACCAGGTGCTGCACCTAAATCAACAACGGTTATCCCGGGTTTAAATAGTTTGTCACTTTTTTGAATTTCTTCTAATTTGAACCATGCCCGAGATCGTAATCCCTTTTTTTGGGCTTGTTGTACAAAGCGATCTTTGAAATGTTCATTAAGCCAGCGTGTCGAACTTGCCGAGCGTTTTTTATTACTCACCGCTAATAAATCCTTAGTGTAAGAAGGTTTCTTCAATTGATTACTCATATATATAAGGGTAGAATAGCAAAATTACAACTTAATGTGATAAAAAATTAATGAATTTATCAAATAAACAAAAACAGTACTTAAAAAGTGAATCCCATCATTTAAAACCTGTTGTGATGATTGGTGCTAATGGGTTTACCGAAGGTGTTCTTGCTGAAATTGAAAGCGCTTTAAATTTTCATGAATTAATTAAGATTAAAGTATCAGCTGAAGATCGTGACAGTAAAAAATTAATTTGCGATGCAATTATTCGTGAAACCAAAGCACTAGCTGTACAACAAGTCGGGTCTATTTTTACCATTTTTAGACCAAGTGATGAAAAGAAAATCACTTTACCTAAATAAAATAAAAACAGGGCAGTAAGCCCTGTTTTTATTGTTAACTTTTATGTTTTTTTGATATTAGATATATTCAACTTTTACTATATCAAATTCTACATCACCGCCTGGTGTTTTAATTTGGACTGTGTCACCATCTTCTTTGCCAATTAAACCTCTGGCAATAGGTGAGTTGACCGAAATCAGATTTTGCCTATAGTCAGCTTCATCATCACCGACAATGCGATAAGTTGTTTCTTCGTCGGTATCAACATTGATTACTGTTACTGTGGCACCAAAAATTATACGTCCGGTGTTTTTCACTTTGGTAATATCAATAATTTGTGCTTGTGATAACTTGCCTTCAATTTCTTGAATACGTCCTTCACAAAAGCCTTGTTGTTCTCTGGCTGCATGGTATTCGGCGTTTTCTTTTAAATCCCCGTGCGCTCTTGCTTCGGCTATAGCTGCTGTAATTTGTGGTCGTTTAACATTTTTCAGCTCTTCCAATTCCGCGCGTAATAATTCGGCTCCCTTTACCGTCATTGGGATTTGTTTCATCTTTGCTCTCCCGTTTTACTGATAATAAAAAAAATAACAAGCCCAACGCTTAATCAAAAGCGTGGCAGGTGGTGATTGTAGTTGTATATGTTATTTTAAAAGACACCAATGTCTATCGCTATATATTAACTGTAAAACCGATCTGACCACAAATCATTTATATCGAAATCAGGTGCTATTTTGCCTAAAATCGGTTATCGTAATGTAATTATTAATATTTTAATTTAACCATTTAGTCTATTTATGTTATGCGACGATTAAGATTATCTATAATTATTGTCTTGTCTATTATTTGGTTTGTGTTGTTATTACCTTATTTCTTAATGCAGACTTCTTTTGGTGCGAATTTAATTGGGCAACAATTATCTAAATTAAGTCCTTATACTATTTCTATTGGCAAGGTAAGTCATTCATTTTCAAATTTTTATGAGCTGTCTTTTGATGATGTTGTGATTAGTAATGAAAAGCAGCAATTGGTTAATGTTCCAAAATTAGTTGTTGGATTTGATAAAGATAACCTATGGCAGTTAAATCATTTCAATTATATTACTGTTTTTGAAGGTGTGATTGATTATTCACAAACAGCTAAAGATTATAATTTTACTGCAAACACGCTAAAATTAGTGGATACCAAAATCAATATTCCCCTTAATAATAACCAAGATAAATTATCATTAAACCAGTTAAATGGTGGCATTAAATCATTTAATTCGCAAGGTGAGGGAGACTATCAGTTTGATTTGACGGCACAGCAAGTTATGTTAAATCAACAGACAATGGATAAGGTACTTATTCAAGGTTTTCATCGAAATAATATTATTACTGTTACCAATTTAGGCGGTAATGTTGATAACGGTTTTTTTGTTAGTAAATTGAAAATAATGGCGGATAATAGCTGGGATATTGAACAGTTGAAGATTAATAAGATTCATTTTAAATCGATGGATGACCACTATTCTACAATACTGCCTAAGTTAGTTATTCGCCAATTTACTATGTTCGATAGTAGTATTCAAATTCCAGGGTTAACTATTGATAAAGGGAATATTGATGCAACTAACCTACGCTATGATCAACAATGGATAGTAGATGATAGTGATGTTACTTTGAGTGCAGAGAGTGTAGTTTGGCATGATGAGGTATTTTCATCGGTATTGTTACAATTACAGTTTAAAAATAATCAAGTTGTAATTCAAAAAGCGATGGCAAATTGGAATGAAGGTAATCTTGATTTTACTGGTAGTTGGAGTAATAACGCCTTACATTTAGAAAAATTATTATTAGCTGGTGTCAATTACCAAGTACCGCCAAAATTAGACGGATTCTTATTACCCGATCTATTTAGCCGAGTAGAAGTGGATCAATTAACCATTTTACCTGGTATGTTAATTGATAAAAATTCAGATTTTCCATTTGTTTTTATCAATTTTGAAATGTCAGGCTCTAATGTAGTCTTAGTTCAAGATAGAAAATTAGGTATTTATGCTGGAACCTTATTTTGTAAAGCTGAACGGGGCTCTATTAATGAAATTGATATTAAATATCCCGATCTTGTTGTTAAATTTGATGCTCAAGATCAAACTTTAGTCAGTTTTAGTTCGTTAGTGAGTGGCGGTATGGTTGAAGCAATAGCGACAATAGATCCAACGCAAACTGAATTTGTCTCGTTACATTTAACTGCCTATAATATCTCCAGTTCACTATTAAAAGAGTGGAAATTAATAGAAGAACCACCTAAATCCATTAATTATAGTGCAGATTTACACGGTAGTATTTCACCATTTAAATTATCTGGCACTTTATTGTCTAATGAAAACGAGTTTATTATTAATCCATAATATTGATTTAAGTAAAAACATCCTTATATACCCTGTAAAGATATTTGATATCTGACTAGTGTTTAGTATCAGATTGACTTGATGAAAAATGTATATGAGGATGTAATGAATCCAGTTAGATTAGATAAATGGTTGTGGGCTGCAAGGTTTTATAAAACTCGTTCATTAGCTCGAGAAATGGTTGACGGTGGTAAAGTTCATTATAATGGACAGCGCACTAAACCAAGTAAAATTATTGAAGTGGGTGCAATTTTAACTCTTCGACAAGGTTCTGATCAAAAGACCATCCAAGTATTAGCCATTACTGAACAGCGTAGATCTGCTACAGAGGCACAATTACTTTATCAAGAAACGCAAGAAAGTATTACTAAACGCGAAACCATAGCGCAAGCACGTAAACTTAACGCATTAACTATGCCACATCCGGATCGGAAACCGGATAAAAAAGAGCGACGTAACTTGATTAAATTTAAATATGATAGACAACTAGGCGAAAATAACTAATATGGATACTCTTAATCGATTTTTATTTGATAATCACGCTATTCGAGGTGAAATCACCCATCTTGAACAGACATACCAGGCAATTTTAGATAATCACACTTATCCCGTTGCTGTACAAAAAGTCTTAGGTGAATTACTGGTGATAACTAGTTTATTAACAGCTACACTAAAATTTGAGGGTGATATCGCTGTACAATTACAAGGTGATGGTCCTTTATCTTTAGCGGTTGTAAATGGTAATGATCAGCAACAACTTCGAGGAGTTGCGCGTGTAAAGTCGGATATTGCCAATAATGCAACACTTAAAGAAATGGTTGGTAATGGTTATATTGTTATTACAATTACACCCAAAAATGGTGAACGTTATCAAGGTATTGTAGGATTAGAAAGCGATACGCTTATTGGTTGTATTGAAAACTATTTCATGCAGTCTGAGCAGTTACCAACACGTTTATTTGTCAAAACAGGCGTTTATAATAATAAACCTGTTGCTGCTGGTATTTTATTGCAGATATTGCCAGGAAATGAAAATACATCAGATTCTTTCGAGCATCTATGTACCTTAACTCAAACGATTACTAGTGATGAGTTATTTGAACTGTCCACTGAAGAAATTTTATATCGTTTATATAATCAAGAGCAAGTTCGATTATTTGAGACTCATAACGTGACATTTAAATGTGGTTGTTCTCGTGAACGTTGTGAAGATAGCTTAATGACTTTGCCTGCCAATGAAATAGATCAGATGCTAAAAGAAGATGGTGGCAAAATTGATATTCATTGTGATTATTGTGGGAAACATTACATATTTGATACGATTGATATTGCTCAAATCAGAGCTAAACAGCATACCAATTATCATTGATTTTTCTTTCTAAAAGGACCACTAAAATTTGTTAAAATTTTAGTGGTAAGGTGAAATATAGGGAAATTAAACCCACTGCTAATTTACCAGACTCGTATAAATATGTCAGTTTCTTTTATCGGTTTTGATAGATATTTTTGTAAAGAATCTTTACAAAACTATTTATAACAATAATACCTAAAAATATCTTATTAATTGTTTTTAATATCAATAAGTTAGGAAGATCATTTTTTACTTAATAAACTAAACGTGTTTCTAGTATAGAATTTATAATAATAACGGCAGTAATGCGATTTATGTTTTGTTGTTTTTTTCTATATCAATATCTTCAACTATGGCATGCTTATCAGAAATTCTACACTTAATATTAAAGTGATAAAGTCTAAATCCATAATCCTGCTCTTTCAAACTTTTTTGTTTATATGCTGGCCTTGGATCTTGAGCAATAACTTGAGTAATTAATGCTGCCAAATTAGGGTAGGTAAGTTGATGTGATTTAAGTAATTGCAGTGCTTTTTTTGAAAATTCAACGGTTAACGTTTTATCTGGCATCGATTGTGCATAACCGGCAATTGCCTCGGGATAACTATCACAATAAGGTAAGTAGGGTTTGATATCGATAACCGGTGTTCCATCTACTAAATCAACACTACCTAATTTTAAAATGACTTGTTTGTTTTTTATAACGATATCTTTCAACGCTACTGCTGACAAACCAATATGGTTGGGTCTAAATGGAGAACGCGTTGCAAACACCCCTAACGTTTTATTTCCGCCTAAACGCGGTGGGCGCACTGTTAAACGCCATTTGTCTAATTCAATTTGATGAAATTGAAATAAAAGCCAAAGATGAGAAAACTGTTCTAATCCTTTAATTGCATCAGGGTTATTGTAAGGTGGTAACAAATGCAGTTCACCTTGACCTTCAGTCACTAAATTAGGTTGCCGAGGTACAGCAAATTTTTCACTATAAGGTGAATGGATAATGCCTATTGGGTTGATTATTTGTTTCATATTAATTGAGTTAACAGGTAAAACTCATGAATAAAATACATTATAAAATAGTTATTATGACATATTAAAAACATCCACCGACGTTAAGCCGGTGGAAAAACATCATAATATTTTAGCTATGATTTTACCAACCACGAATTGCGCCGCCATTAAACACTTGATTAGCCTTTTGGGCTACGGCATCTGTTTGGTAAGCTTTAACAAAGTTTTTGACATTGTCATTATCTTTATCTACTTCACGTGATACGATGATATTTACATAAGGTGATTCTTTATCTTCAACAAAAATACCATCTTTGCTTGGTGTTAAATTAGCTTGTCCTGCAAAAGCATTATTAATAATGGCAAGGTCAACTTGTGCATCATCTAATGAACGCGGTAACATTGGTGCTTCAAGTTCAACAATTTTATAATTATACGGGTTGCTAGTAATATCAAGTACTGTTGGTAGTAATCCTTTTGATTTATCCACCGTAATCATGCCTTCGTGTTGTAATAACAATAATGCACGGCCTAAATTAGTTGGATCGTTAGGAATGGCTATTGTTGAGCTAGCTGGAATAAAGAAGGTTTCGTCACGCGGTGAGGTTACTTTCACACCGGCACCAGTTTCAGCTGATTTATCAATTGGTTTTAATTTATGTGAATAGCTGGCAATTGGATAAACAAATGAGTTGCCGACTACTGCTAATTTATAACCACGTTCTTTCATTTGTTCATCTAAATAAGGTTTATGTTGGAATGCGTTAACATCAATTAAGCCATCATTTAGTGCTTGGTTTGGCGTGACATAGTCATTAAAAATAACCAGTTCTACATCCAAGTTATAAAGATCTTTAGCTTGTTGTTTAGCAACTTCTGCAACTTCTTGTTCTGGGCCTGAAATCACACCAACTTTAATCGTGTTAGTTTTTACAGGCTCTGCCGGTTTAGTTTCTTCTGTTTTTGATTGTTTATTATCACAACCCGTTAAAAAAAATGCACTCACCAAAGTAGTGATAAGTGCTAGCTTCTTAATAGACATAATTTTCTCCAAAATTAATGATGAGTAACACGTTTTACAATAGCATTGCCAATAAATTGAATAATAAATACGATAATAATTAATATTATCAAAACCGTGTTCATTATAGCAGGCTTATAACCATTGTAACCATATTGTATTGCTAGTTGACCTAGTCCCCCTGCACCAACCGCACCGGCCATAGCAATATAGCCAGTTAGGGTAATTAATGTAATTGTCATACTATTAACAATGACAGGTAATGATTCGGGTAATAAAACTTTATAAATTATTTGTAGTGGTGTTGCCCCCATTGAACGTGCTGCTTCGATTAATCCTTTTGGTACATCTAATAAGGCATTTTCGATCATTCGTGCAATTAGAGGTGACACACCAATACTCAGTGGTACGACTGCTGCTTGTTTACCAATAAAAGTTCCCATAAGAAATGTCGTGAAAGGAATAATCCAGACAATCAAAATAATAAATGGTATGGAACGAAATACATTAGTAATGAATGAAAGAGCGTTATTTGCTAAGTAACAATCTAAAATTTGCCCTTTGCGTGTGGTATAAAGTAATATGCCTATTGGTAAGCCAATCACTGTTCCCCAAAAACCTGACAAAATAACCATGTATAGGGTTTCATCGGTCGCTTGTGCCATTTTGAATAACATGGCTTCATTAAAGCCATTAAAAGAAGAGCAAAAAGTCACAAAGTTTGCCCAAAAATCGTGTTCAGCTAAAAATCGAAATAATGATTCAAAAGGTTTAAACGAAGGAATAAAATTAAACATAACCGAGCACCTCTACTTTGGTGTTATTGTTCTCTAAAAATTGTATTGCTGATGCTGTGCTTTTCGGTTTGCCTTTCATTTCTGTCAACATTAATCCAAACTTAACACCGCCAGCATAATCCATTTGAGCACTGATAATGTTACTATCAATATCAAATTCTTTAGCAATTTGTGATAACAGTGGCAAATCAACTGAAACACCAGTAAATTCTAAACTTACTAATGGATTTAAACCTTCTTTATATTCAGGTGATAGCCTTGCTAAATAGTCCTCAGGGATAGTTAAGTGTAAAGTTGATTGTATAAATTGCCTTGCAATATCAGTTTTAGCATGTGAAAACATTTCACCAACCGATGATTGTTCTACTAATTTACCATTACTGATAACGGCAACTTGATCACAAATTTGTTTTACCACATCCATTTCATGAGTGATTAATAAGATGGTTAAACCGAGTTTTTGGTTGATATCTTTTAATAAAGCTAAAATAGAGCGTGTTGTTTCTGGATCTAATGCGCTAGTTGCTTCATCACATAGTAATACCTTTGGATCACTGGCTAACGCTCTAGCAATAGCAACGCGTTGTTTTTGTCCACCAGACAAATTAGCCGGATAGACATGAGCTTTCTCGCTTAATCCGACTAATTCAATCAGTTCGGTCACTTTTTGCTTTATTTGCGCTTTTGGTGTTTTATTTAGTTCTAATGGAAAAGCAATATTATCAAAAACGGTACGTGAAGAAAGCAGGTTGAAGTGCTGAAAAATCATACTGATTTTTCGACGTACTTCAATTAGCTTACGGTTAGAAAGGTGAGTAATTTCTTGATTATCAAAAAATATTTTACCACTAGTCGGTTTTTCGAGTAGGTTTACGCATCGAATAAGTGTACTTTTCCCCGCTCCTGATTTGCCAATAACGCCATAGATTTGCCCTTGCGGAACATGAAGGGAAATATCGTTTAAAGCATGAATTGGGGTCTTATTATGCTCAAATATTTTCGAAATATGCTGTAATTGTATCATAATATATATAGACAAAGGGTAGATAGCTGAATATTAAGACGTCTAGACATCTAAGTCAATCAATAATATGCTATACGAATTGGTGTAATGCCTAAGTAAAAGGAAAAAAGTAAACATGAAACCTGCTATTTTTTTGGATCGAGATGGTACCATTAATGTCGATTATAATTATGTTCATACCATTGATAAATTTGATTTTATTGATGGGGTTATAGAAGCTATGCAAGAGCTCAAAAAAATGGGTTTTTTGTTGGTGATTACGACCAATCAATCAGGTATAGCTAGAAATATCTTTACTGAAGAACAGTTTAATACATTAACAGAATGGATGGATTGGTCATTACAAGATCGCGGTGTAGATTTGGATGGAATCTATTATTGTCCTCACGATCCATTGATTGATAAATGCGAATGTCGTAAGCCGAGTCCTGGTATGATTCAAACTGCAGCTAAGGAATTAAATATCGATATTGCAAGTTCATATATGGTTGGTGACAGAGTATCGGATTTATTGTCGGGTAAAAAGGCAGGTGTTAAAAAAACAGTTTTAGTCAAGACCGGTGATGCCATTACTGAAGAAGCATTAGCGCAAGCTGATTGGGTAATTGACAGCTTGGCGGATTTACCCAATAAAATAAAAGCAGAGTCATAATTTTCTAAAAATACTATTGTTATACGGCATTTAAAATTAATGCCGTATAATTTTCACGATAAGCGGTGATAAAATTAATCCCAAAAATAGCGCATTGATAAAATTCACCGCACTTTGAGCAAAGCAATGAATAGTATTGATGGAAAAAAGAGAAAAACAACTTAAAAAAATCAAAAATACTGAACCCAAATATAGGAAGCTAATTTTATTTTTCTTATCAATCAAGACAGATAACCTAAGAATAAAGAGGCATATTAAGCTTAATCCGATCAGAGCACTTTTATGTTGCAATAATTAATAGATTGGAATATCTGTATTTTTTAGTGAAATTATCTGTTGTAAAAAAGGAAAGTGTTTCACAAAAAAGCCAGTCAAGTGAGTAAAACTATCCCAACCTACATGAGATAGTGCACCTATTAATACAGAAGTTAAGACAATAAACCAATGATGGTAGCAATATTCACGCCAATTAAAATTTAGATAATGAGTAAATCATTTATATAGAAAATGCGGCAAATTTTTGATTAATTCATTACGAATAATAAAGTGAAAGATAAAAGCAACAATTATTGTTATTGGTAGATCAAAATAAAAAATACCATAATTAAAGTAAGGCTCATATCACTTTTTATTTTCATTCTAAGAAAATATTCAAAATCAGGTGACATACTACCTATAATTATGGCTGTCATAGAAAAAATTGAGGTTTTTTATAAAAAGATAAAACAATTGCAGGATGTGCAAAAGTAAAAGGCATATAAAATATGCTTGAAAAGTTAGACTGAAATAGAAAAATTATAATTATATAATCAATAGTAAATAAAGAAAGTTTGTAAAATTTGTATAGAATTAGTTTATTTTCACAGCGCCATGAGTAAAAAAAACACAAACAGAAAAAAAATAGCAATAAACACTTGCAGGAATTTTTTAAGTGCCTATAATGCGCATCCACTGACACGGCGTTAGTGAAAAACAAACGAAGAACGTGTTAGAGAGCAAGATCAAAAATATTGAAAAAAGATCTTGACGAATAAAAAGGTGTAGCGTAGTATACGCAGCCCTTGA
>CAMLAI010000020.1 GCA_946477995.1 uncultured Gilliamella sp. | reverse complement strand
AAATTCGTGAAGCTATCGATGATGGTGTCGAAGTGATGGGCTATACCAGTTGGGGACCAATCGATTTGATTAGTGCTTCAAAAGCCGAAGTTACTAAACGTTATGGATTTATCTACGTCGATTTAAACCAAGACGGTTCGGGAACGCTAAAACGCTATAAAAAGAAAAGTTTCTACTGGTATCAAGCGGTGATTGCATCAAAAGGCGAAATTTTAAAATCTTAACTTTTGTGTCACACCTAAAATTGGAAAGTTACTGCTTACAGCAGGCAAAACCTAAATAGCATTAGAGGTAACTTTGCTTAACCGGCTATTTAGGTTTTTGATAATTAAAAAAAGGATATAAAAATGAAAATAAGATATTTAACCTTCGCATTATTTAATATCATGTCTTATTCCGTTCTCGCAAACCCAATATCCAATAATCATTTACAACCTAGCTTTATAGAGAATGCTTTTATTACCGATAGTAAACTTGATTTTTCTACCCGTAATCATTGGAAATATTTAAAAGAAAATGCCGCTCAACCAAAAGAAGTGCACAGTGCTTGGGGACAAGTTTTCACGTTCAATTATAAATCGGGTTATCTGTTTGATACACTTGGATTTGATGTCACTTATGACAATGCAATAAAACTGGGTGCAAGTGACTATTTCGCAACCCGTAATCTACTTTATAACCACGGTAAAGGTTATAGTAAACACAATGCGCATGGCTTTAATAAATTTACTCAGCGTTATATAAAAATAAAACTGGGTGAAGATAGGATAAATTTTAACGGTAAAGTGGGCTGGCATAGTGTGAAAGATTTAGGCATCATTAGCTCTTCACAACATTTAACACGAAACAGCTATCTCGGATTTAGTGGCATATTAAAATATGATGACTTTGCTTTTTCATTTGGTCGTTTAGACAGTGCCCTACCCCGTGAATCCGCCCAAAAAGTTCACTTTTTAACAAACGATCGTAAAAAAGTCATTGATCACATCTCAACAGTTGAAATGGCTTATAAAGATAGTGATACCAAAATCGACTATTCTTATGGTGTCGCCAAAGATTACTTAAGACGGCATGCAATTGAATTATCTTATAAACCCGTTAAAAATTTAACTTTGGGTTCACAATTTTATGGTAGCTATGCGATGAAAAATTATGATGCCATGAAACAAAATAGAAAAGAGTTTGATTCCCATGCATGGCACTATGCAACCGACATTGAATGGAAAGAAGAAGACTGGAGCATCAAAGTGGGGCTCGCCTATACCGATGCAAATAAACATAACGCTCTTGGGTATTATGGACGCCATATCGGTAAAAATAACCGTGGTCGTTTTAATGGACTTGCCGCCGCAGCAGCAGATTACATGCGCGATGGGGAACTTGTTTTCACCGCCGTATTAAATTATGATTTTATTAAGGATAATACCACTGGATTGTATATGAACTATGCTAAATTTAATTATAAGCATGACCGATTAAAAAATGGTGAGATCAACATTTTTAATATTTGGAAACCGAGTTCTGGCATGTTTAAAAATCTCTCGATTTTATCTAAATTTGGTTATGGATGGTCTTACAAAACGATGAGTGCCTCAGATGCGACACCAAACCTAAAACATGGAAGAGCACAACGTTCCCCAACCTTATCAGCGGAAACCGTTATCGATTATCGATTTAATTTATTTTAAAATTTTTGTTAAATAAAGGATAAAACATGAAAAAATCAATTCAATTTATTAGCCTACTTTTTGTTATGGTCATATCAATTTCACAAACTTTTGCCAGTGAAGTGACTATCTATTTAACCCGTCATGGTAAAACCATGTTTAACAACGTTCATCGTGCTCAAGGATGGTCTGATACACCATTAATTCAGTCTGGTATAGAAGTTGCTGAACAATTAGGACAAGGCTTAAAAGATGTCGAATTTATTACTGCCTATTCAAGTGACTTAGGCCGTGCACGACAAACTGCACGTATTATTTTAGAAAGTAAAGGTGATACGTTGGCAATTAATGAAATGGAAGCACTGCGTGAAGCCTGCTTTGGCGATTTTGAAGGCGATCTAGATCCCAATATGTGGAATCCTGCTGCGCAACATTTAGGATATCCTTCTGACAAAGATTTAATGGCTGATCTTGCCAAAGGTAAAATAACACTACAGAAAATGTTAGATGCCGTGGCTGCGGTTGAAAAATCAGGACAAGCAGAAAATTATCAGCAAGTTAAAAAACGAATGGAAGTCGCATTAAAAACCATTGCTGAATCAGCAAAAGCACAAGGCGGTGGTAATGTATTAGTTGTTTCACATGGTATTGCGATTATGTCTATGGTAGAAGATCTGCTTGATGCTCCAATCACCTCTCCATTAGGCAATGCCAGTGTTACTAAAATTCGTTATACCGATGAAGGTAAATTTATTGTCGAAAGTTTTGGCGATATGAGTTATGTCGAAAAAGGAAAACAAAGCACAAAATAACGTCTTAATTTTATTTGGCTTGCTTAGGTAAGCCAAATAACAAAATGTAATTGGCAATATCAACAAAAAACTAGAAATTTAGTGAATAAACAAGCATAATTTAATTTTAATGTTGAGCTCCAAATTTTAAGGTTTATATGTTTTATTCAACCGATTACGTTTCACCATTAGGGTTAATTACGCTGGCAAGCCGAAACAATCAACTTGTTGCTGTATGGATTGAAGGACAAAAATATTTTGGTGATACCGTCAATGCTCCCCTTGAAAGCAAACCTAACTTACCCATCTTTAACCACACAAAAAAATGGTTTGATCACTACTTTTCAGGAAAAAATCCGGCTATCAATCAACTTGATTTAGCCCCGATTGGTACGTCTTTTCGTCATCAAGTTTGGGATATTCTTTGTAAAATTCCTTATGGTGAACTCATCACATATGGCGATATAGCTAAACAAATTGCGAAAACCAATCAACTTGCAAGTATGTCAAGCCAAGCTGTCGGCGGTGCAGTTGGGCGTAATCCACTATCCATTATTATTCCTTGTCATCGAGTCATTGGCAGTAACGGCAGTTTAACCGGTTATGCAGGTGGCATTGATAAAAAAATTAAACTTCTGCAACTAGAAGGCGTTGATACCCTAAAATTAACGATACCCACTAAAGGCACTGCACTTTAAAAAATTTAGGTTATCAAGGAAAGGTAAAAAATTCATTAAATGGTGCGACTTATTGACGGTATAAGATTTCGCTCTCTTTTTGAGCATACCGAGACAATGACTTATCAATATTTAGCTAAACTTGATTACAAATAGCCTTTATCTGATAAACAAATCCGCATTTTATTTTGAACTTCTAAACGATTGTAATCTAAATAATCCAAAATTCCTTCAGGATACTTTGAATTTGAATAACCGTAAACATCAAAATAGTGATGCAAACAACTATTCGGCTCGATATTCTTAAGTTGTATAAGATACAAAAAAGCAATATCTCCTTTAGTTAATTCATTTAATTTCAATTTGGTTGGTAAATAAACCCACTCTGTATTTTGGATATTATTTACCAGAATTTCCACCGTTTTTTTATCGTTTTTATTATTAACAAAAAAGAAATCAATATCAAAATCGTCAATACTACTGTTCCATGATAATTGTACATCTTTCTCAAAATAGATCGCTTCTATAATATCACGTTGCTGATTTGATGAATTTTTAGAATTACTTGGTCCAAATTCAAAGGATTTGGTGATACCAAAATCATTATATTGATACTCTTGGGCTTGAATAACAAACGACAAATGTGCTAATAATATAAAAATTATTGATATCTTCTTCATTATTAAATTACCTTAAAAAAGGGCTTTAGATATTTAAACTTTTTAATAGCTAATGAAATGATCACCGATAACTTTGATTGTGAGCGCATTCATTTGCGTATGGATCAAAATGTTTAAATATTCATCATCCTTATGTTTTATGTCATTAAATAAAACAGATAATAGTTATTTATGACTATCTCTACTTTTAATTGTGAACACCCATTATCATAATGACGATATTTTACGAGTTATCTGAACAATATAATATAGTGTGCCATTATAACCAATTTTTACTTTTTAAAACAGACGGATATAAATTTAAACCTGTTTAATGGTAAATATGGATTTTAACGTTTTTTAATTTTTATAATAGCGCCTTCACATTTATCCTTTGTGACCTTAAATGATGTCGCAAAATTGATTGCGAAAATTATTGCTTAGTCAAATTTTTATAAAGATGTTTGAGGGCCATAATAGGATGATAAATCATCATTCTTGGGCCTGAGAAACGCATCACTTGCTTTATTTTTTGTTTATAATCTTTACGATAACAATGTTTTGGACAACGTTCACAGGTTGTTTTATCCTCACCAAATCGGCATAAGGTTAAGCGTTGCATTGCATATTTTAATAAATCATTACACTCATCACATAGCTGATTGTTAGGAACATGATGCTGTTTGTGGCAATAAAGATAGATCATTGTGCTAACGGTGGCTTTTTCTTGTTGTATGTTAGGGCCTGTATTATTTGCTACCATAATTCAATACGTCTAAATCGAGAAAGTGTTAAAATTAAAAAATAGATGAATATGATCACAAGGAACAATAAAAATGGCAAGAATTATCAATAAAGATACGATTGTTTGTATGTCATTGGCTGCCAGACCAAGCAATTTTGGAACTCGATTTCATAACTTTTTATATGAGAAACTCGATCTCAATTATCTTTATAAAGCTTTTACGACTAATAATTTAAAAGATGCAATATATGGCATTAAAGCGTTAGCAATTCGTGGATGCGCCATTTCTATGCCTTATAAAGAAGCCTGCATTGAATTTCTTGATGAACTCGATGAATCCGTTAAATCTATCCATTCAGTTAACACTATTGTGAATACTGACTATCATTTGAAAGGCTATAACACAGACTATATCGCTGTTGCAAAACTGATTGCTTTACATCATATTGATAACACGACCCCATTTGTATTAAAAGGCAGTGGTGGTATGGCTAATGCCGTGATTGGCGCCTTTTTCGATGCAGGTTTTACCCATGGAATTATTGCTGCACGTAATCAAGAAAAAGGAGAAGCGTTAGCAAAACGATACAATTATCGTTGGGTAAAAGATGAAATTGAAATTTCACCCGAACAAGCAAAATTGATAATTAATGTCACGCCTATCGGGATGCAGGGCGGAAATGAGGAAAATCATTTAGCTTTTCCAGACAGCATGATTAACCATGCCGATATTGTTTTTGATGTGGTTGCCATGCCGGTTGAAACACCTTTGATGAGTTATGCCAATCGATTAAATAAAATAAGGATTTCAGGCGCAGATGTTGCAGTTTTACAAGCCCTTGAACAGTTTTACTTATATACGGGAGTAAGACCGAGTGAAGAACTGGTTAAGCAAGCTGCCGACTTTGCCAGACAAGCTTAACGTTTAATTCATCCACCAATTTAATTGGGTGGATGAATTAATTAACTTTATAGCACTTTATTGCATAGCTTGATGCAATTTATGATACACAGCTAATAATTTTTGATGCATGGCAAATTGTTCAACATCATCATCAACTGATTTAGCGGTCACTAAAGCGTCTTTTAGACCGTAAAATGTTTTTTCGCCAAGGGCATATTGCCACATTTTATCAACACAAGCTTGACCATACATTTTATTAAAGGCCTTTTGATAATCACGGAATTGGCTTGCATCACGTTGAAGAATAAAATTCACCAACGTTTGTAAACAACGATAATCATGATTTCTTTCAGCTGACAAAATAGATTCATTCATTTCTATCGTCCAATCAATCCATAGTTTAGCCTGTTCTAAATCCTGAGCGGCTAATGCAAGCATTGCTTTTAGCTCACCAACTCGTAATGTTAACCAAGCGTTATCTTTGCCTGTAGCGATACCAAGCAGTTCACGAATTCGTGCAAAATCATCTAATCCTTCTTCATCCAATTGTTCAATAATGGCAAGATATTGTTCAGCAGAATAGTTTTTTACTGGTAGTGATAAAATAAGATCACGAAGATGTATCGCCATGTTGTTATTGGCAATTAAAAGATCTTCAGGTGGATAAATTTCGGACATACCGACCGCCAATATACGGCAAGCATATACCCCTAAGTGCTCATAGTCCATAATTAATACTTCGGTATTTTGTTCATGGAAAATAGCCATAAGATTATTAAATTCTTGTTCGGTTGTTCCCGAAAAATCCCAATCTACAAATTCAAAATCGGCTTGTTGTTTAAATAAATCCCATGATATTAAACCACTTGAATCAATAAAATGGGTTTCTAAGTTACTTAAATCCGCAATTTCATCATTATCAAAACTTGGTGGTGAGAAAACATCAAGATCTTTTAAACTTCTGCCTTGTAATAGTTCGGTCACCGTTCTTTCTAGTGCAACACCAAAATTAGGGTGAGCACCAAAAGAAGCATAACAAGTGCCATTGTGAGGATTAAACAACACCACACAAATCACAGGATATTTACCGCCGAGAGACGCATCAAAACAATAAAGTGGAAATCCTTCATTTTCAAGTGATTCAATTGATGCTAACACACTTGGGTAGCGATCAATCACTTCTTTTGGAATCGTCGGTAAACTGATTGCTTCAGCAATAATTTTATTTTTAACGTAGCGTTCAAAAATTTCAGATAAACCTTGCACTCTGGCTTCATTACGTGTATTACCGGCAGACATACCATTTGAAGCATATAAATTAGCAATTAAGTTTACTGGAACATAAACAATTGTTTGATCTGTTTGAGAAACAAATGGTAAAGCACAAATACCACGTTCACGATTACTTGACTGTAAATCGATGAGATCGGTTGCGTTTAATTCTTGTTCTGGATCATAAAATTGTAATAATTTTTCCGATAACAGGCCTTCTGGCAAAGTATTATCCTCAGGCACTGCAAACCATTTTTCCGTTGGATAGTGAACAAAATTAGCCGTTGCTGCTTGTTTTCCCAAATAAAAATCAGAAAAGAAATAATTAGTTGATAACCGTTCAAAATATTCACCTAAAGCCGATGCAAGTGCGGCTTTTTTACTTGCGCCTTTACCATTAGCAAAGCATAAAGGACATTGGGTATTTTGTATATGAACTGACCAAACATTAGCAACGGGATTAAGCCAAGACGCCTCTTTAACGTCTAATTGATATTTAGCTAATTGTTGATGGAAATAGTGGATTGAATCTTCAAGTGCGGCATCTTTGCCAGTAATATAAGTTTTCATAAATATTTAATCTTTAATTGCATTGATTTCCTCTAAAAAATGTACTCTAATATACAACGATTATTTTAGATAATCATCCTATAGTTTAGCTTTTTATATGCTTTAATAACCTAAATTTATGTGAAACTACATTGGGGAAAGATATGAAAGATTTTAAACCTATAGATTTACTTTTCTTTAATCGTTTAATCATGCCAAGTATATTAACCATTCTGTACTGGTTATCGTTAACTTGCGTCGTTCTGAGTTGTTTATTCAATATATTCCAAGGTAATTTTTTTTATGGATTGTTCTGTTTAATTAGCGGGGCTATTGTTACACGTATTGGCTTCGAATTAATCTGTGTGACTTTTAGTATCAATAGAAATCTAGAAAAACTCGTTGCAATGCAATCTGAAAACACCAATAAACTCACTAATTCAGATAATTAAACATGCTCTTTTCTAAACCAACTAAATATATCCAACACTAACTGTTGGATATATTTAAAGCCCATCGAGGATTTACCTCAATAGCCAGTTCATTACCTTCTTTAGATTGCAAATGAATCATACCAGCATAAGCTATCATCGCACCATTATCGGTACAAAACGCAACTCTAGGGTAAAAAACTTGTCCTTTTCGCTGTTGCATTAATTGTGTTAATTTGTCACGCAAAGGCTTATTGGCACTCACACCACCAGCAATGACTAAACGGTTAAATCCCGTATGATCAAGTGCTCGTCGGGATTTAATGACCAAAGTATCGACTAACGCATCTTCGAAAGCACGGGCAATATCGGCTTTGGTTTGTTCATCAATCGCATTATTTTGACTATGCTGATGAATGGTATTGGCTGTGGCTGTTTTAAGACCAGAAAAACTAAAATCAAAACCTGGTCTATCTGTCATCGGTCGAGGAAAATGGAATCGAGAAGATAAGCCTTGCTCAGCTAATTTTGATAATTTCGCTCCTCCAGGATAATCAATCCCTAGCAATTTAGCAGTTTTATCAAATGCTTCACCTGCTGCATCATCAATGGATTCGCCAAGTAGCTGATATTCCCCTACTCCAGTCACACTGAAAAGTTGAGTGTGTCCCCCTGAAACTAATAAAGCCACAAAAGGAAACGCTGGCGGATTATCTTCAAGCATAGGGGCAAGTAAATGACCTTCCATATGATTGACGGCAATCGCAGGCACATTCCACGCATAAGCGAGTGATCGCCCAATCGAGGCTCCCACCATTAATGCTCCAATTAATCCAGGCCCAGCCGTATAAGCCACACCATCAATATCGCGCGAAGTTAAATTAGCTTCTTTTAAGGCCGCTTGAATCAGTGGTACGGTTTTACGAATGTGATCACGTGATGCAAGTTCCGGTACCACTCCACCATAATCAGCATGTAACTTGACTTGTGAATAAAGTTGATTGGCAAGCAATCCATGTTGATCATCATAAATCGCCACCCCTGTTTCATCGCAAGATGTTTCAATACCCAAAATTTTCATTACTGATTACCTAAAGAGTTGAATTTATCATCTTCGCTCCAATGATCTTGTTCGCTTATCTCTTTATCAGCAATACGGTGTTCTTCCGTTGCCCAGTCACCGAGATCAATAAGTTGGCAACGTTTACTACAAAAAGGTCGATAAGGACTAACGTCTGACCATTCAACTTGTTTTTGACAAGTCGGACAATTTACAAAAGTGTGTGTTTGATTACTCATTTCAGTTTCTTCAAAAATAGACTCTACCATAACTAACAACAAGCTAGTTCAAATTCAATCGAATCATGTGTTGTGTTTTCGCAAGTTTCAAGGGGTAAAAAACGGATACTATACCGTGACATATGCCCCGATACTTGAGGATAAACATTTTTATCTAATGAAACACGAACACGAATTAAGTTAATTTCTCCGTTAGTTTCTTGAAAAAAATTGTTACTACAATGATATTTTTTAAACTCGCCCAGCTGTCTTATAAGTTGCATACAAGAAGATAATGCCTCATCTAATAAAGACAACTGTTGCAGCCAATTTCTTACCTGAAGGTTTCGTGTTTCTTGAGACAGTTTCAACCATAAATAAAAGAAAGGCAGATCAAAACTACAACACCCACCCGGAATGGTTAAACGTTGCCTTATTGACGTAATAAAACGGTCGTCTTTTAATGACTGCCCTAAACGAGTGGTTGCATTAAATTTGACTAAAAACGAATCGAATCGGAGGATTAAATCACTGATTAGATCCTTATCAACACCATCAATATTCATCCATGAAATCAGTTTTTGTTTTTGTGATTCAATTTCTTTAATGAGTTCCCCTTTGACATCACTACGCTCTATTATCTCAAGAAGTTCAGATAAGGCATGGAAAAAGAGTAGCGCATTATTTTCATTCAAATGGCAATGCGTATTAATTTGTTTTAATAAAAATTCTAATCGTAACCAAGTACGCATTTTTTCATTTAAAGGATGTTCAAAAATAATATTATTCATACTTATCCATTCTTAATTTTTGAATTTTTTAAATATTGTTGATGTAATTTACAAACCTGCTGTTTTAATGAATCTAAATCATCATTGTTAATAATAATATCATCAGCATACGACAAACGTTTGCCAGAACAAACCTGTGAAAATATCATTTTTCGTGCTAATGACTCAACAATATGATCACGATTCATAAGACGTTCTAATTGCAATGATTCAGGTATATCTATCATTAATACGCGATCAGCAAAATGATGTAAATTATTTTCAACAAGTAATGGTACCACCCAAATGACATAATCAGCAGTTTGCTTTTCAATTTGAGCTTGGGTTTCTTGCTGTATAATCGGATGTAATAAACTGTTCAACCAAAGACGTTCATGGTCATTATTAAAAATAATTTCTCTTAATTGACGACGATCCAATTCACCGTCAGGTAAGACAATTTCTTGACTAAAATGTTTAACAATTTGAGAAAATGCTAAGGTGCCACTTTTTACAATTTGGCGAGCAATAATATCAGCATCAATAATTGGAACCCCTAAATCAGCAAATAGATGTGCAATGGTACTTTTACCACTGGCAATTCCACCACTGAGTGCAACAACATAAGGCATGAGACAATTCCAATTAAAAAAACAATTTTGCGTAGTATATCATACTACTGACCTTCATTATATAACCTTAATCTCTGAAACAAAACAAGGAAAACACATCGTAAAACAGTCCAATCCAATATACAAAATTAAACGCACAATCATTTTTTATAACATTATGAATATATTTAAACTATTATCATTTATTGTTGATATACAGGTTAAAATTCAACCTCAGTTATTTTGTAACAAAAGTCAGATAACATTCACCTTAATAAACACAATTAAACCTCGTTGAGCAGAAATAAAATAAAAATCAATGAAAGAAAGGGTTTGCATTATTAACTTAGCTGTATATAATCACATATATCTGTATAAATAAACAGGAAAATCGAATGAGACCATTAACTGAACGCCAACAGCAAATTTATGATTTAATCAAAGATAATATTCAGACTACCGGAATGCCACCAACACGAGCAGAAATAGCTAAAATATTAGGTTTTCGTTCAGCTAATGCAGCAGAAGAGCATTTAAAAGCTTTAGCCAAAAAAGGCGCTATTGAAATGATTGCCGGCTCATCAAGAGGTATCCGCCTGTTACTTGAAAATCATGAAAAAAATGAAGCGGAAGGTCTACCGCTTATTGGTCAAGTAGCAGCCGGTTCACCGATTCTTGCTCAAGAACATATTGAAAGTTATTATCAAGTGGATCCCAATTTATTTAAACCCAATGCCGATTTTTTATTACGTGTACAGGGAATGTCAATGAAAGATATCGGTATATTGGATGGTGATCTACTGGCGGTGCATAAAACTCAGGATGTTAAAAATGGACAAGTTATTGTGGCACGCATTGAAGATGAAGTGACAGTTAAACGCTTATCTCGTCAAGGTCGATATGTACATTTGATTGCCGAAAATAGTGAATTTTCTCCGATTTTGGTTGATCTTGAACAACAAAATTTTGCTATTGAAGGCATAGCTGTGGGTATCATTCGCAATGGATCATGGTTGTAACTTAGTATAAAATAGTCACAAATTATAGCTAATTCAGGAGAAAATGGTATGTGGCTATTTTGGTTATTTGAAGCATTAGGATTTGTTGCCGTTATTATCCTCATTTTTGTTTATTGCCGTTTTCGTAAACAAGGATTTTGGTCGTTTCTTTGGCGGCGTTTAAAATGGGTGGCTATTGCTATTCTTGTGGTTTGGCTTGCTATTGCAATATTGTGTCGAAATCACTTATTTAGTGCGGTTCACTGTTATTTTCGTGGTGAAAGTATGCATGCCAACACCAAATACTCAATCTATTTAAGTGAATGCCAAGTTGAAACGCCAAGTGGTAGTTACGTGCCAATCGAACGATCCCGAGCGATACCGGGTTCAAATGACCACCATAATGAAGATAATACTATTGATTATTACCATTAATATTCAATTTAACTAAAAATTCAGATAAAAAAATAAGGTAATTTCGGTGAAAATTACCTTATTTTTATTTCAGTTATTTGATTTTACATTCTGTTTTAACAAACCTTATTAACATCAAAATTATTTAGTCATTTCACTTAACAAAGAATGTTGTAAACTTGAAGCATTGTCAAAATCCGTCAACTCATTACCATTAATAGCTTGTGGTACTTTGGAACCTTCTAATGGTTTACCCAGTACCTGCGAAGCTAGTACTAAACCTTTATGCTCCATAACAGAATGGGTATAAAAGTTAATCAAATCTTGCTGGGTAATTTTTTTCAATTGATTGATTTTTTTCTCACGTGAATCAAATTTAAAGCGTGATAAACGATAATCTGACAGATAAAGATTTAATTCTTCCTCTAGCGTTTGTGGCGGCATTGTCAATTCATTGAGCACGCCTTTTTTATATTGCTCAACATCTTGATCGGATAATTCTTTCAATTTACTTAACATGTTAGGATAAAAATCTTGATAGCGTTTAAGTAAATAATCAGGATCATACTGATTACTTTGAATTAAAAATCCTAATCCTGACGATTCACCTATGGTAAACGGAATGGTAAACACGGCATAACCAAGCTGCTCGTTACTGCGCAACTGCTCATAAAAAGAAGGTTCAATCATTTTGGTCAGCGTATAACTTAAAACTTGTCCCTCGATTTCACTATAATTCGCTGGAATATATCCAATCATTAAAGCATTGTCGCTCGAAGTTGCATGTTGCGTAATTTTTGCTGTCTGCGTCGATGTTATTTTTATCGTTGGTTTTGGTTCAAACTCGATATTCGCATCCAACGTTTTTTGTATTTCCTGATAAAGTTTGAGTGAATTATCGTTCGATATATTCCCTAAACTGATCATATAAGGAACGGATTTCGACAGTAACTTATCACGATAAGCCAATACATCATTCACACTGATATCCGCTGTTATTCGGCGTTTATCACTGCGTTCGAAGTAAGGAATATAAGATAAAGCTTTAACTGGTTGCATCGATAATAAATAACTATTAGCATGATCGGCGGCATCAAGTTTTTGAAGATACCAGGATTTCGCTAATGCTAAACTTTGCTCATCAATATTAACATTTTGATAGCTATTTAAGACAGCGGTTATCATATCTGGCAGATGTTGGTTAAAGCCTGTTGCAGTGATCATTAGTCCATTATCACCCGAACATGATAAAGACATACCTGCGACACCAGCCTGAAATTCTAACTGCGCTAAATTTCGACTGACAATATAGTCAAGTAAATAAAAAATGACCTGTGATTTTACATCTTTAAATGCCTCGTTATTGCGCAATGAAACCACTATGGCAGCTTTCGGATCTTGTTTAAAATATTGACTAGCTAAATGAATATGATTTCCCCGTTTGTTAAACTCAACGGCTGGTAATGGAGTTTCACTTTGCTTTACAATCGAAAAGTCATCGGGGATATAAGGATTGAGCGCTGGTAAGGTAAACGAGAAATCTTTACCTAACGCTGTCCAATTTAATTTTTCTTCTTTAGTAATGTTATCAATTTTGTAAGGCGCTTCAACAAAATAAGCGGTTTTATTGGTTGCTTGATTCGGTGAAATCGTCCATATCCGGGCATTATCGGCAGTTAAACTTTTTAGTCGGGCGATAATTGCAGACTTATCAAAATGCGTTGCAATATAATCTGAATTAAGAACATTTTGAATTGGATATAGCAACATCTGATCCGATAACCATTCAACATAGGACATATCCCGTTCAATATCTTGATATTTAAATCCTAAATCTAAAACTTTCTTAAACTCCTCATAATAAGCTTCGGTTACACCTTCTTTTTGAATTAACTGCAAATAATTAAAAATAGCGCCAATAACTTTATCTTTCTGGCTAAGCCCTGCATCGGTTAAACTGACATTAATACTAAAAATACCACTATTGCCATATCGATTAGGTGAAATCGAGGAGGATATACTTTCGATTAATCCTTGTTTTTGAAGTTGGTCAGATAATGTATTTTGGCTACTGTTACTAATTAAATAAGTGATATATTCATCACTTTTATCGGCAAATTTAGCTAAATTGTTTTCAATGGGAAATTGCAATAACAACAACTTTTTAGGTTGTGCAGGAATCATATAAATTTGTTTACCTAACGAATCCGACGTCATTGCCTGCTTATCAATTTTTGGCGCAATAGTATGGCGATTGGGAATCTTTCCATAGGTATCTTCGGCTAATTTTGCCAATTTATTTATCGATTGATTACTGTAAATGACCCCGACCATAATATTGGCAGAATAATAATCGTGATGAAAATTGACTAAGGCATCTTGTAGTTTACTGTCTGGCTTATCACTTAATGTTTCTAAGTTCCCCCCTGAAAATTGTGATGCAGGATGTTCGGGATTAATGGTTTCAGCATTAACTTGTTCAATTCTAAAACCATCATTGGATCGTGCCATAGTCAATTCGGCATTAACGGCATTGCGTTCTTTATCGGCAAATTTAGGATCTAAGATAGGCTCGGCAATGGCATCAGCTAAATAATCCAATGCTTTATCAAAAGCACTATTTTCAACTTCAAAATAAAATGCAGTACGATGTGCGGCAGTACTTGCATTATAACTGCCGGTGTGACGGCTTAAAAATTTAGAAAAACTTGCTGGTTTAGGATACTTTTTTGAGCCCATAAGTACCATGTGCTCAGTATAATGCGCTAAGCCTTGCTGTGCTTTTGGATCTTGCAATGAACCAACCGGTAGCGCTAGTGAGCCAAGCGATTTGACTGCATTGGGATCAGACACCAGTAATACCTGCATTTTGTTTGGTAACTCAATCACTTCATATTGACGTTTATCTCGTTCACTTTGTTGTACCTTTTC
Organism: uncultured Gilliamella sp.; assembly: GCA_946477995.1. GTDB lineage: Bacteria > Pseudomonadota > Gammaproteobacteria > Enterobacterales > Orbaceae > Gilliamella. Next base: position 5,660 of record CAMLAI010000020.1, on the reverse strand, counting down.
CAGTAATACAGGGTGAACAAGCTTATTATCAATTGCGCTAGAAGAGTTGGAAATAATGAATCCTAACGCAGTAAAAATAATCAATTTAATTTTCATCTTATTCATATAATTTTCCCATTTAAAAAACTATTATAGTCTTAATTCAACAATTAAGGGCAAAAAAACATAAATAAACAATAGCTATCAAACTAAACAAAACTACACCAAATATTTCTATTCTTTGTTATATGTATTTTATATAATCCACGCGTTTGGATAACCTAAACCATGTAATTAAAATTACATCATCCTGTGATATTACCTAAGATTTCTATTTTTTGCTGATTCAGAACAACTCATTGATTAATTTACATCATTTCAATAGTGCTTTGATTCATACACAAATAAAAATAAAAACATAGATTTTGAAATATATTGAATTAAGGTGGTTTTATGTCTTATAAGTTAGTCTTAATGCTAAGTTTTTTTGCCTACAGTTCTACTATATTAGCAAACCCAATTTATGGAAATAACGCAATCAAAGCAGAACAATTATTAAATGAAAGCATTGAAGCAAAAAAAATGCAAAATTTTAATCTCGCTGCGCAAAAATTAGAATCTGCGCTTGTACTATCACCAACTAATTCAGACATACTTGTCCAACTTGGATTTAACTATTATGCACTGAAAAACTTAGATCAAGCAAAACAAGCGTTTCACAAGGCTTTAGTCTTAGCCCCCAATTATGTCGATGCCCAATACGGATTGGTCAGCGTTGTGTTAGCACAAAATATTGATAATCCAAGTGAAGCTGAATTACTACTCAATCACTATTTAACGCAATCACCCAATGATACCCAATTGTTAACATTAAAAAAAACAATCACTGACATCAAAAAATCGATTCATTATTGGACACTCAATGTTGCTGGTACTCATAGTCATTTAACAAAATCTTATGCTGACTGGAACGAAATGGAGTTTGCGCTATCTTACAAACTATCTAAAACAAGTACGATTACAGGTCATGTTGCTCAATCTCATCGTTTTAATATGAATGATCAAAGAATTGGTACAACATTTTGGCATACGCTAAATGATCGTGCTTACGGCTACTTATCAGGCTTTACCGCGACGTCGAAAAAATTCTTTGCACGTTATACTTTAGCAAGTGGTGCTGACTATGTATTATTATCATCAACAAATAAATATTTTAATTCCCTTCATATCACATTGGATTTAAAGTTCGACCACTACAACGACGGAAATATTAAAAGTATTACGCCAGGGATTGAGCAATACTTCTTGAATGACCGATTATCAATTGCCGGTAAGTGGTACAATACTTATGATCAGGATAATAATCATACCAACGGTTTTCTAATTAAGCTAACCGCAACACCAATCGAAAAATTGCATCTATTTATCGGTTACTCAAATGCTCAAGAAACATCAGATCGTTCTAACCGCTATAATCATTCATTAATCAAGGCGAAAGCACATTTCGTGGGTCTAACGTATGATGTTTCTGACAGATTAAGTCTTCAATTTAACTACACTGCTGAAGGTCGAAAAGACACCAACCGCAACCGTAATTTGTACAACAAGAAAACATTAGGATGTGGTATAAAATGGACATTTTAATACGGTATATGAATATTTACAATGTCAGTATGATTTTTGCTGGTCTGATAATTGTTTTTATCACGTCAATAATTTATCTTGACCGAAGATATCATCGGAAAAGATTTAATGATTTAAAACTAAAATTAATCGATTTGATTGCACAAAAAAGTAAAGTAAACGCCTTTTATGCAAGCAAAATATCGAAATATGCATTAAATTCCGTTGACTTAATTGCCGCTTTTTTTGCTGAAAAACAGTTCAATGAGCTTGAACCGGTATTACCGCTGTTTGAAAATGAAGTATTTCAAAAAAAATTGCGCACTTTATTAAAAAAAGGAACGACGAAAGAACGCATTGATGCCGCAAACATGTTGTCTTACTACCCTTCCACACAAACCTTTGCGGCGTTGAAACATGCTTGTGAAAACCATAACCAAGAAGTTGCTGTTGCAGCAGCGCTGAGTTTAGCGATCAGTAATCCTAACGTGACTCTTGCTGAACTCATAATCTTATTGTCTAATTCAATATCGCAAAATGGTCTATTTTGTTTTTTACGATTAGTTCCATCCTATAAGCTTTTAGAGTTTGAAACCGAACTAGCAAATCAACAATTTAGCAAAATTGTTGATAATCTATCTAACATCTTAACCCAAATTTCTATAAATTATATCACGCCTTACGCTATGTTAGCCAAAGAAGATAGACGCGATTATATGCGGGCGTTTTATGAATCGTTAATCGATTTACAAAATAGTTCTTCCGGTATTATTCACAGCTGTTATCTACTTAATTTCATTAATGAATTCTGCTATCAAGAAAAGATATGTAGTATTGAAGAATTGATAACAGAATATTTTGATTTTACGACTAAGCGATTTGTCCATATCCTCGATAAAAACAACAATATTTTCAAAATTAAACACGGGTAAACTTTATGAACAATGATTTATACTATGCAATCAAGCTTTGCATGGAAGTGCTGGTTATTCTCATAATGATTGTCGGACTTTTACAAGTGCTCATCTATTTTTTGCAACTTATCATTTCTGTTTATGTACTAATTAAAGCGCGAGATAACGATAAAAAAATTCAGAATATTAAAAAGAATGAAGGTATTTTACCGGCTATCTCTATTATTATGCCTGCTTATAATGAAAGCGTTACCATTATCGATAGTATTGAATCGATGCTTGCAACGGAATACCCTAATGTTGATATTATTGTGATTAACGATGGCTCAACCGACAATACTTTTCAATTAATTTATGACCATTTTCGATTACAAGAAACCGTTCATAATTTAAATAATGTGGAACAAAATCACCTGTCTCATGCCAAAATAAGAGGGGTTTATATCTCTCAAAAAGATAGCCGTCTTCGCGTGATAGATAAAGTCAATGGAGGCAAAGCCGATGCACATAATGCGGCAATCAATTTAAGTCAAGCCCCTATCGTTTGTCTCATTGATGCTGATTCAATTTTAGAACCCGATGCATTAACTAAAGCGGTTATTCCTTTTATTTACAGTCCTAAAACTATTGCCGTGGGTGGAACCGTTCGAGTTGCAAACAGTTGTTTGATTAATAAAGGGGTGGTAACAAAAATAAAACTATCACGAAAGTACATTGTTCAATTACAAGCATTGGAATATATGCGTTCATTTTTAATGGCTAAAGTGGCCTGGAATCATATTAAAATATTACCGATTATATCAGGCGCATTTGGCTTGTTCCGTCGAGATTTAGCCATAAAAATTGGTGGATTTTCGGCTGACTCGGTTGGTGAAGATTTTGACTTTACGGTAAAATTACATAAACTAATCTATGATACCAAAGCCAATTATAAAATAGAATATGTCCCAACTGCGGTATGCTGGACTCAAGTACCCGAAAAATGGAAAGTATTAAAGAATCAACGAATACGTTGGCATATCGGTGCATTGCAAACTTATTTGCATTTTCGGGAGTTTACTTTTAAGTTAAAATATAAAAGATTAAGTTTTATTCTTTTACCCTTTTCGATTTTAACCGATATTTTAGGGCCGATTGCTGAATTATTAGGTTATGTATTATTACCCCTTTTTTGTTATTTTGATGTAGTTGATGGTAATTTAATTTTATCCTATTTTTTACTTGTTATTAGTTACAATATTTTAATCACCTCGACTGCCATTGCCATTGACGGCCTTTTGTTAAGAGGATTAGATAAAATCAGATATTTTGTATCACTACTTTTTATTTCGCTAATTGATAATTTTGGCTATCGACAAATCTGTTTATATTGGAAATTTAAAGGTTTCTTCCGTTTGAAAAAAGGTAAATTATCTTGGGGAAAAATGGAGAGAGTTAAATTTGATAAATAACATTAAACGACTATCAAGCAATGTACTATTTATTCTAATTACTGTCATGCCTGCGGCTTTTGCGGGTAATGTGTCGATGTTGAACAACCTTAAAAACACCGAAACGAGCCAATACGATACGGCATTACAACATGATTTGTCGAATCCTAATAGCGATTCGGTTTTAAGCGCCGTGGTAAATACAACGCAAATTATTGAGCAGGTAGCAATGAGTGATCCGGTTCCAATTATGATTGATCAAAATCAACCCTTATCACTTGATCCATCCGCTCAACCAGATAGTTCAAATGTTCCAAAACTGGACATTGAACAATCAACACATTCAAATACACTGATTGATAACTTAACTTATCCGGAAAAAAACCGCAATCTTGCTATGTGGAATTGGAAAGCAACCACATGGAATAACTCACCTAACCAATTTATCACAAAGATAAAATCAAAAGGGATCAATCAGATTTATTTACAATTATTTATTGAAAACCAGCAAATTGAATATGAAGAACAGCTAATAAATCTTTTAGACATCGCATTTCAAAATGGTATTGAGATCATTGCTGTTGAAGGAGCAGCAGAAATGATACTTGAAAGTGGTTTACAAAATGCGATTGAACGTAATCAAATAATTAAGCAATTCTGTCAGCGACGTATAAATAAACCTTGTCTTGCTGGAATTCAATATGATATAGAGCCCTATTTATTAAGTGATTATGACCAAAATAAAGATCTGATTTGGCAACAATGGGCGCAAGCGATAAAAAAATTGAGTGAAAGTTGGGGAGGAAAAATTGAGATTGTAGTCCCATTTTGGTTAAAAGATATTAATCAAAGCAAGCAAATTATCCAGTATATTGAACCTTATTCCTTAAAATATATTATTATGGTTTATCGTACTGATTATGAACTGATTTATGATATCAGTGCTAAATGGTTATCATGGGGAGATGAAAATCTTCATAAAATCGTCATTGCCCTTGAAAATGGTATACTCAGTGAAGAATTCGAAAAATATTACTCCTATGACCAAACGAATAGTGAAATCGAAGAAGGGTCAAATGATGAGAATTCTGATGTTAATTCAACTGATCATATAGTGGACTTCACAGAAATTAGCTTTGAAGGTAATGAAGATGAGCTATTTGGCATGATTAATGCCTTGACTGAAGTATTTTCAAACTGGAGTTCTTTCGATGGTTTTGCTATTAATGGGCTTGATGTTGAAGAAGATTAAATAAGAGCTAGTCACCTAGCTCTTCTTAATTAGCATTATCGGTTATACCAAAAACGGATAAATGAAGTTTACATTAATGCTCACGTGTTTTTCTAAATTCAACATCCGGATAACGTTCCTGTGTTAAATTCAAATTCACCATACTTGGTGCAATGTAAGAAAGATTATCGCCACCATCCAGCGCTAAATTTTGTTCACATTTACGTTTAAATTCTTCCAATTTTTTCACATCACTACATTCTACCCAACGGGCGGTTGTGACGTTCACCGGTTCATAAATGGCTTCTACATTGTATTCCGATTTTAAGCGCGCAACCACAACATCAAATTGCAGAACACCGACCGCTCCGACAATCAAATCATTGTTAGATAAGGGTCTAAATACCTGTACAGCCCCCTCTTCTGACAACTGCACCAATCCTTTTAATAGCTGTTTTTGTTTAAGCGGATCTTTTAATCGTA
>CAMLAI010000019.1 GCA_946477995.1 uncultured Gilliamella sp. | reverse complement strand
ACTCATAGCCTAAAAAGCGCAGATAACGGGAAACAACATCAAATGCGACAAAAGTGCGCCCATGACCAATATGACAAAGATCGTAAATCGTCACACCACAGACATAAAGCCCGACTTTATTGGGGGTAATGGATTGAAATACTTCTTTTTCTCGAGATAATGTATTGAATATTTTAAGCATTCTAGTTTACTATTTATTAATAAGTGATTTTGGAGATTAATATAACAAAAATCGCCATACGACGAAATTACTTATTAACATCTTTACAACGAAAATGAAAGGAATCTAATTTATGCCATTCGGTTTTTTGATGCTACAGGCGTAGGTTTAAAAGCGGTGAGTATGGTAACTGATGCTAAACCAAAAAATAAAATTCATTGAATTATCGATAAGAATTATTTTGATAATTGCATTAATTAATTGGCGGAAGAAATCCGCCAATTTTGATTTGAAACGAATTTTTTATCTGAAAAGACGATAAAGATAGATTAATAAAATCGCCCCTAATACTGAGATAAACAAACTTGGGAAATTGAATCCAGTGACGCTTCCCCAGCCGAAGAAAGTACTTATATATCCTCCTACCAAGGCTCCCGCGATACCGAGTAGAATGGTTTTCACTACCCCAACACTGCCTAAAGGCATGAAAAATTTAGCAATCCAACCGGCAATTAATCCTAGAATAATCCAACTTATAATACCCATGATAATTTACCCTTATTTTGTTGTATTTAATGTTAGTTTACAGATGTAGTAAATTGAATTAAAAAAAGTAATACACTTTTTAAACGTATAAATTACTAATAACAAAACTAGATGAAGATTGATGACAATTGATAAATAGAGAACAGTTTTATGAACGAACGGCATAAAATAATTTAGCTATATTCTATAATTTTTTTTATTAAATGTTTAGATATTTTATTAAGCTTTACAATTTATTTTTTAGCTTAGTATGGATTTTATCTTGAACTTAGCAGATAAAGAGGAAGAGATTATCTTCCTCATAGAGAGTATTATTCAAAAATTGTTTTGTGGAGAATTTTAATGATGTCTTCCGCATCATTACTTCTTGATAATAAACAAAGGTTATGCGTGCTAGCACCGTAACAGCAAAGTCGAATGATAAAATCATCTAAGACACCAAATACTTCTTTGGCTATACCTTTGGTTGAAGTCAGTTTATTACCAATAATGGCAATTAGAGCTAAATCTTCTTCAACATCGACATGGCAAAGTGTGGAAAGCTCATCAAATAGTGCTTTAGTTAATAAACTGGTGCCATTGGTGTTGGTTCCTGTCGTATCAATGGTTAATGCAATGCTGACTTCTGACGTTGTGACTAAATCAACCGAAATATTATGTTTAGCCAGTATTGTAAACACATTCGCTAAAAAGCCTTGTGCATGTAACATATTTAAACTAGTTAACGTAAGTAAGGTTTGTTTGCGGCGCAATGCTAATGCTCTAAATGATGGCAGATCGGATTTGATACTGTTGGTATTATAAACAATTGTTCCGCCTGCTTGTGGCGCTTTACTCGACCCGACAAATACAGGGATATTGCTTCGAACAGCTGGCACCAGTGTTGCAGGATGTAACACTTTAGCGCCAAATGTTGCCATTTCAGCCGCTTCAGCAAAAGAAATTTCGTCAATGCGTTTAGCGGATGGCGCAATTCGAGGATCGGTTGTATAGATACCTGCAACATCTGTCCAAATATCGATTTGTGTTGCATTTAATGCTTCACCAAGCAAAGCGGCAGTATAATCGCTACCACCTCGACCTAAGGTAGTGGTTTTACCGGTGCTTTCAGAACCAATAAATCCTTGTGTAACAATAATGTTATTGGCATACAATGATTTTAAATGTGCACAACAGAGTTGTTTAATATCTTCAATTATTGGTGTGGCTTTACCAAACTTATTATCCGTCCGCATGACTTTACGCACATCGAACCATAACACATTTTTCTGTTTTTCTTTCAATATTTCTACAAAAAGTTTAGAAGACATAATTTCGCCATGACTGACAAGTTCGTCGGTTAGGGCGGATGATGTAGCGAGACTAGCGGCTTCTGATAAAGAGGCAATATTAGCAATTATCTGATCTATCTCAGCACGTAATGTAGGATTTTGAGGAAGTTGTTCTAAAATACTATATTGAATAGATTGAATTTTCGCGATGTGTTGTGCTCTTACTTCAGCATCTCGCCCTTCAGCTAAAGCTACTAATAAATTTGTAATACCTGCAGAGGCAGATAATACCACAACTTTGACATTCGGATTGGTGACAACGATATTTGCACTGTTTACCATAGATTGGTAATCGGCAACACTGGTACCACCAAATTTAGCAATTACAAATGATGTTTCCATGAATTCCTCATATTAAAAATTATTATTTTTAACAGAGTTAGAGCGAGGTCATGACTTATTTACCGTTAAGGAAAATGAGTAAAATCCTGAAGCGCTCCACCTGTTAGGGTGACAACCCAAGGGATTCAGCCCTTGCAGTCGATCTAACTGAGTTCTGGATTATCAATTAAATCTCGGCATTACATCCCCTCAATCATTTATTAACGGTTCCAGCCCCTAAAATAATCTACCTGAGTAATGCGCCTCTTCGTTCTTGTGATTTAAATTACAAAATCAGTGTGTATAGAATTAACGATTCTGTTAATTGTGTCAATAGGTTAAATATTAAAAATTCAAATAATAACAGAAAAGTTAACTGATCAGTTTTTATAATTCCTGTTCAAATAGCTCAAGAATAATTTGATATAATTTTTTCACCGTACATCCTTTCGTTGGTGTACTGAAAATTGTATCATCGCCAGCAATGGAACCTAAAATACCTTCTGATTTTCCGATTGAATCAAGTAATCTTGCGATAAGTTGCGCAGCGCCTGGACTAGTTCGAATGACGACCATTGAACTATTATAATCAATGTCTAAAACCAAATTTTTTAATGGGCTGCTTGTCGTTGGAACACTGATTTCAGCGGGTAAACAATAAACCATTTCCGATTTGGCATTTCGTGTTCTCACGGCACCAAATTTAGTTAACATTCTTGATACTTTAGATTGATTAATATTGTCAAAACCTTGATCTTGAAGAGCTTGAACAATTTCAACTTGTGAACTGAATTTTTCTTGACTTAGCATCTCTTTAAATACGCGAGTGAAATCATCTTGTTTCATAGTGTTCCTTTGGATTAAATGTTTTACTGTTTTGACATTCAATTTTATTTATAAACATTGCTTAAAATTTCAAAATCAATCAGATATAACAATATAGAAGTCAGAAGTTATCTTTTATTGCACAAAAACTTTTATCGAATGGAGAAATAAAAGCAGTTTATTTTATTAGATAATTATGCATCAAAGTTGCATAAAACTAAAGTTTCTATTTTACAGGTTTATTCGGTCGAAAAGCTTTAACAACATGTTCATGTGTTTCGATGTATGGTCCTTCTAATAGCTCAATACAGTAAGGCACACTGGCAAAAATACCATTTACAATCACATTCCCAGCATTATCTTTCACACCTTCTAATGTTTCTTGAATAGATTTAGGTCTGCCAGGTAGATTCAGAATTAAACATTTGTTTCGTATTGCACCGATTTGTCTGGATAGAATTGCAGTGGGCACAAAATGCAAACTAATTTGACGCATTTGTTCACCAAAGCCAGGTAAAATACGATCGGCTATAGCTATTGTTGCATCGGGTGTGACGTCTCTTAAAGCTGGCCCTGTTCCGCCAGTTGTCAGTATTAAATCACAATGTAATTTATCCACCAAATCGCATAAGGTTTGTTCAATTAACGGTTGTTCATCAGGGATAATACGCGGTAGGGTTTCAAACGGGGTTTTTAATGTTTTTGTTAACCAGGTAATTAAAGATGGAATTCCTTCATCTTCATATACACCATTAAATGCACGGTCTGATACCGAAACCAACCCAATCTTAATCATAATATTCTTTCCTTACTTAATGATTTATTTTAACTTAATTTAGTTTAAGCGTTAGTGAGTTGATTTTAACAAACATTAATCTTTTTTATGTTTTGTTAATGGGGTGCCATATAATCAATTCAAATAATGCTAAAAAGCGCTTTACAATGAATAATTATATTGTCAATATTAATTCACATCAAATAGGATTTTATAGCAATTTAATTATAAAATATTCAATTAGGATACATCCATGTCATCTATTCCTGCACTTGAGTTAATTGAACTCAAAAAAATTTATAAAAATGGTGTAGAAGCATTAAAAGGTATTAATTTAACTGTACAAGCTGGTGATTTTTATGCACTGCTTGGGCCTAATGGTGCTGGAAAATCCACTACGATTGGAATCATAAGTTCTTTGGTTACCAAAACATCGGGTCAAGTTAAAATTTTTGGATTTGATTTAGATAAAGATATCGTCAATGCCAAAAGGCAGTTAGGGCTAGTGCCACAAGAATTTAATTTCAATCAGTTTGAAGAAGTACTCCAAATTGTTGCAAACCAAGGTGGATATTACGGATTACCCCGTAAATTAGCACTTGAACGTGCTGAAAAATATTTACGTATTTTAGATCTTTGGGATAAGCGTAATAGCCGAGCAGGTATGTTATCAGGTGGCATGAAAAGACGACTCATGATAGCAAGAGCATTAGTTCATGAACCTAAATTATTAATTCTTGATGAACCAACGGCTGGGGTTGATATTGAATTACGACGTTCTATGTGGGATTTTTTAAGAGAAATCAATCGTCAGGGTATCACGATTATTTTGACCACACATTATTTAGAAGAAGCAGAAATGTTATGTCGGCATATTGGTATTATTCAACATGGTGAACTCATTGCTAATTCCTCTATGCGTGATTTACTGGCGAATAGTCAATCTGAAACGATTATTATCGATTATTTACCAACCAATCAGCCTATAGTTTTAAACGATTATGCATTTACCAATGTAGAGCCAGGCGTGTTGGAAGTTAAAGTCGATAAACAGCATGGATTAAATCAATTGTTTGAGCAACTTAATCAACAACAAATCAAAGTTATCAGTATGCGCAATAAAACCAATCGACTTGAAGAGTTATTTGTTGATTTAGTGCGTAATGATACTCAAACAAAAGGAGCCGATAATGAATAATTTATACTGGATAGCCCTAAAGAGTATCTGGCGTAAAGAGGTGATACGATTTTTAAGAATTTGGATTCAAACCTTAATTCCTCCTGTTATAACTATGTCGCTTTACTTTATTATCTTTGGCAATTTAATTGGGTCACGAGTTGGCAATATGGGTGGTCATAGTTATATGGCATTTATTGTACCGGGATTAATTATGATGTCGGTAATTACCAACTCTTATACAAATGTTTGTTCATCATTTTTTAGTGCTAAATTTCAACGTAATATCGAAGAACTTTTAGTTGCACCTGTACCAACACATATCTTAATTTGGGGATTTGTTGGTGGTGGCGTTATTCGAGGTATTTTAACTGGTGCTTTAGTGACAATGGTATCCCTTTTTTTTGTGACTTATGAAGTTCATTCTTGGGTATTCGTTATTTTCACACTACTATTAACTTCAATACTATTCTCGTTAGCTGGACTGTTAAATGCAGTTTATGCTAAAACATTTGATGATATTAGTATTGTGCCAACATTTGTGTTAACGCCGTTAACTTATCTTGGGGGGGTATTTTATTCAATCACGTTACTGCCAACATTTTGGCAATGGGTATCTAAATTAAATCCTATTGTCTATATGATTAATGGTTTTCGTTATGGTTTTCTTGGTACCACAGATGTTTCACTATGGATCACTTTTTCAATGCTTATCTTGTTTGTGGTGATTTTATATATCGCTGTGTGGCGTTTGATTGAGAGTGGTAAAGGATTAAGAAGTTAAGCAGTAAAAATAACACCGCCGACATAAGTCGGCGGATAAGTATAACCGTTAAGTTTATGTTAATGGTTGGACAAATCAAGCAATTAACACGCTAAAATAACAATATTATTGTCGAGATTAGACATTAAAGGACTACTCATAAATACCTAGTTTTTTCTCTAAGTAATGGATATTTGTTCCACCTTTTTGGAAGTTTTTATCATTCATAATTTCAATGTGAAGATCAATATTGGTTTTGATACCATCGATAACGAGTTCAGCTAACGCATTTTTCATACGAGCGATCGCCACTTCACGAGTTTCACCATAGGCAATTAATTTACCAATCATTGAATCATAATATGGTGGTACGGTATAACCAGCGTAGATATGAGATTCCCAACGAATACCAAACCCACCCGGCGCATGAAAACGAGTAATTTTACCCGGTGATGGCATAAATGTTTTTGGATCTTCTGCGTTAATTCTACACTCAATCGCGTGACCTTTAATATGAATATCACTCTGTTTGATTGAAAGTGGTTTGCCAGCGGCAATTAAGATTTGTTCTCGAATCAAATCAACGCCAGTTATCATTTCAGTTACAGGATGTTCTACTTGAATACGTGTGTTCATTTCAATGAAGTAAAACTCGCCATCTTCAAATAAAAACTCAAATGTACCTGCGCCACGATAACCAATCTCAATACAAGCATTAACGCAACGTTCCCCGATAAATTTACGCATTTTAGGCGTAATACCAACAGCAGGAGCTTCTTCTACCACTTTTTGGTGACGTCTTTGCATTGAACAATCGCGCTCACCTAAATAAACTGCATTACCTTGACCATCAGAAAGCACTTGTATTTCAATATGACGTGGATTTTCAAGGAATTTTTCCATATAAACCATATCATTATTGAAGGCAGTTTTGGCTTCTAATTTGGTCATTTTAATGGATTGTTCTAGATCTTTTTCATCACGAACAATACGCATACCACGACCACCACCGCCACCTGAGGCTTTAATAATGACGGGATAACCTATTTTTTTTGCTATCTGTTTATTTGTATCAATATTATTGCTCAATGGACCATCAGAACCAGGTACACAAGGCACACCTGCTTTTTTCATGGCTTCAATCGCAGATACTTTATCACCCATTAAACGAATCGTATCTGGTTTTGGACCGACAAAAATAAAACCAGAACGTTCAACTTGCTCTGCAAAATCAGCATTTTCTGATAAGAATCCATATCCAGGATGAATCGCAGCTGCACCGGTAACTTCGGCCGCTGAAATTAATGCCGGTATATTAAGATAGCTTTTGGCAGACGCTGCAGGACCGATACAGACAGTTTCATCTGCAAGTAAGACATGTTTTAAATCTTTATCTGCCAAAGAATGAACAGCAACAGTTTTAATGCCAAGTTCTTTACATGCACGTAATATACGTAGCGCAATTTCACCGCGATTAGCAATAAGAATTTTATCAAGCATATTCAATCTCTTAATCGTAAAAATTAATTAATAAATTCTGATTATTCAATAATGAATAATGGTTGATCAAATTCAACGGGTTGACCATTTTCAACTAAAATAGCTTTAATAGTCCCTGCTTTTTCTGATTCAATTTGATTCATCATTTTCATCGCTTCGACAATGCAAAGTACATCGCCCACATTCACTGTTTGCCCAACTTCAACAAACGCTTTTGATTCAGGGCTAGGTGTACGATAAAAAGTACCAACCATTGGGGATTTTATTGTTGTTCCAGAAACAGCAACAGGCTCGACTTCATTAGCCACTTCTCCATTAGAAGAAGCTGATGTTACTACAACAGGAGCAGCTTGAGGAATTTGAATATTTTGCACAGGCGCAGAATAGCTTGTTGTTGCCACTGAACGGCTAATACGTACTGATTCTTCACCTTCAGAGATTTCAAGTTCTGAAATACCTGACTCTTCAACTAACTCAATTAATTTTTTAATTTTGCGTATATCCATGAATTACACCGTGTTTATTTGATATAAGTAACAATTAATTAATGCATCCTTAATATCTTAAAAGAAATCTTTTAACGTGATAATAAGGCAGTAACTCAACATTAACGCCGCAGGATACACTGTAAAATATAATTTGTCATTATATATCTCCTTTACAATCTATTGCTATACTATTTTCTAGGTATTATTTTATAATTGCGATACAATATTATAACTCAATTATTATTGAGGCTTGCTATGGAATTGACAGACTAAATAAGATATTATTTTGACCGATTTTACAAGAAAATTATATTTTATAATTAGCTTGCTTCAAACTCTAAATATACTTAAACAAGATTAATTCTAGGAAAAGTTTTTATTATGTTCAAAAAAGTTCGCGGCTTGTTTTCAAATGATTTATCTATTGATTTAGGTACAGCCAATACACTTATTTATGTAAAAGGGCAAGGGATCGTATTAAACGAACCTTCCGTTGTTGCCATTCGACAAGATCGTTCTGGAACACCGAAAAGTGTTGCTGCTGTCGGACAGGCTGCGAAACAGATGTTAGGGCGTACTCCAGGTAATATTGCAGCTATTAGACCAATGAAAGATGGTGTTATCGCTGACTTTTCTGTCACAGAAAAAATGTTACAGTATTTTATTCGCCAAGTGCACAGCCATAGTTTTTTAAGACCTAGCCCGCGTGTTCTTGTTTGTGTGCCTGTTGGGGCAACACAGGTTGAACGTCGTGCTATTCGGGAATCGGCATTAGGGGCAGGTGCCCGTGAAGTTTATTTAATTGAAGAACCAATGGCAGCCGCTATCGGTGCAGACTTACCCGTCTCGTCACCAACGGGATCGATGGTGGTTGATATCGGCGGCGGAACAACAGAAGTTGCGGTGATTTCCCTTAATGGTGTGGTTTATTCTGCTTCTGCTCGAATAGGTGGTGACCGATTTGATGAAGCTATTATCAACTATGTTCGTCGTAATTATGGTGCTCTCATTGGAGAAGCAACAGCCGAAAAAATTAAACATTTCATTGGTAGCGCTTATCCGGGTGATGAAGTTCTTGAGATTGAAGTTCGTGGTCGAAATTTAGCAGAAGGTGTTCCTCGTAGCTTTACGTTGAACTCGAATGAGATTTTAGAAGCGTTACAAGAACCATTAAGTGGTATCGTGAGTGCTGTCAAGGTCGCTTTAGAGCAGTGTCCGCCAGAGCTTGCTTCTGATATTTCTGAACATGGTATGGTATTAACAGGTGGTGGTGCGTTATTACGTAATATCGATAAATTGTTAGCCGCTGAAACGGGTATCCATGTTGTTGTCGCTGAAGATCCGCTTACTTGTGTAGCACGAGGCGGAGGAAAAGCACTGGATATGGTTGACATGCATGGTGGTGATCTTTTCAGTGAAGATTAAGATTTGTCTTAGTTACCATTTCATTTAGTGCAATAAAGTGGTAAATTATTCAATATCATACTTTCTTATCCGTCGACATTGTCGACGGAGTCACATCTTTGTATCAATAGCGCTTAAGTATATAACAGGTAAGTATTGAACAATGAAATTACTTTTTTCTAATCGTTCACCGCTTAGTGTGCAACTATTTATTTCTATGGCACTTGCTTTAATTTTAATAGTTTTTGATGTTAATTATCGTCCATTTAAAGAAATTCGATATTATCTTGATACTATTATTTCGCCACTTTATTACATTTCTAATTCACCGGCAGCATCGTATGATTCACTCTATGAAATGTCGAAATCCAGAGAAGAATTAGTCAATGAAAACGAAAGATTATCTGAAGAATTATTAAATAAAAAAGCTGATCTGCTACTACTTGCACATTTAAGACACGAAAATAATCGATTACGGGAATTATTGAAAGCACCTTTATGGCATGAAGAGCATAAAATGGCTGCTCAAGTTTTATTAGCTGATACTAATCCTTACGCTTATCAGATCGTTATCAATAAAGGGCAACATGAAGGTGTATATGTTGGGCAACCTGTGATTGATGAAAAAGGTATTGTTGGACAGATTTATGAGACAGCTCAAAACACGAGTCGAGCTATTTTAGTTTGTGATTTTCAACATGCCATACCTGTTCAAGTGCAAAGAAATGATATTGCTATGGTTGCTGTCGGTAATGGATGTAATAATGATTTAACACTCGATTTTTTACCGAATAATGTTGATATTAAAGTTGGTGATGTTCTTGTCACATCGGGGCTAGATGGTCGATTTCCAGAAGGTTATCCTGTTGCGGTAGTAAGTTCAGTTAAAATTGATATCAGTGATTCATCACCCATTATTTCAGCTACTCCGACTGCTGATTTAAAACGACTACGTTATCTATTACTATTATGGGGCGATCAAGGAGAACAACATGAAAAACCCTAGAGGAATACTGGTTATTTGGATAACGTTATTTTTAGGTTTATGTTTACAAATTATACCTTGGACGCCATCTTATAATATATACAAGCCACATGTTCTAATGCTCTTCTTAGCTTATTGGTTAATTGCGCTTCCGCATCGTGTTGGTATAGGGACAGCATTTATTCTAGGCATTATTATGGATCTCTTTTCCGGCACGATAATCGGTATCCATGCATTTATTTTTTCTATTATTGCTTATTTACTGATTTTTAAATACCAGTTGATACGTAATTTAGCATTATGGCAACAATGCTTTATTATTTTTGGCATATCAATTTGTTATAATTTATTGATGTTTTTATTTCAGGTCAGTATTTATCATACTATAACAATGTCCCCATTAAATTTACTATCAAGCTTTGTTGACGGAGTATTATGGATAGTAATTTACCTATTTTTACGACTAGTGAGACGGAGCTTTGCGATCAATTAATTAGCGATCTATTTAACAGGAATCTTTATGTCAGTTGAACTATTAATGAACGTAACACCTTCTGAAACTCGTGTCGCTTATATTGAAGATGGTGTATTACAAGAAATTCATGTCGATCGTGAATCTCGGCGTGGTATTGTTGGAAATATCTACAAAGGTAAAGTGATCCGCATTTTACCTGGCATGCAAGCAGCATTTGTTGATATTGGTCTTGAAAAAGCAGCCTTTTTACATGCTTCAGACATTATGCCTCATACGGAGTGTGTATCGGATACTGAGCAAGAGCAATTTCAAGTTAAAGATATTTCTGAACTTGTTCGCCAAGGACAAGACTTGATGGTACAAGTCGTTAAAGATCCGTTGGGAACTAAAGGAGCAAGGTTAACTACAGATATTACATTGCCTTCTCGTTATTTAGTATTAATGCCCGGTCCAAACTCAGCTCACGTGGCGACTTCTCAACGTATTGAAAGTGAAGAAGAACGAGATAGACTTAAAAAAATTGTTGAACAGTATGTTACCGATCAAGGTGGTTTTATTGTTCGTACGGCAGCTGAAGGTGCAAGTGCGCATGAATTAGAACAAGATGCTAATTTTCTAAAACGACTGTGGTCAAAAATACAAGAGCGTATGGCTAGGCCAATCAGTAAAAATCTGGTTTACGGAGAATTACAACTTTCTCAGCGTGTATTACGTGATTTTGTTGGCGATCCTATTGAGCGCATTTTGGTTGATTCAAAATTAACGTATGATTTATTAGTTGAATTTACGCAAGAATTCATGCCTGAAGTTACTGATAAACTAACGCACTATCGCGGTAGTGCGCCAATATTTGATCTCTATGATACAGAAAATGAAATTCAACGAGCACTGGATCGTAAAGTTAAATTAAAATCAGGTGGTTATTTAATTATCGATCAAACCGAAGCCATGACGACAATTGATATTAATACAGGCGCATTTGTTGGGCATCGTAATCTTGAAGAGACAATTTTTAATACGAATATCGAAGCAACTATTGCTATTGCGCGTCAATTACGATTACGTAATTTAGGTGGTATTATTATTATCGATTTTATCGATATGCAAGAAGATGTCCATCGAGAACGAGTGCTCCAATCACTACAGGATTTTTTAGCCAAAGATAGAGCAAGAACGACCGTAAATTCATTTTCGACTTTAGGCTTAGTGGAAATGACGCGTAAACGTACTCGTGAAAGTTTGGGGCACATTTTATGTGAAGAGTGTCCAGCCTGTAAAGGTCGCGGTATCGTCAAATCCGTAGAAACCGTATGCAATGAAATATTGCGTGAAATTGTCCGTGTTCATAAAGCACATCGTTCTGAATACTTATTGGTTTATGCGTCTGCAGCGGTTGCCAATGCTTTAAATAATGATGAATCACATGCTTTAGCTGAAGTGAAAGTGTTTGTTGGTAAACGTGTTGAAGTCAAAGTTGAACCGCTTTATATTCAAGAACAATATGATGTGGTATTAATGTAAAGCTTCAAAGCCTTGAGATATGAAAAATTAACAATATATTGATAATAAGTGAACTTTAAAAATTATTAAAGTTGAAATATTAATTAAGGAATCTATGATTGTAACTGAAGTAAGTGAACGACTACTTTGTCCAAATAACCTAAATCATTCAGATATTATGCGTTTATTGGATATGTTAGGTTCAAGAAAAATTGATTATGGCGATTTGTACTTTTTATCGGGCTTTTATGAAAGTTGGGCAATCGAAGATGGTATTATCAAAAATGCTTCTTATCATCGTGATCAAGGTGTGGGGGTTAGAGCTATCATTGGCGAAAAAACAGGGTTTGCCTATACCGATCAATTTGCTTTAAATCGCTTAGAGCAGAGTGTTTTGGCAGCAAATTCCATTACAACTTTACAAACGCCAATTAAAATTACTCCCCTTAAAACATTGGAAAATAGCTTAAAATATCCGTCAATTAATCCAATTAATGGCTTTTATCAAGATCAAAAGATAGCCTTATTAAGGCAAGTCGATCAGTTAGCACGTGCGCTTGATTCACGAGTTACAGAAGTCTCGGCGAGTTTGACTGGCAGTTATGAAGATATCCTTATTGCGGCTACTGATGGGACTTATTGTGCCGATATCAGACCATTAGTCAGATTATCCGTTTCTGTTCTTGTCGAGCAAGATGGCAAGCGTGAACGTGGTAGTAGTGGCGGTGGTGGTCGTTTTGGTTATGACTACTTTTTAACTATTCACCCTAAAACAGGGGAAAGCATTGCCGATAGCTACACACGTGAAGCCGTACGCCAAGCATTAGTTTCACTATCTGCTAAACCAGCACCAGCAGGAACAATGCCAGTTGTTCTTGGCGCAGGTTGGCCAGGTGTCTTATTACATGAAGCGGTGGGGCATGGCTTAGAAGGTGACTTTAATCGTAAAAATAGCTCTGTATTTTCAGGAAAAATAGGTGAAAAAGTCACTTCAGAACTTTGTACTATAGTGGATGACGGTACAATGGAAAATCGACGCGGTTCACTTTCAATTGATGACGAAGGAACGCCAAGTCAAAAAACGGTACTGATAGAAAATGGCATTTTAAAAGGCTATATGTTTGATAAACTCAATGCAAAATTGATGAATACTCAATCTACAGGTAATGGACGCCGTGAAAGCTATGATTGTCTTCCGATGCCTCGAATGACGAATACCTATATGTTATCAGGCAATACAACGTTCGATGAAATTATCAGTAGTGTTGATTATGGTTTATATGCACCGAATTTTGCTGGCGGTCAAGTTGATATAACCTCTGGTAAATTTGTTTTCTCCACATCAGAAGCATATTTAATCGAAAAAGGCAAAATAACGACGCCGGTAAAAGGGGCAACATTAATTGGTTCCGGTATCGAAACCATGCAACAAATATCAATGGTCGGAAATAATCTTGAATTAGATTCTGGTGTGGGTGCTTGTGGTAAAGCAGGGCAGAGTGTACCGGTAGGTGTTGGGCAACCAACATTGAAAGTGAATAATTTAACTGTAGGTGGTACTATTAATCACCAATAACTTAGATGAATAGGATTTTAAAATAGATGGAAACAATCATTACTCTTTATCAAGCTTTTATTAATATGGATGTTGCAACACTATCAAACCCTAATGTCTTATGGACATTATATGGTATGTTATTTGTCATCATATTGTTAGAAAATGGCGTCTTACCGGCAGCTTTTTTACCGGGTGACAGCTTGCTCTTTTTAACTGGTGTGCTAATTAGTCTTGATGTTTTCCATTTCGGGTTAATCAATGTCATCTTAATTGCAGCAGCAGCCCTGGGAACTTGGTTAGGTTATTTACAAGGGCTTTGGCTTGGTAATACCAAAATTGTAAAAGGTTGGATGGAACACCTGCCTGAAAAATATCACCGTAAATCCGAAGTTTTATTCCATAAATATGGATTACAAGCGTTGTTTATCGGTCGATTTATTGCTTTTGTACGAACATTATTACCGATGATGGCTGGATTATCCAATCTACATAGTAGAAAATTTCATATTTATAATTGGATTAGTGCAACATTATGGATTTTCTTGATTGTGACTTTAGGTTATCTATTCGGTTTGTCGCCGATTTTTAAAACCTATGAGAAGCAGATCATGTCTCTTTTGATGTTAATTCCTGTATTGTTATTGCTTTTAGGTTTGATCTTCTCTATTTGGCTGGCGTTAAAACGTTGGTTAAACAAAAAGAAACAAGTGCATGTCGCTGAAATTGAGAATCAAAAAGAAGAAAATTGAAATTAACCGATAAGCCGGGTTCTGTCGTGGACAATCATTCCTCTAGGCTAATACTCACGCATTAGCTCAAGCAGTCTACCCGGATTCAACGCGGGCCGCGCCAATGAATCCCTATTTGACCTTGCTCCGAGTGGAGTTTACCGTGCCACAACTGTTACCAGTTGCGCGGTGCGCTCTTACCGCACCCTTTCACCCTTACCTGATCTTATTGCTAAGCCATCGGCGGTATACTCTCTGTTGCACTAGTCGTGAATGTTCGCTCTCGCCAACACCCCCCAGGCGTTACCTGGCACTCTGCCCTATGGAGCCCGGACTTTCCTCCCCTCTGTTTGTCTCCTCTTTTACAAGGACTACAACAAAGCAGCGATTGTCTGGTTAATTTCGCAGATTAGTATAGCGTAAAGTATCATTTTGTCTAGCACAGCATCATGATTTTAGCATCACTAATAAGAATATCTGTTTAAAAGAATGGTTTTTAAACTCAATTAAACTATTTTTTATCTCTAGTTTTACTAAATTAAAAATAATGATGCAACTTGCGAAGTCACAATAAAAGATTGAGTAATCATATACTCCCTAATTCATTCACTAATTAAACTAAAAAACTATTTTTAAACAAAATAAGAAGTTACTTATAATTAATATAGTTTAATAATTTAATTTTGTTGAAAATATCAGTCAATACATAAAATTTAGAAACAAATGAACTTAATCTTTATATATTTCATTGAAATATTTCTTAAGTTTCCTGATTATTTTTATTTATTTTTTCTATCATTTCTTCAATCATTTCTTGATTTAAACCGGATGATTCAAAATTTAATTTTTTTTCATAAACAACACGCTTAATTGGCTGATTTGTTTTTGCATCAATATAACGACTAGGCCAAATTTCGGCCGGATCTAAATCAAGGGCTTTAGCAATGATAAATTCCCCTTTTGTCCATGGTCGAACAAGCGCATTACCAAGAGTTGACGAACTAAAACCCGATCGGCGTGATAATTCAGATAGTGTTGTCCCTTTCTTTTTTAGTGCAGCTATAATATCAGCGTGATGCCAATCGCTGAATTTTATTTCCATTTTTTGTTCCCTCTTAGTTTATAACTTATTTTATCTATGCTATGCTCTAAAATTACTGAAACGAGTAATTTCATTATTCAAGTTAATTTGCAATAATAACTCGTTTCTTATTTAGTATAACAAGATTTCTTTAATTTCTGTATTTTTTTCTGGTTATTTAAAATTAGGATGGTTAAAATGAAAGAATGGTTCTCATCTAAAGAGCTGTCAAGCATTGCAGGGATGCCTACAACAATACAAGGTATTAATCGAAAAGCAAGAGCTGAAAAATGGACTGCGCGTAAACGTTCAGGTGTTCGAGGTAAAGCTGTCGAATATCATATTGGAAGTTTACCGTCAGATGTCAAAAAAGCATTATATATTGAGGAAGAGAGTGCAAGCTATGTAATTTCACCCATTGAACCTCTTCAACTTTGGATGACTGCTTTTGAACAATTGACACCCGATGAGCAATCGATTGTCTCTTCATGGCTAATGCGAAATGGTATAAAAGATTTCATCAGTTTCATCAATAAACAAAATAAAGAAGATTAGTGTTATTAATTTAACTGATATATACTTTAGCGCTTATAAAATTTAGTTATTACGGAAAAGTAAATGGGAAAACAATTTCAATTAACAACAAATGACGAAATTATTGCTTATTTAGTTAAGCAATTTCCAGATTCTTTTGCGTTCGGGAGTAATGTCAAACCTTTAAAAAAGGGCATTGTTCACGACATTATTTCCCGATTAAATGAAAACCCTAAATTAAGCTTAGCTAAACTCAATGATGCGTTAGATTTCTACATGAATAGTCAGCATTATTTAGAAAGTATAAAAATGGGGGTTTATCGGATCGATTTAGACGGTAATCCCCATGAAATCATAACTCAGGAACAGATGGATCTTGCTAAGCAACAACTAATAGAAAGTAAAGAAAAAACGATAGAATCCTTTAAAGAACAACCCAAAGTAAACAATAACGCAATTCATTCACAACCCAACAGTTTAATTATTACGGCAGAACAGATGGAAAAACAGTTTCAATTGACAAATAGTAAAGAAATTATTGTATATTTAGCCCAACAATTTCCTAATTGTTTTACTATTGAGGGCGAAGCAAAACCCTTGAAAATCGGCATATTTCAGGACATACTTTCACGTCTTGATGGAAACCAAGAATTAAGCAAAACGAAACTACGTGTTGCCTTACGTGTTTATACCAATAATTGGCGTTACTTATATAGTATAAAAGTTGGCTCGCATCGTGTTGATTTAGATGGTAATCTCAATGAAGTCATTACCCAAGAACAGATGGATTATGCACAACAACAGCTTAAAGAGAGCAAAAGTAAAGCTAAAGAGCACTTTAAAAAACAAAACAAATCGAAACCTAAAAGAGCTTATATTCCACCTAAAAAAAATAGAGTTTTAAAAATTGGTGATTTTGTTAAGGTTACGATGGGCAATAAACCATTAAAAGTGCAGATCATTGATATTGAAAAAGAACATATCAAAGTGAAGGTTGGTTCAGGTATGCAACTAACAGTTAAACCAGAGCACATAATTAATCAATAGAGAATGGCAATGAGTAATTTATTTAAAGGTATAAGAAAATCGTTACTTGTTCTTTGTGTTATTAGTCCAAGTATCGTTTGCCAAGCAGTTCAGACTAATTCGTCAGTTACAGAACAATTACCTACGCTAAAACAAGATCAAATTCATCAAATTGTGGCAAATAGGGTAACTAACTATTTTACTCAAGCCCATTACCGTAATTTTGATTTAGATGGCGTATTTTCAGCCAAAATCTTTGACCGCTATTTTAAACTATTAGATGGCAATAAATCTTTTTTTATTCAGCGTGATATTGATAGCTTTAGAGATAAACAAGCGTCGTTAGGTCAAGAGCTTTTAGATGGCGATTTGAAAATGGCCTATGACATTTATAATCTTTCTATTCAAAAAAGATATAACCGATTTCAATATGCTTTAAAAGTTTTACAACGTCCTATGGATTTTTCAACTAATGAAAATATTGATTTTAAAAGAGAAGATATTTCATGGGCAAGCACCGAAGAAGAGCTTGATAATTATTGGGATAAACGAGTCAAATATGATGAGTTAAGTCTTTCATTATCCGGTAAAAATGAGAAAGAGATACGTGAAGTTTTAACTAAACGTTACAATCGTGTGTTAAAAACATTGTTACAATCCAAAACTGAAGATGCGTTCCAAGTGTTTATGAATGCATTTGCACGCGAAATTGATCCTCATACCAGCTATTTGGCGCCACGAAAGAAACGAGACTTCGATGCTGAGATGAATTTATCAATGGAAGGTATTGGAGCCACTTTAAGTCAAAAAGATGATTACACCGAGATTATGTCTTTTGTAACGGGTGGACCGGCTGAAAAAAGTAAACAACTAACCATTGGTGATAAAATTATTGGTGTCGGACAAGGTAATTCAGCCATTGAAGATGTTATTGGCTGGCGTCTCGATGATGTTGTTGAAAAAATTCGTGGGCGAAAAGGAACTGTTGTCCGACTCGAAATTTTACCGGCAGGCAATAGTAGCAAACCTAAAATTGTTGAACTAACACGTGATAAAATTCATTTTGAAGACAGGGAAGCTAAACTAAAAATTATCGACAATCAACGAGGGAAGGTTGGTGTTATCGAAATTCCGAGTTTTTATATAGGATTAACTCAAAAAGTCAATTCACTATTAACGCAAGCTAATCAAGATAATCTGCAAGGGCTTGTTATCGACTTACGCGATAATGGCGGTGGTTCTTTAGCAGAAGTTATTGCATTAACTGGGCTATTTATTGATACCGGGCCTGTGGTGCAAGTGCGTGACAATCTACAAAAAATCAATGTTTATGATGATAAAAATGAAAGTATCAAATATTCAGGGCCAATCGTGGTGATGATAAATCGCTACAGTGCCTCTGCTTCTGAAATTTTTTCTGCCGCAATGCAAGATTATGGTCGAGCGTTGATTGTTGGAGAAACGACATATGGTAAAGGAACGGTGCAAACCTCACGAAATATAGCTTATCCGGTAGATGCAAGATTACATCCGGATTGGCCTGAATTAGGCGGTGTGCAATATACTGTTCAAAAATTTTATCGAATCAATGGTGGGAGTACGCAACTTAAAGGGGTTGATCCTGACATTGATATGATCAATGAAAAATATGTTGACGAAACCGGTGAAAGATATTTAGATAATGCTTTGCCATGGGATAAAATACCTTCAGCGCAATATTCAAAAGTTGCAAATATCGCACCTTTATTTTCAGAACTTAAAGCCAACCATTTAGCTCGAATTGCCAAAAATCCTGAGTTTATCTACATTCAAGATGATATTAAACGGTTCAATGATAAAAAGGATAGTCGTTATATTGTTTCTTTAAATAAACAATATCGTGAAGATGAACAAAAGAGCGATGATGACCGAGATTTGAAACGCATGAATGAGCGTTTGAGTCGTGCTGGTTTGGCTCCAATTGCGAAATTAGAAGACTTACCAAAAGATTATAAACGACCCGATGCTTATTTAGATGAAGCTGTTGAAATACTGCTTGATTTTGCGCCTAAATATTCCAAAATTGCGAAAGAACAAGTAAACAGTGATGTCATTCCATTAAACATTTCGGTTGTTCAATAAAATAATTAAAATTGGAGATAAAAATATGTGTTCAAATTTAAAATATGCATTATTTAGTACAGTTGCCATACTCGGTTTAATTGCTGCATTTGGTGTGATTGTTTGTATGAATTAAAAATACTTGAAAAATTGTTTTGTGACGATTATAGTATGCGCCTGCTTTTGAAAAGCAGGCTTTATAATTTAGGTGAGGTGTCCGAGTGGTTGAAGGAGCACGCCTGGAAAGTGTGTATACGGCAACGTATCAAGGGTTCGAATCCCTTCCTCACCGCCATCTCTTCCCGATTTTTGCTGGACTTTACGTTTAAAACAGCGTTATCCAACATTTTAGTTTTTAGGATATTGATTATAAAGTATCAATTTTTATTATCTATACGTTACTAAATTGTGCTTTTGATTCTTCTCTTGCTTGAGAATAGCAAATATCCGAAACGAACTGATCATAAATCTCAGCATCAACTGCGTGATTATCAAGTTTCAGTTTAATTAATTCTAGAAGTTGCCAGTCATTCTCATTGCTAAAGTTTTTTATAAGTTCGCTAGCCCGTTTATCGATCCACTCATCTCTTGCATCTTGTTTTTCAATTCTATCAAGCATTTTGCAAAAATTAGCTTCATAGGCGTTTTCAACTAATCGGTGTAATTGATGCATCACGTACCTCGTTGCTGTTTATCTATTCCAACTAAAAAAGCAATAATCCAAACAAGATTAAAATAAAAATACCAAATAATGAAAATTTGATTTCGGTATTCGTTAATTGATAATCAGGATGAAAACGATCTTTTATTTTCATCTTAACAAAATCTCTATTCGTCATATTAACCTCTAAAAAAGCCCCGATTTCGGGGCAAAAGGGTGTAGAATATTACTGTCTTTCCAGTTGTCAGATATTCAATAAATTGGTTTACACAAACTTGTATTGAATATCTCATCAAAACCGCAGTATGTTCGTAAGCCCCTGCTAGCTACTTGAATCTTGTTACCCCATTAGTAACTCGTGGTATTGCTAACTTTATGGTAAGTTGATTAGTTTTGATAACCATAATGATAATATAAGTTATCAAAAAAGTCAATAACAAAAGTAATAAAAAATGAGGTTACGATAAAAAATTAAAATGTTAGGGCATAATGGTAGGAACATAAACCGCCGAAGCGGTAAATGTTATGAGTCGATCAATCCAATATCGATGATTGCCACCAGACTCTTCCTAGAATGGTGATATCATCCAAAGAAACAGTTTCATCATCATAATCTGAATTGTAACTTCGGATTTTGACTTGATTACCAGGCAATCTTTCCAATATTTTTATTCTTAATAACCCGTCATGATTAATTGCGTATATTTTTCCATCTCGAATATTAGTGTCTGCTTGATTGATACCGACAGTTGACCCGTCTCTAAAAACAGGTTCCATACTATCTCCATAAACAGTTAAACATACGGCACAGTCTTTATCAATTCCATATTTTCGCATTGTTGACCGTGATAATCGCAGTTTGTATCCGTTATAATCTTCAATATCATCAGCAAATCCGTTACCTGCAGAAAGCCTAACATCTTTGTAAAATGGCACTTCAACTTCATCCTCATCAAGTGGTGTTTTACTATCCCATTCATCGATAGCACCTAGCATTGTTGCATTGGCACTATTTTTAGTTAATTTCGCTTTGCCAACACCTTTTGTCAGCCACAATAAATCAACATTTAACGCGTTGGCTATTTCAACAATTTTTCTTGATGTATTGGATTTTCCTGACAGTAATTTTTGAATGGCGGGCTGACTAATTTTAACTTTTTCAGCTAATTGATGTTGAGACATACCAGATTGTTTCAATGCTGAATTTAATCTTTCTGTAAATGTCGTCATTTTTTTATCCCATTGTAATGAAGTACTTTATTGTATAACTCAAGTTATCATCATTCAAATAACATTGGTTATTGATTTTTGTGATAACTATTGTTATTATTAATAATAATAGTTATTTGAAAGGAATATTTCAAGAATATCTTTGTCATGATCAGTGCTAATAGAGATATAAAAAATAACTTTAATACTGAAAGAGAGATAAAACATGAATGAAAACATGTTGATAATTAATTCTTTTACTAGTTATTAATTTAACGTTAATCAAATGAAACTACTTGAGGTGAATAATGCTAGCAAAACAAATCAATGTTGAACAATATCAAAACCCGACACAATGGCTTAATAAAGTGAGTTTGAATGCTGATTATGATATCACTCAAGTATTAACCCGTTGGGGTAATTGGGCTCGAA
>CAMLAI010000018.1 GCA_946477995.1 uncultured Gilliamella sp. | reverse complement strand
CTTGGCTTATCACTGTACTATTTATTAAGTTAGCATATAACCCTATCAATTTTAGATTTAATTACTATCACTTAAACCCAAAAGCATGGTTGAAATATGTTCAAACATTTGTTCAAAAATAGATTCGGCAAAAACAGGCAATGTTGAAATCAGGTAAGTTAACATGGTCAGTCCCAATAATAAGGTCACCGGATAGCCGACCACAAAAATGGATAATTGTGGTGTCATTCTGTTTAATAAACCAAGCGCGACGTTAATTATCAACAACAATGTCATTAACGGAAGGGCTAACATAAGACCATTAACAAATAATGATGCGCTAACTTCAATTAAAACTAAATAGCCATTTTGTTTTAAAGGGGTAAAGCTAATTGGAATGATATCAAAGCTATTAGCCAAGCCATATAACAACCACAAATGACCATTTAAACTTAGAAACATTAACAGTGCGATTATATTAATTAAGCGCGATAATACCGAGGTTGCAGGGCCACCAATTGGATCAAAAAAAGTCGCCATACCAAGTCCCATTTGCATACCAATTAATTCACCCGAAAACCTGACTGCCATAAATGCTAACTGCATAGTAAAACCTATCATGGCACCGATGACAATTTGTTGAAAAATAATAGCAACCCCGATAAAAGAGTAGATCCCTAAGGTATTATCAGCCTCAGGCAAGGGTAAAAGTATAGTAATAAATAAAGCTAAACCAATCTTAAGTCGCTTAGGGACCTCTTTTTCACCGGTAATGGGCGCAACCATAATCAATGCTAAAATGCGTACAAATGGAAAAAAACACTGTTTTATCCAAGTAAACAAATCAATATTAAGTAATTGCTGAATATTAAAATCCATTAAGCCTAACGCGTTAAGTTTGGAATATCGGTAATAACGATTCGAATATAATCAATCATTGTTGATAACATTGATGGACCTAAAATAATGAGTACTAAAACTACTGCCAAAATCTTTGGGATAAAAGACAATGTCATTTCATTAATTTGAGTTGCCGCTTGTAACAAACTAATAATTAACCCAGTAATGAGTGCAGCAAGGAGTAAAGGACCAGCAAGCAAGCCTGCCACTTTTATCGCTTGCATCGCTAATGTACTGATATATTCAGATGACATAACACTCCTCAACTAAAAAAACTTTGCGCCAACGATCCTAATAATAAGTGCCACCCATCGGCTAACACAAACAGCATGATTTTAAAGGGTAAAGATACCGTTGCTGGTGGAACCATCATCATACCGAGCGCCATGAGTGTGCTTGCTACCACTAAATCAATCACTAAAAAGGGAATAAAAAGCGTAAAACCGATTTGAAAAGCAGTTTTAAGTTCACTCACCACAAACGCGGGCACCAATATTTTTAAAGGAATTTCATCACGCGTTGCAATATCACCTGAATGAGACATGTTTACAAATAACGCTAAATCATCTTCACGGGTTTGAGTTAACATAAACTCTCGTAATGGTTGACTGGCTGTAGATAAGCCCTGATGCAGGGTAATTTGGTTTTGAGAGTAAGGTAAATAAGCATCTTGATAAATTTTATCAAATACCGGTGACATAATAAAAAATGTCATAAACAAGGCAATACCTAATATAACTTGATTAGGTGGTGCTGACTGGGTGCCAAGTGCATTACGTAACAAACCTAATACAATAATAATCCGCGTAAAACTGGTCATTAACAGCAAAATAGCGGGAATGAAGGTCAATAGTGTAATAAATACTAGTGTTTCAACCGGCAATGACCAACTTTGCCCACCTTGCGCTGTGGGTTCGGCAATTAAAGAAAACGGCGAAACGTCAGCCTGACATAATTGACTGAATAATAATAAGCTAAGTAAAAAAACGATTTTTAACTTCACTCGTTATTACTCCTTTTCGAACTTAATGTAGACAGTAATAGTTGATGAAATAAATTATTTTTACTTGATTCTTTGCTTGCGGTAGATTGGGATAATAACATTTCAGTACGTTGTTCATCTATCGTATGTAATAACGTCATTTGTTGTGCGCTCACCCCGACAACCAATAATTGGTGATCAACATGTACTAAAATAATGCGTTCTTTTGGACTTAAGTTATAGGTAGATTTAACCTCAATTAACTGCTTTGTCTTTTTTTTCCAACTCAGCCGCTTGACCATCCAACCTAATAACAAAATAACGCTAATAACTAAAACAAAGGATAGACCCATCGATGTTGCAATTTGTGTATACAGGTTCATTTCTGATGAAGAAGGCACGATATGCTCACTTGTGGATATTGCTTGAGATGTATGTTGATTGTTGCTAGACATTAACGACTCAATCTACGTACACGTTCAGAAGGTGTAATAATATCAGTAATTCGCACACCATAATTATCACCCACCACCACAATTTCACCTTGTGCAATTAAATAACCATTAATCAATATATCTAAAGGTTCACCGGCTAAACCATCTAATGCAATAACTGAGCCTTGCGTTAAATTTAAGAGATCTTTAATCGCCATTTTGGTTCGGCCCAATTCAACACTTAAATTCACAGGAATATCTAAAATCAAATTGATATCTTGCTTTTTGATTTCGGTTTGTTGTGGTGAAAGTGTTTCAAAAATAGTTTGTTTACTCACTGATTCATCAGCCATAGCGGACGTTTGATCCTCATCATGAGTTGATTTGCTATCAGTCATTAAGTGCTCCTTCATTCAGTTGTTCTAAAACAGGATTAATTACCTGTTCGACTTGAATTGCATATTGTTTATTCACTTTACCATAGTGACCTTTTAGCACTGGCACCCCGCCAACAGTGACATCAAGATGTGTAGGCTTTTCAATTACTAAAATATCATTCACTTTTAAGGCTAAAAGTTTATTGACTGTGGTATGGATATGAGTAAAGTTAGCCACTAATTCAACGGTTGATTGTTTAATCCCACTGGTTAACGAACTCATCCAAACATTATCATCCTGATACGTTTGTTGTTCCACTGGCGGTTTTATTAGTAATTCTTTGATGGGTTCAACCATTGCATAAGGAATACAGATACAAAATGTAGCTTTACAATTACCGATTTCGACTTTGAATGTGGTTGTTAATACAACATCATCCGGCGAGCTGGTAATATTGGTAAATTTACTTTGGATTTCAGAACGAATATATTCAGTTTCGATTGAATATATATCTGCCCAAGCATTTTGATAGATAGTTAAAGCGAGCTCTAATACTCGTTTTATAATTTGTTGTTCAGTATGAGTAAATTCTCGCCCTTCTGTTTCAACTTTAGAGAGGTGACCATCACCGCCAAATAAAGTATCGACAACAATAAACACCAGTTCTGGGGAAAATGAAAATAAACTCGTCCCCCTTAGTGGATTAAGATGGACTAAATTTAGATGATTTGTTGCTGAAATTGCCGAAAACTCTTTAAATGTTTTGGGCTCAATCGGGCAAGCAATAACATCGGTGTTACGGCGAAGTAAATTAAATAAGCCAATGCGAAACTGGCGCGAAAAACGTTCATTAATAATTTCTAAAGCGGTTAATCGCTCAGGAATAAAACTATGTTTTACCGATAAATCATAGGGTTTGACTTCAACCTTTTTACCAACAGATTGCTGAGAATCAATCAAAATATCGGATTGAGCCTCTGCTGGGTTATGAGTAAACTCAGCATCTGGAGTTAGATTAATGTCAACTGTTGATTCTTGCTTATCAGACATAATACTTACCGAAGTATAAAATCAGTAAATAGCACTTCATCAATTTTTACAGAATGTTTTGCGTCATATTGACGAGTTAACGTCGACTTAATCTTTTCTTGTAAATCAGTTTTACCGTTCTCTTTTTTAAGATTATTAACATACTGCTTTGATGCCAAAAGTAAAACATCACTTCTCACTTCTGGTAAATATTCTAACAAAACTGTTTTTTGTTGCTCATCAGCAACGCGTAACACCATACCAACATACAAAATTTTAGTCGCATCACTATTATCTTCGGCAACCGGTAACGAAAGGGTAAAAGGTTTTAAAGTTAAAAATACCGGAGATACAATTGGCGTTTCTTGCTCAACTTGAGGCTTGTTACTTGAATGATTTTGTAACCATAAATAAACTGCAGTGCCTGATGCTAATAACGTAATGATAATAAGTATTATGTTTAAAATACTTACTTTTTTCTTGGTAGTTTGCATATTAATTATTATCTCAGTAAAAATTTAAAATTATTTTTTGACCAACTAAATGGTAAAAATTACAAAAATAATAAATCATGCGCCAAAAATTGATTTGAAGAATAGACAATAAAAATATCACCTATTCGACGTTTTTAACATTGAAACAACGGCTAAACCGAAGCTAACGCCTTCACTTAAGCAAATATACTTAATCCTAAGTGTGATAATGGCTTGTCAGCCTCCACTTGCTCAACAGATTCATCAATGGTATCTGAATTAGCAGCAGTGAATTGATGATTTTTACTTGATTTATATCCAGAGGATTGCTCTGAATGATGCATCGTTGAAAAATCACTAATATTGGTTTGTGCTAAACTCATGCCTTGCTCTTCAAGGGAAGCTCTAAGATAAGGCAATGTAGATTCCAAAACACCTTTAACTGCCGAATGGGCAACTATCATATGCATATTGATTTTATCATCGAGCAGATCAAGCTTAATGTGTAACGATCCTAATTGTTCCGGGTGTAACTTGATTTCCGCACTTTGAAGACCTTGACGTGTTATTAAGCTAATTTGCTCAGTCAACGCTGCCTGCCACTGTGTTACATCAACCGGCATAGGCAAATTCATCACAAACGTCGAGGTTGAAACAGGCGCAGCTTGTTGTGAAAAAGGTTGAGTGAACGTATTAATACTGGTCACAAAATGATTATCGGCTTGGGCATGAATGACAGTATCATTATCTACAGAATTAGTTGCAAACTGATCAAATAAAGCAATGGGTTTATTTATACTACCAGAATCGAGCATCTGACTTGATGTATCTGTTTGCAAATAATGGGCGGTAATTGTTTTATCCGCCAAATCTTCTGCCATTAAACGGTTACTAGCGCCATTACGTTGATTAAAGAACTCATCTGGCTGACAGATGTTGTTGATCAATTGTTCACTATCATTGATCGATATCAACAACTCGGTAACTTGATTATTGGCAATTGTCTGAAAATCAGCATCTTGCAGCGTATTCAACGGCAAGCTATCAACCTTAGCCGATTGATTAGCATTTAAGACCCAATCTGATTTCTCAATTAAATGATGGGCAATCATATCATTTAATGTTACATCTGATCGGGAATTAACGATTTCTAGCGGAGATGGCGTTATCCATACCATAGCTAAACTATTATCATCTTGTTGAAGATCCGCGTCACTATCATCACTTATTTTTGGCGTTAAGTTAAGGCTGTGTTGCAAACCTAACCCATGATTTTGATTAGCGTGTAATAATTGCTGAAATAACTCGCTATTTGCCAACGATAAATCTTCATCCGTTGAGGGTAACTGCTTTGAAGATGCTAATGCTACATCAGTGATTAGGTTAATATTCATTTAACGCTCTCCTGGCTAATTGTTGCTGAGCAAATTCATCTGTGAGTTTTTGTTGTAACCGGTTTTGTTGCTCTACATATTTTTGCTGCTGCTTATCTAACAATGTTTTATAAGTATTAAGCTTTTTTTGAGATTGATTAAGTTCATGCGTTATCTGTTTTTTTTTGATATCTAACGTCAATAATAACTTTCTTTGTTTCGCAATACCTTGCTCAAGTGTTGCAATAAAAGCCTGAAAATTTGATAATTCATGTCCTTTAATGCCATTAAATAAGGCTTTATTCAATCGTCCCTGATACTCAAGATAATACTCATTTAATAAATTGAGCTGAGACTGAGCATGACGCTGATTATCATCAGCTTTTTTTAACTTAATTAACGTATCATCTAGCGATTTTTTCGCTAACTTTTTTAATGTTAAAAACGCCAAATACCCTGAACTTTTATTCATCATTCCCCCCCTTTTAATTAGTTAAAATGGGTTGCAACATATTGGCTAATTGTTGATAAGCATCTTGATAACTACAATGTTCATCAATGCCTTGTTGTAAAAAATCTTTCATTGCTGGGTACAATGTTATAGCGCTGTCTAATAAAGGATCGGTGCCCGAAACATAAGCCCCGACATTAATCAAATCACGATTTCGTTGAAAACTCGAAAATAGCTGTTTAAATAACCGAGATTTTTTTTCATCGGCAACAGGCGTTAAATCAGTCATGACACGGCTGATTGACGCTTCAATATCAATTGCCGGGTAATGCCCGGATTCTGCAAGTGAACGCGATAATACAATATGCCCATCTAAAATAGCACGTGCTGAGTCTGCAATCGGATCTTGCTGATCATCGCCTTCAGTTAATACGGTGTAAAATGCAGTAATCGATCCTTGACCTTTATCATCATTACCTGCCCTTTCAACTAATGCCGGTAATTTAGCAAATACCGAAGGTGGATAACCTTTGGTAGCGGGCGGTTCGCCAATCGCTAAAGCGATTTCTCGTTGCGCCATGGCATAACGGGTCAACGAGTCCATAATGAGTAGCACGTTAAATCCTTGATCGCGAAAGTTTTCTGCAATTTTTGTTGCATATGCCGCGCCTTGTAAACGCAGTAGCGGTGAAACATCAGCAGGTGCAGCCACCACAACCGATCGCGCTAATCCTTCTTTTCCTAAAATATTTTCGATAAAATCTTTCACTTCCCGACCACGTTCACCAATTAAGCCAACGACGATAATATCGGCTTTGGTATAACGCGCCATCATCCCTAATAAAACACTTTTACCAACACCTGAACCGGCAAATAACCCCATTCTTTGCCCTCGACCAACGGTTAACAGCGCATTAATAGCTCGAATACCTACATCTAAGATCTCATCAATAGGTGTACGTTGTAGTGGATTGAGCGATGGATTAGCTAATCCTTGATATTCAATATTTTCAGGTAATGGCATACCATCTAATGGTCTTCCAGCTGCATCAACAACCCGACCCAACAATGCCATACCAATAGGCAACACTTTATGATTAAAGTGGGCTAAATCATATTGTGCGGTATAAACTCTAGCACCTAACAAAATACCTTCAGTGGTATCAAAAGGCATTAAATATAGAGTTTTATCGTTAAAGCCAATGACTT
Organism: uncultured Gilliamella sp.; assembly: GCA_946477995.1. Taxonomy (GTDB): domain Bacteria; phylum Pseudomonadota; class Gammaproteobacteria; order Enterobacterales; family Orbaceae; genus Gilliamella. Next base: position 14,398 of record CAMLAI010000018.1, on the reverse strand, counting down.
CACACTCCACCGCATCAATTTTTCCATGTGATTGCCGCTCAACAAAACAATTTGATCCTAACGGTAATTTTAATCCGATAGCTTCAAGTACCAAGCCCGAAGCTTTAACTAATCGTCCATAATGACGAATTAACGATAACGATTGCAGCTGCTGCGTCGCATACTCAATTTTAGCAGCCCATTGCTTTGCCAAGCTCACGCTACAGATTCTCTCCTTGTATACAATCGGCCATCATTTGCCAATGACAAGCATTGCTAGCATCGACTTGATTAGTATCGGTCCATATTTTACAGTCACCTAATTCAACATTCGTATCTGCAACTAATTGCCAATGATATTGTTTAATTTCATCTTGTAATAATGGTTCAATCCATAACAGATCATCGGGATGCAGATGCAAAGAAGCTGACTTAATTATCATCGAACCTTCGTCAATTAAGGTCTTAATGGTATGCATTAACTGTTTTTGTTTAACTTTAGATATTGTCCCGACCGTTTTTTGTGCCGCAACTAAGGCTAGATCCAACAATTGAGGAACAATTAAATCATCTATTTGATTGATAGCGGCGTGAAAATGGCTAACTAAATTAGTTATTGTCTCCACTGCTTTTAATTTTTCTGCATTAAGCTGCTGTTCAATTGCCGCTTTGCCTTCTTGCTGACCAATGGCATACCCCTGCTCATAACCTGCTTGTTGACCTATATTAAACCCTTCTTCTTTACCTAAATTAAATCCCTCTTGATAAGCTTGCTCTTTTGCTTGTTGCTTGATAATGGCTAATTGTTGTTCAATAACACTGTTGTCGACTTCAATAACTTTAGGCTCTGGCTTGGGCTCAACCTTATCAGCATGTTTAGTTATTTTCTTTTTGGTTAACTTTTGCGACTTAACTAACGTTAAATCCTGAAAACTTAATGGTTCCCAACTCAGGGTATTGGTTCGATTATACATATTCGTCATCACCGCTACTTAAAATCATTTCACCACTTTCAGCCAATTTGCGCGCAATAACCAAAATTTTCTTCTGTTCTGTTTCGACTTGAGATAAGCGCACTGGTGGTCTATTTTCTAAATCCTCACGTAAAATCGAAGCTGCACGCTGTGACATATTACTTAATAGCTTGTCACGTAATGCCACTGATGCGCCTTTTAAGGCAATAATCAATGTTTCATTATCCACCTCTTTAAGTAGACGTTGGATACTTCTATCATCGACTTCAACCAGATTTTCGAACAAGAACATTTCATCAATAATTTTCTGTGCAAGTTCACTGTCATAATCACGTAAGGAATTGATCACCAATTCTTCTTGTTGTGATTTCATCAAGTTAATAATTTCAGCCGCAGTACGAATACCACCCAGGTTATTAAGTTTAATATTTTGACCATGTAGTAACGTCGATAATGAGGCAGATAAAACCTGAAGTGCCGACGGCTCAACCCCGCCAAATGTTGCGATTCGAAGCATGACATCATTACGTAATTCATCATCAAATAAATTTAAAATTTCGGCAGCTAAGTCTCGATTTAAATGAACTAAAATTGTAGCAATAATTTGTGGATGTTCTTTTTTAACTAAATCAACCGCTCTGGCCGCATCGACAAAATTAAGCATCTCAAGTCCGTCTTTCGCCTCTTCTAAATCGACCTCTAACAACTCATCAAGTAACCGATCGGCTTTTTCAGTACCAATTGATTTTTCGAGAATTGAACGTAAATAACCATTGGTATCAGTATTAAGTACAGCACACTCTTCAAGTGTTTTTTGACATTCATTTAAGATGTCTTTCAACTGTTCTTGAGAAAGTTGTGGTAACGACATCATGGCACTACTAATTTGCTGTACCTCTTTAGGATTAAGGTATTGCATAACATTAGCGGCAAGCTCTTCACCTAACACCATTAACACAGTTGCTGCTTTTTGAGATTCACTTAAACTTAAATTCATGGATTTGTGTCCGCCTTACTTATCCAACCACGTATAATTAACGCCATGACCCGAGGATCTTTCTCGACAATTTTGCGAATATATTGTTGCTGCTGCATATTATCTTCAAATATCTTCTGCTGCTGTTTACTATGCGCCTTATAATCTAACTTATCCTCACCCGATAATTTAGTATCAGTTGAAGCATGATTCACATTAAAGAGCTGGCGTTGTAATTTAATCCATAAAGCACGTAACATTTTGCGCCAAACAAACCATAACACTAAAACATAAACAAGATATTTAATTACTGTTTTTAGCACATCATAAAACTCATGTGTTCGCCAAAATGGCAAGCTATCATCCGTTTCGAACGCTTGATCGGTAAATTTTAAATTTGCAACCGTCAACGTATCACCGCGTGAATCAGAAAATCCCATTGCTTGACGCGCTAATGCTTCAATATTATCCAGTTCATCTTTATCTAATTTCACCCACTGTGGTGCTGGTTCCTTGGCATTGTCTGATTGCTCTTGTAATTGAGATTGATCCAATTGTTGAGCCATAAACTTATAATTAACCAGCACAGCGACTGACAATCGTTTAATACGCCCTTCTGGGATTTTACTGTGCACGATTTGTCTATTTACTTCAAAATTTAACGTATTATTTGATTGTAAATTATAAATTTTTTTCTTATCGTCTTTTGATTTTGAGTCTGGATTCTCATCTATGGGCGCACTCGGTGTTGGCATAGGTTGGTTTGACAAAGCGCCCGGCACACCACCGGTGTTATCGTTTGCTGCTAACTGACGATTCTCCACTTGATGCTTACTACGTAGGGTTTGCTGAGCAGCATCACTATTGGGATCGAAGGTTTCAGATGTTGCTTCTTGCCGGCTATAATCAATATCAGCATTAACTTGCACCATAATATTTTGTTTACCTAACACCGGTGTAATGATTTTTTCGACCCGCTCTCGAATGGTATCTTCTACTTTTTGACTGTATTCTAACTGCGCGACATTGACGTTACCGTCGCGAAATTTTTCACCCGTTAATAAATGACCTTGCTGGTCAATAATTGTGACTTTTTCTGCTTGTAATTCCGGTACACTGCTTGAAATTAAATGAACAATAGCATCAATTTGCCCTTGTGATAATGAGCGTCCAGGTAATAATGTTAATGCTACAGACGCGGAAGGAAATTTTCTTTCACGTACAAATAAAGAGGGCTTAGGCATCGCTAAATGCACTCTTGCATCATCCACACTACTAATAATTGAAATGGTTCTTGACAGTTCACCTTCTAATGCGCGTTGATAATTAATCTGTTCATTAAATTGACTCATACCAAAGCTGTCTTTGTCGAGTAATTCAAAACCAACAGCACCACCTTTAGGTAAGCCTTGCTGGGCAATACGTAAGCGCGTGTCATAAACTTTATCAGCAGGAATTAAGATAGTCGATCCTGAAGATGAAAACTGATAAGGAATATTCATCTTATCGAGTTGGCTAATAATTTCGCCGCCATCTTTATCGCTCAACTGGCTAAACAAAACCCCATAATTATCGTCTTTTAGCCATAAATAGGCGATACTACTAATAGCAAGCACAACCACGCCAGCAACAAGCAGCAGCATTTTACGATTTTGTTTAAATTGATTGATAAATGGTAACTTGCTCAATATTGATTCGCCTTTGTTACCGACAGTTTGGCTATCCATAAAAACCCTAATGCTAAACTAATTAGATTTGTTCTAGAGTTTATTATCAATCCATTTAAAAAAATCAATAGCTAAAAAAGCAAATGCTTTACCCCTTACTTGTGGCATTTAGATTTAAGGTTGTATGTTAAATTCAATCACATATTGAGCAAGTTAAGAAGAGATGACTTTTAACGCCATGAACACGCTAAATACAATTAATAACACCTTTCTAGTTGATTTTAATCAAACCAACGCCACAATAAACAACCAAGCAAAGAGCGCACAATCTGATTTTACTGCGGCATTAAAAATGGCACTCGATCACATTAGCCAAACACAAATTCAGGCCCATAATCAAGCACAAGCTTTTGAACAAGGAAAGCCCAACATCACGTTAAATGAAGTGATGGTTAATATGCAAAAATCTTCGGTTTCACTTCAATTTGGTATTCAAGTACGTAATAAACTCATTGGCGCCTATCAAGAAATCATGAACATGAATGTTTAAATACTGTTATTGTCTATGCTATCTTCAATTTGCAGGTTTAGCATTACTCACAGCTTGTCATATTGCTATAAACGGTTGTAAGCAGTGCTAAACAAGATTCAAACATCTGATAAGTGATTGCGATACCACTTATCATAACCAAAAATCACTAGCCAACAATATAACTATTTTGCTCAACATAGTTATATTTAACCGTATTTTATTAATAAAACTAAAGCTAATAAGACAAATTAGATTAAACTTGCAATTTTTTGATAGCTATCAAGCTTTGTTTGATAATCGACTTGTTCGCCAATTAACTCTTTTAATTGAGCATGACGATAAATAATTAATTGGCTAATTTGCTGTTGATAGCTATGAATATTTTTAATATACATACTAAATATATCTTGCTGTTTTAAAGGTATTTTATCAACAGCAGTGAGATCATCGACTTGCATAATCGCTTTCGTTAATTGGTGATATTTAGCTTGCCAAGTTAACAATAAATCCCAATTTTCATCACGCGCATTGATAAGCATTTGTTCAGTGACATAATTAAGTTGTTCATATTGTTCTAATAAAGATGTTTTCACATTCCATTCCTTTTTATCTCGCAATTTCGCGCCAAGATTCAGCAATATTATTAAGCAAATCAAAGCAAGTTTGTAATTTTTGCCTATCATTATGTAAATTTGCTAGCACCAATTGTTGAGTCATATAGTGATATAAACGATCTAAATTTTCAGCAATTTCGCCACCTTGTTCTAGGTCTAAACAACTTTTCAACCCATTATCAATTATATTAATGGCTTTTGAAATTGCTGCGCCTTTACCCGCAATATTGCCTCGTTCAATGTGTAAACTGGCCAAGCGAATAGCATTAAGTGCACCATCAAACAGTAATACAATCAATTGATGTGGGGACGCCTGGCTAACTTTTGTTTCTAAACTAACTTGCTGATAAGCATCAGAACCAACTTTATACATCGGGTATTCCTATTTTTTTAAATTGGCCATCATGTCAAATTGAGTAGATAAATAGTTACTCATGCTATCTAACGAGCTGATTAAAACATCCAACTTAGTAAATTGCACTCGATAGCGTTCAACAGTTTGTTCAATTGAGTTATTCACTTGTTCATAACGCTTATCTAATGATTTTAATGTCGAATTTAAACCATTCGTTGCTGAATCAATCATACCGTCATTATCAATAAATCCACTAATCTTAGCGAAAACCTCATTAGCGATACCGCTATTTTGACCATCACCAATAAACAACTCAGCAACAGCTTCACTATTCTCACTCAGTACTTTTTGTAATTGATTTTGGTTAATCGTTAATGAACCATTATTATCCATATTCACACCAATTTGTGCTAAAACCGAAAACTCCCCAGCCTGCCCTTTTGCAAAAATTGAACGAATACTTTGATCGATATTACGTAAAGTAGAATCACCAATAAGCGGTCCATTATTACTATCTAACTCTTCGGAATTGGCCTCTTTTGCGGTAAATTTAGTCAAGCTCGATATGGTTGATTGTAATTGGTTAAATGCTTCAACCCACTGTTTAATAGCTTCTTCAGCTTTTTCGTTATCAGCCGTTATGGTTAAATTTTCGCTAGTTGTAGTCGTTGCCTTTAACGTAATATCAATACCCGCAACCACATCTTTAACGGTATTTGAAGCACTGGTAATGGCAATACCATTAAAAGTAAACTTAGCATCTTGCGCTTGACAAACTTCAGTCATATTAGCATTATCTTTTTGATTATAGTCAAAGCCAATTATGTTATTTAACTGCTCATCATCTGACGAAATGGACGTAATAGTCTGTTGTTCACCGGTCTCTTTAGCGGTGATAACTAACTGATAACTTCCTGTACCTGAACGAACAACGGCTGCATTCATCGTCGATTCACTCGTGCTACCATCAGCATTCGTTACTTTGGCGTGATTAATTGCATTAGCAATTGACTCAAGCGAGGTTTCATCTTTAGATAACACAATATTGAGTTCACTACCATTAGCTTGCTTAATGGTCATTGTGCGGCTTTCACTATCACTTCCTAGACTCATATTTTTATCATTAATTGACGTTGTTGCAACGCTATGCGAAGTCGCTAATTGCTCAACGCTCACAGCATAATTACCCGATTGTGCCTGACTATTTACTTTAGCTGTAAAATAACTATCATTGCCAGTTGCGAGTTTGCTTTGAAATAAATCTTTTTTCTGCAATTTTTCGGTGGCTGAATTAAATGCCGTTAACGCACTTTTTAACTTACCAAATCCACTAATTTTGGCATTAACCGCTTTTTGTTGTGATTTAATTGGAGTTAAACGTGTTTTTTCAACAGACTCTAATTGATTTAAAACTTCATTAAGATCGATTCCTGAACCGATACCTAACACACTCATTGCCATTATCTGATCAACCTATAACAATTATTCGATAAGTTTTATATCGGCTAACTTACTAAAAAGTTTAATCAGGTTTGAAATTTTATCGAGACATAATAAAAACGGTGCGTTTTTATAAAACATAAAAAATAATTTAATTAAATGATTTATATCAATTTACCTAACAAAAATCGCCATTAAAACTGAGTAAAATCAACCATAATGTAGAAAAAAATTAAAGTTTCTTTTTTTACTACCGATACATTATCTGTCAGCAAGAATATTGAATTAATAATCAGTATCACGTTGATTTTACTAATAATATTAAAGGAGATAAAAATGGCACAAGTAATTAATACTAATACGATGTCTTTAATGGCAAAAAATAACCTTAACAATTCACAAAGTGTGCTTGGCACAGCTATTGAACGTCTTTCATCTGGTATGCGTATTAACAGCGCTAAAGATGACGCAGCAGGTCAAGCTATCGCTAACCGTTTTTCTTCAAACATTAAAGGTTTAACTCAAGCAGCACGTAATGCAAATGATGGTATCTCACTTGCGCAAACAACTGAAGGTGCATTAAACGAAATTAATAACAACGTACAACGTATTCGTGAATTAACCGTTCAAGCAGCAAACGGCACTAACTCTCAAAGCGATTTAGAGTCAATCCAAAACGAAATCGATCAACGTTTAGAAGAGATTGACCGTGTATCTAAACAAACTGATTTCAATGGTTCTAAAGTATTGTCAGCAGATAAATCACTAAAAATCCAAGTTGGCGCAAATGACGGCGAAACCATTGAAATCAATTTGAAAAAAATTGATAGTACAGAATTAGGTCTAGCCGCTTTCAATGTATCAAACACACCAACAGCAGATCCATTAAAAACACTTGATGCAGCATTATCAAAAATTGATGCATTACGTGGTGAGCTTGGTGCGGTACAAAACCGTTTTGAATCAACTGTGAATAACATCAATAACACAGTAAATAACTTAAGTTCTGCACGTAGCCGAATTGAAGATGCTGATTATGCAACCGAAGTATCTAATATGACGCGCGGTCAAATTTTACAACAAGCAGGTACATCTGTATTAGCACAAGCTAACCAAGTACCACAATCAGTACTATCTTTATTACAATAAGTTTTTTATCTAAATTTTTCTGGTTACTCTAATTTTGAACTTAGCAATAACGGTTTAATTTCCGTTATTGCTAATAATGCCAAATACCTATTATTTATTACGCTATTCTCGCCATTAAATTAACCGATTATCACCATAATACCATCAGGCATTTTTTACATTGGTTCATAAAATGAATGATAAGCTTTATAACTCACAAGGTGTAATGAATGAAGCTGATTGGCAAAAATATACTCATTTGGTTCGTAATGAAGCACTAAAATTAGCAGTACGTTTACCTACAACAGTAGAGCTTGATGATTTATTACAAGTTGGTTATATCGGTTTATTAGACACAATAAAACGTTATGATGCATCACAAGGTAATACGTTTACAACCTTCGCCATCCCGCGAATCAAAGGCGCCATGTTAGATGAGTTACGTAGTCGAGATTGGCTACCTAGACAAACACGCAAAAAAATTAAAGATGTCACTCAGGCAATTCATCAACTTGAACAGCAGTTAGGTGTTGCACCAACTGATCAACAAATTGCCAATTACTTACAATTATCTCTAAGCGAATATCGAAAAATATTATTAGATTCCAATTATAGCCAACTATATTCTTACGACGAAATACAAAAAAAACTTGGTGACAGTTTGGATGCGATGATTGATTATCAAGATGATAACACGCCTTTTTCCAACATCATTAACGATGAAATGCGTAATATCATTATTGAACAAATAGAAAAACTGCCAGAAAAAGAAAAAATGGTGTTGGCGCTTTACTATCAGGAAGAGCTCAATTTAAAAGAGATTGGTAAAATTATGGATATTAGTGAGTCACGAGTCAGCCAATTACACAGCCAAGCAATAAAAAGAATACAAAGTAAAATTAGCTTATAAAAAAGAGCTAAATAAAATTTAATTAATCGAAAATAAATTGAAATTATTTTTTTATTGATTTTTTTCGTTTAAAAATGTAATTTTAAGCATAAAAAAATATTTCTAATAAAAATTTATTTATTTCGCACTTTTTAATGCGAATTTTACTGAATAGGGATTGGTGATTAAATTGGGTAATATATTAGATGACGATATTCTTAAATGCATACATCATTTGAATCTTTCAACATTACTACTAAGTCAACGCATGCTTGAAAAAGATAAAGTAATGGCGATGTATCGACTAGGTATTGATGAAGAAACAGCAGACATGCTTAGTAATCTCAGTGCTTCTCAAATGTTAGTGTTGTCTGAAACCAACCAATTAACATTTAAATTACGTTTTGAAAATTCAGAAATGATGAAAAAACTAACCGAAGAATCTCGTGTGAGTGACATTAAGCAGATGCATACGGGAATTCTTTTATCTAGTTTACTATTAGATTCAATCAATAAGTAATAGGAAATTAGGATGAGATGCACAAGTATTATTCAAAAATATAAGGAAGTTCAACTGGCCATTCGACTAATTTCGTTAGGTGCTAGAATTCAAATGCTGGAAAGCGAAACCAACTTAAGTCGTGGTAAATTAATCAAATTATATAAAGAGATCCAAGGTTGTCCACCACCTAAAGGATTATTACCCTTTTCGACCACCTGGTTTATGACATGGGAACCCAATATTCACTCTAGTATTTTTTATAATGCTTATCACTTTTTGGTGAAACATGGTACCAAACCCGGCATTCAATCAATTCTAAAAGCCTACCAACTGTATTTAGAGCAATGTCCGTCTTATAATGAAGAGCCAGTTTTGGGACTTACCAGAGCGTGGATCTTAGTCAAATTTGTTGAAAGCAATGTAATGCAACAATCATGCTGCAAAGCATGTAAAGGGCGATTTATTACCCATGCTTATCAACCGCATAATAGTTTTATTTGTAGTTTATGCCAACCACCGTCAAGGGCAGAAAAAAATAACAAAACACAGAAAGAAAACCATGCAAAATGCTTACAAGTATTATCAATACCCAATGGTTTTAATTCGATTATTGCAAAACAAATGACAGCTTAAATCAACATTATAAAAAAATAAGCATAGTTAATCACGATCAGTTTATGGAGAAAAAGGAAAGCCAATGCTCATCATTGTAGGATATATCGTTGTTATCGCTTCTGCCCTAGTTGGGTATGTACTTAGTGGAGGGTATTTAGCCGTACTTTTTCAACCGTTAGAATTTCTAATTATCGGCGGAACCGCTATCGGTGCATTTATTGTCAGTAACGAAAAAAAAATCATTATCGCTACACTTAAATCGTTAGGTCAATTATTTAAGACATCAAAATATAATAAAACATTGTACTTAACTCTGATTAATTTAATGTACACCATTTTAACTAAAGTTCGCCAAAATGGCGGATTATCTATTGAGGCTGATATTGATAACCCGAAAGAAAGTGAACTATTTAAAGCTTATCCACTTATTTTAGCAAATCCTCAAATCTGTGATTTTATAACAGATTATTTGCGATTAATGATTAGTGGCAACATGGAAGTATACGAAATTGAAGCATTAATGAATGAAGAAATTGAAACCAAGTTACATGAATTAGAAAAACCAGTCGATGCCATTTCAAGTGTAGGCGATGGCTTACCCGCATTTGGTATCGTTGCAGCCGTTATGGGGGTTATTAATACGTTAGCACAAGCTGACAGACCGGCAAGCGAATTAGGAGAATTAATTGCTCACGCGATGGTAGGAACGTTTTTAGGTATATTACTCGCCTACGGTTTTGTTTCACCTTTAGCTGCACTTTTAAGACAAAAAAACGCCGACAGTGTAAAAATCTTGGAATGTGTCAAAGTGATATTAATTGCAAGTATGCATGACTATGCCCCTCAAATTTGTATTGAATTTGGACGTAAAACCATATTTTCTCATGAAAGACCTTCTTTCTTTGAATTAGAAAAATACCTACAAGAAATCAAAGAAAAAAATACTCAGCAAACAGAAAACAGTGAACAATGAAAAACAACTCAGTAAAAATAATTATCTCTAAAAAAAAATCTGGGCATAGTGGTGGGCATCATGGTGGTTCTTGGAAAATCGCCTATGCCGACTTTATGACCGCTATGATGGCACTATTTTTAGTCATGTGGTTAATTGCTAAAGCTAGCCCTCAAGAATTACAAGGCATTGCTGAATATTTTAGAACCCCTTTAATACTGGGGCAAAATGGCGGAAAAAACCTCAGTGATAGTGAAAGTCCAATACCTGGCGGTGGCGATGATTTTCACAAAAAAATAGGGGAAGAAAACAATACCACCTTGCATCAAGACCTGACTGATTCTGAGAAAAAACAGGTTGAAAAATTACAGTTAATCGAAACCGCACGCAAAATTAATGAAGTATTTGAACTCGATCCACGACTTAAAAAATTAGCGGCAAATTTAATTATAGAATTGACTGAAATGGGGTTACGAATCCAAATTTTGGCTAGCGATGATAAGCCCATGTTTGATGTCGGCAGTGCTGTGATTCACCCTAATATGCAAGAAATTTTAAATGCATTAGCACCAATCATTAATTCACTACCTAACAAAATTACGCTATCGGGTCATACCGATGAACGCCAGTATATCACAGGTGATCGGGGTTATAGTAATTGGGAGTTATCAGCTGACAGAGCAAACTCATCAAGAAGAGAACTGATTGCTGGTGGCTTAGATTCAAACAAAATTATTCGTATTATTGGATTGGCTGATACCGTAAGCTTAAATAAACCCAATTACAGTAATGATGCCAATCGTCGTATCAGTATTTTAATCTTAAATAAATCAGCACAACAATATATTGAAGATGAAAATAATATGACTGGCATTGATTTTTTAAAACAATCACAAAAAATTCAATCCGAGTAATGCAGCATAAAAAGTTTTACCAAAAATCAGCGTTGTTTAATTTTGCAAAAAATAATTAAAGTTTTTAGCAATTAATCCGATATAGACAATATTCGTTTAGTTAATTATTGCGTGACTAACTAACACTATATTTGGGAGTTTTTATGTCAAATTCATTGATGAATACTGGTATTAGTGGATTAAATGCAGCACAAAATATGCTTAATGTTATAAGCAATAATATCAGTAATGCACATACTACGGGTTATAATCGTCAACAACAAATTTTAAGCCAAGCAAATAGTACTAAATATGGTTTTGGTTTTGTTGGTAATGGTGTGTGCGTCAGTGCTGTTAATCGAGCCTTTAATGGATTTGTTGTTGGACAATTACGCCAAGCACAGTCACAAAATGGTTCAATAAAAGCGTATTACAATGAATTATCTAAAGTGGATAATTTATTAGCTGAAAATGAAAATAGTATTGCATCACAACTCAATAATTTATTTTCTAGCTTAAATAAACTTTCATCAAATGCCGCTGACGCTGCAACTAAGCAAACGGTGATTAGCGATCTCACTTCACTAGTAAATCAATTTAATAAAACCGAATTAAATTTAAAAAATCAAATTGCCAATATTAATACTGAACTAAGCAATAACGTTAATCAAATCAACGCTTATACCAAACAAATTGCAGAACTAAATCAAAAAATTTCAAAACTACAGGCTGTGGGTGAAGCAAACCAACCTAATGCGCTGCTTGATGAACGCGATCAGCTAGTCAATGAATTAAGTGAAATTATCGGCATCACTGTCACCGAACAAAATGGTCAATATAATATTTCGCTTAGTAATGGCTTAAATTTAGTACAAGGTGCATCAGTTAATCAACTATCAGTACAACCTTCAACAGATGACCCTTCTTTAAATACAATTATTTACACTCATCCTTCTGGTGCGACTCAAGAACTCACAAGTCAACATATCACATCAGGCCGATTAAATGGATTATTAACTTCTCGTGATGGACCACTCCTAGAAGCACGTAATCAATTAGGTTTAATTGCATTAAATTTGGCTGAAAGATTTAATCAAGTCCATATGTCAGGTGTTGATATCAATGGTAATGCTGGCGAAAAATTATTTGATTACAATGCGCCTAGCAGTATCGCCAATATTAAAAATCAAGGAAATGCCGCGGTAAACATTGATTATCAATCAGTTAAGGATATTAAAGCGTCTGATTATAAAATCGAATTTAATGGTAGTGATTGGATAGTAACGCGATTATCTGACAATCAGCAAATCACGCCTCAAGTTGAGAATGGTGCATTAAACTTTGATGGTTTATCAATAAAAATCACAGGTACACCAGTTAATGGCGATTCGTTTATGCTTAAACCTGTTGCTAATATTGCTTCGTCATTACAATTGTTGGTAAAAGATGTTAATCAACTTGCTACTGGGCTTGCCGATGACGAAAACGGTACTGGTGACAATCGTAATGTGGCAAAATTTTTAGAGATACAAAATGAAAAATTAATTAATGGCACCAAAACATTAAACAGTGCTTACAACACCTTAGTAAGTTATATTGGCAGTGAAACGCATACCGCCAAAATTTCTCTGCAATCCAACCAAAATATTACAGATCAGATTTATGAGCAAAATCAATCTATATCAGGGGTTAATATTGAAGAAGAGTATATTTCGATGCAGGTTTATATGCAGTATTATCAAGCTAATGCAAAAGTAATTGATGCTGCAACAACACTATTCGATACCATCTTAGGTTTGGCTAATTGATAAAAGGGTTTAATAATGCGAATTAGTACTAATTCAATGTATCAAAAAAATTTAAATAGTATCTTAAATACTAACAATAAATGGCAAAAATCTGGATTACATTTAGCAACAGGTAAGAAAATTTTAACACCTTCAGATGATCCGATGGGGGCATCACAAGCACTGATCCTTAAACAAGCACAGTCGAAGAACGATCAATTCCAAGCAGCACGCGAAAGTGTTGATAAATCATTAAGCCGACAAGATACGATTTTAAAAGAAGTTAATACCGTCATTCAAACTATTCAAGAAACGTTAGTTTATGCCGGAAACGAAACATTAAATGACGAAAACCGCCAAGATCTTGCCAATAAATTACAAGGTTTAAAAGATCAACTTATTTCATTAGCCAATGCTAAAGATACCAATGGTAATTATTTATTTGCCGGTAACAAAAACGACACACCACCATTTGTTGTTGATGAAGCAGGTAAAGTCAATTATGTGGGTGGAACATCACAAATTAACGTTTTGATTGATGACACGCGCGAAGTTTCACTTAGTTTTACCGGTGCACAAACCTTTATGAGTGGCGCCAATCCAAACCAACCTGATGCACCAAGCGACATCTTTGCCAGCCTAGATTATGCGCTTGATGCGTTAAATATGAAATTAGACAATAACGATGAAGATGCCATTAAGCAATTTCGAGCAGGATTAACTCAAGCAAGTTTAGGGATTGATAATGCTTTTGATAACATATCAACTTTAAGAGCGGCTGGCGGAACAGTATTAGCAGAAGTAGAAAGATTATCGGCTTTAGGTGACAGCTTAGATATTGAATTTGAAACCCAAATCAGTCAAATTGAAGATGTCGACTGGTATGAAGCAATTTCAGATTATGTAATGTTACAGGCAAATTTACAAGCTGCGCAATATACTTTTATGAATATGCAAAGTATGTCTTTATTTCAAATGAAGTAATTAACTATTTTTAATAGTTGTACTTTTGTTGCAATCATCATCAGTAAGACATCTCTAAAAATTAAAGGCGGGTTTACCCGCCTTTTTGATTATAGCAACTCGCGTCAACAA
>CAMLAI010000017.1 GCA_946477995.1 uncultured Gilliamella sp. | reverse complement strand
TTCAAACATTAATTGATGCGGGTGCTGATGCATTGGAACTAGGCATTCCATTTTCAGATCCTATGGCGGATGGTCCCACCATTCAAAACGCCAATATACGAGCATTTCAAGGCGGTATCACCGTTGATAAATGCTTTGAAATTTTAACCAAAATTCGACATGATAATACTCATATTCCTATTGGATTACTCATCTATGCTAACTTAGTGTTCAAAAATGGTATTGATAACTTCTATGCCAAGTGCGCTAAAGCAGAGATAGATTCAGTATTGATTGCAGATTTACCTGTTGAGTATGCGCAAGAGTTTATAGGCTCAGCTGAAAAAAATGGTATTGCCCCTATATTTATTTGTCCACCTAATGCCGATGATGAAGTGATTAAAAATATTGCTAAATATGGTAAAGGGTATACTTATTTGGTGTCTCGCGCTGGTGTTACAGGAACTGAAAATCGTGCCAATAAACCCCTTACCCATTTATTGAAAAAACTCATTGAATTTAATGCACCTCCTGCTATTCAAGGATTTGGTATATCTGATCCTAACCAAGTGAGTGAAGCAATTAAATCGGGAGCAGCGGGAGCAATTGCTGGTTCTGCGACAGTCAAAATTATTGAGCAACATTTGGATAACCCTCAAAAAATGTTGCATGAATTAGCCATTTTTGTCAATAAAATGAAAAATGCAACTATAAAATAGCCTCCAAAAATCGTTATTTAATATTAATCACAAAAACACGTTTTTCCGCTGAAAAATCAGCGGAAATCCTTATGATTTCATTAGAAAATATTATAATGTAATTTAATGTGAGTAATTAAAAAAATAAGACAAAATGACTATCTGAAATATTTCAATAACTTCAAGTAAAACTGTTAAAAAAGCGTGATTTTCAGTTGCATTTTTTTCAAAATATAGTATACTCATCAACCATCTATCGCGGGGTGGAGCAGCTTGGTAGCTCGTCGGGCTCATAACCCGAAGGTCGTTGGTTCAAATCCAGCCCCCGCAACCACTTAACTTTTCATCCATAACCATTTATCCTGTTATTATTGCATGAAAGTTCGAAACAAGTGGCTTCATTATAGTTAGTTTTAAATGTAAGCCTCGCATGTCGAGGTTTTTTTACGTTTCGATTTAAGCGTAAGTTTTTAAGGAATGTTGGGCTTCATGCCCTTTTTTATTTTCTGCAGTGGAGGTTTGTTTGGCTAATATAGAGCAACAATTGACCGATATCATTCAAGAGCCTGTTAATGCGCTTGGTTTTGAATTAGTCGGTATTGAATATATCCGTGGCCGTTACCCAGTGTTACGAGTTTATATTGATAGTGAAGAGGGTATTTCTGTTGATGATTGTGCTGATGTTAGCCGACAAATTAGTGCGGTACTTGATGTCGAAGATCCTATCAAAGATGCCTACAATCTTGAAGTCTCATCGCCAGGTATGGACAGACCATTATTCACGCTTGAGCATTATAAACGTTTTATTGGTGAAGAAATTACGATGAGTTTACGTATCCCTGTTGCTAATCGTCGTAAATGGAAAGGACATATTAAATCCATTGATAATGAGATGATTACATTAACAGTTGATAATAATGATGAGGTATTTGCTTTTAGTAATATACAAAAAGCAAACATTGTACCTAATTTTAACCTTAAATAGAGTACGGGTGTAAAGGATGAATAAAGAAATTTTAGCTGTTGTTGAAGCGGTATCAAATGAAAAAGCACTTACGCGAGATAAAATTTTTGAGGCGTTAGAAACCGCATTAGCGACGGCAACCAAAAAGAAACATACAGTTGATATTGATGTTGTCGTTAAGATTGATCACAAAACGGGTGATTATGACACATTCCGTCGTTGGCTTGTTGTGAACGAAGTTACTCAACCGACGAAAGAAATGACTTTAGAAGCTGCGCAATACGAAGATCCTTCAGTAAAAATTGGTGATTACGTTCAAGAGCAGATAGAATCGGTTGCCTTCGACCGTATTACTACGCAAACAGCCAAACAAGTGATTGTGCAAAAAGTTCGTGAAGCTGAACGTGCGATGGTTATCGACATGTTTAGAAATCGAATTGGAGATATCGTAACAGGTATTGTTAAAAAGACTAATCGTGATAGCGTTATCCTTGACTTAGGAAATAATGCTGATGCGATGATGTCCCGCCATGATATGTTACCACGTGAAAACTTTCGTATAGGCGATAGGGTTCGCGGGATCTTATATTTAGTTGAACAAGATAATAAACCGGCACAACTTTGTATCAGTCGTTCAAATCCACAAATGATGGAAGAGTTATTCCGCATTGAAGTACCAGAAATTGGCGAAGAAATGATTGATATTAAAGGCGTTGCTCGTGATCCAGGTTCACGCGCGAAAATCGCAGTAAGCAGTAATGATCGTCGTATCGATCCTGTTGGTGCTTGTGTTGGGATGCGTGGTGCGCGTGTTCAGGCTGTATCCAATGAATTTGGTGGTGAGCGTATTGATATCGTTTTATGGGATGATAATCCGGCACAATTTGTAATTAATGCTATGGCGCCTGCCGATGTGGTTTCCATTGTTGTTGATGAAGATAAACATACAATGGATGTTGCTGTTAATGCTGATACTTTACCACAGGCAATTGGTCGTAACGGTCAAAATATTCGTTTAGCTTCGCAGCTGACCGGTTGGACATTAAATGTCATGAGTACCGAAGATTTGCAAGAAAAGCATCATGCAGAATCATTTGCAGCAATTAATAATCTGATTAAACATCTGGACATTGATGAAGAGTTAGCAAAACTTTTAGTAGAAGAAGGATTTACTTCACTGGAAGAACTTGCTTACGTTCCTGTTGATGAATTGCTTGAAATTGAAGAACTTGATGAAGAACTCGTTGAAGCATTAAGAAATAGAGCCAAAGATGCATTAACTACAATAGCATTAGCTAATAGTGGTGATAAACGACCTGCGCAAGATTTATTAGATTTGCCAGGTATGACACAAGAATTAGCCTATCAATTAGCCCAACATGATGTAATCACCTTGGAAGACTTAGCTGAACAAGGTACAGATGATCTAGTCGGGATTGAAGGTTTAACAAGTAATCAAGCTGGCGACTTTATTATGGCTGCTCGTAATATTTGTTGGTTTGCAAATGAATAATTGAGGGATAGTAATACATGACCAAAGTATCAATCGAAACACTGGCTCAAGAGATAAATACTCCAGTGCAAACACTTTTGCAACAGTTTGCTGATGCAGGTATTAAAAAAACTGCAACAGATACTGTTACACAAAAGGAAAAAGAAGCTTTGCTTGCGCATCTAAATCCTCAGCAAGGCCCAACAAAATTAACGTTACAACGTAAAACACATTCTACCTTGAATGTATCGAGTGGCGGTGGCAAAAGCAAAGAAATTAAAATAGAAGTACGCAAAAAACGTACAATTGTTAAGCAAGATCCTGCTGAACTTGAAAAAGCACGACTTGAAGCTGAACGCAAAGCCAAACAGGAAGCTGAATTAAAAGCACGTAAAGAAGCTGAAGCGCAAGCACAATTAGCTGCTCAAGAAGCCAAAAAACGTGAAGAGGCCGAAGCTGAAAAACGTGCACAAGAAGCAAAAGCGAAAGAAGCTGAAAAAGCAGCAGAACAACCAGTGACACCTAAGGTAAAAAAAGCACAAGAAGAAAAAGCGCGTCTTGAAGCCGAAGCTAACGAAATTAAACGTAAAGCTGAAGAAGAAAATCGTCGCAAACTAGAAGCCGAAGCTAAACGCATGGCTGAAGAAGCGCGAAAATTAGCAGAACAATATAGTGATGCTGATGATAATGACAATGACAACAATGGTGATGAAGAAGATTATCATGTTACTACGTCTAAATTTGCACGCGCAGCAGAAGACGATACCGACCGTGAAGTTGAAAGCGCACGTGGTCGAGGTCGTAATGCAAAACAGACCAAACAGAAAAAAGGCAGCAAATTATCTGAAGGTAAAGCAGAACGTGAAGAAGCACGTGCTGTTACTCGTGGTAATAATAAAAAGAAAGGTAAAAGTACCTTACAACAAAGTTTTAATAAACCTGTACAAGCGGTTAACCGAGATGTAGTTATCGGTGAAACGATTACCGTTGCTGAACTCGCTAACAAAATGGCAGTAAAAGGTTCAGAAGTTATCAAAACGATGATGAAAATGGGGGCAATGGCAACCATTAATCAGGTTATCGATCAGGAAACAGCTCAGCTAGTTGCTGAAGAAATGGGACACAAAGTCGTTCTTCGTCGTGAAAACGAACTAGAAGAATCTTTAATGAGTGATCGTGATACGGGTGCGGAAAAAGTGTCACGGGCTCCGGTTGTGACCATTATGGGACATGTAGACCATGGTAAAACTTCATTGCTTGACTATATTCGTAAAGCAAAAGTTGCCTCAGGTGAAGCAGGTGGTATTACTCAGCATATCGGTGCTTATCATGTTAAAACAGCAAATGGTGAGATCACTTTCTTAGATACACCGGGACATGCGGCATTTACTTCAATGCGTGCTCGTGGTGCAAGAGCAACTGATATTGTTGTTCTTGTCGTGGCAGCTGATGATGGCGTCATGCCTCAAACTATCGAAGCAATCCAACATGCTAAAGCTGCAAATGTACCTATGGTTGTTGCCGTAAACAAAATCGATAAACCCGAAGCCGATCCAGAACGTGTAAAAGGTGAACTTGCACAATATGGTGTCATGTCAGAAGATTGGGGTGGAGACACACAATTTGTTCATGTATCAGCTAAAGCAGGAACAGGTATAGATCAACTGCTTGAAGCCATTTTGTTACAAGCGGAAGTACTTGAACTCACAGCTTACGAAACCGGTATGGCTAGTGGTGTGGTTATTGAATCATTCCTTGATAAAGGTCGTGGTTCTGTTGCTACAGTACTTGTTCAATCAGGTACCTTACGTAAAGGTGATATCGTATTATGTGGATTTGAATATGGTCGTATTCGTGCAATGCGCAACGAATTAGGTAAAGAAGTGACCGAAGCAGGTCCATCAATTCCTGTTGAGATTTTAGGTCTATCGGGCGTACCTTCTGCTGGTGATGAAGCAACAGTTGTACGTGATGAAAAGAAAGCACGTGAAGTGGCATTATATCGTCAAGGAAAATTCCGTGACGTTAAACTTGCTCGACAACAAAAAGCGAAACTCGAAAACATGTTTACTAACATGACTGAAGGTGATGTATCTGAACTTAATATCGTGCTAAAAGCCGACGTTCAAGGTTCGGTTGAAGCGATTTCTGACTCACTACTTAAACTCTCAACTGATGAAGTTAAAGTTAAAATTATTGGTTCGGGTGTCGGCGGAATTACCGAAACGGACGCATCGCTTGCTGCGGCTTCGAATGCCATAATTTTAGGCTTTAACGTACGTGCCGATGCTTCAGCTCGTAAAGTGATTGAAACAGAAAATTTAGACCTTCGCTACTATTCAGTTATTTATGATCTGATTGATGAAGTGAAACAAGCCATGAGTGGTATGCTGGCTCCAGAGTACAAACAAGAAATTATTGGTCTTGCCGAAGTCCGTGATGTGTTTAAATCACCTAAATTTGGTGCAATCGCTGGTTGTATGGTTACTGAAGGTGTGGTTAAACGTCATAATCCAATCCGTGTTTTACGTGATAACGTGGTTATTTATGAAGGCGAACTTGAATCACTTCGTCGCTTTAAAGATGACGTTAATGAAGTTCGTAACGGAATGGAATGTGGTATTGGTGTACGTAACTATAATGATGTTCGTGTTGGGGATTCAATCGAAGTCTTTGAAACTATCGAAATCAAGCGTACAATTTAATAACGATGACATTACCATGTTATAAGCAAGGTTTATGCCTTGCTTATTCATATTTTAAGGAAAATAGATATGGCAAAAGCATTTAATCGCTCTTCTCGTGTTGGACATGAATTGCAAAAAGAGATTGCAATCATACTACAACGCGAAATCAAAGATCCACGTCTAGGCATGGTTACTGTTTCGGGTGTTGATATCTCACGCGACCTTTCCTACGCGAAAGTATTTGTAACTTTTTTAAATGATGATGATCCGCAAGTTATTGAACAAGGTCTAACCGTACTCAATGATGCGAAAGGATATATTCGAACTTTAATAGGCAAAGCAATGCGTTTACGCATTATTCCTGAAATCAAATTCTTTTATGATGAATCATTGGTTAAAGGTATGCAAATGTCTAGTTTAGTCTCTGATGTTATCAAACAGGATAACGAACGTCATAAAGATTAACATAAAAAATGCCATGATTTTAAACTAAATCTAGTGGTTTTATTTTTTAAGATAAAGAAATTAACAATGAATATTAAAAAAATTCGCCGTGAACTTCACGGCGTTTTGTTATTAGACAAGCCGCAAGGCATGACCTCGAATGATGCTTTGCAAAAAGTCAAAAGACTCTTTAACGCTAAAAAAGCAGGGCATACAGGTGCACTCGATCCTTTAGCGACAGGCATGTTACCCATCTGTTTTGGTGAAGCGACCAAATTTTCTCAATATTTGTTAGATTCTGATAAACGATATCAAGTTATTGCTAAACTAGGTGAACGAACAGATACGTCAGATGCAGACGGTCAAATCATCTGTTCTAAACCTGTCAATATTACTCAATCACAAATTGATGAAGCGTTAACGCATTTTCGTGGGGATATTTTACAAGTGCCAACCATGTTTTCGGCATTAAAGCACCAAGGTAAACCACTTTATGAATATGCTCGGCAAGGCATTGTCATTGAACGAGAAGCAAGACCCATTACTGTTTACGAAAATCAATTTATCCAATTTGATGCCAATACTCACGAATTAACATTAGAAATACATTGCTCTAAGGGAACGTATATTCGAACGATTATTGATGATTTAGGAGAATTACTGGGTTGTGGTGCACATGTCATTTATTTAAGACGTCTGCAAGTTTCTAAATATCCTATTCAACAAATGGTAACTTTAGATGCACTACACAATTTAGCTGATAAAGATGCTTTGTTAATGCCAGTAGATAGCCCAATGAATGCGTACCCAAAGGTCACACTCACTGAACAACAAGGTAAGCATATTTTATTAGGTCGAACGATAGAAATAGATACGGTCATTAACGATGAGATAACTTCACCTCAAGAAACGTTAGTCAGGATTTATCAAGATCAAACATTTATCGGGGCGGGCGTTCAGATAAAAAATAAACTCTCACCAAAACGATTGATATCATCATAGTCATAAAACAGAATCCAACAGAAATAAACGTTCTGCCACTATTAATAATAGCGACGATGTTTAATTATAGACTAGTTAATAAATAGGGATTCTGTTTCAACAAGGTGGTATTGCAATGTTGATGCAGTTTTTTGTTTGAGTATGTCACAAAGTAAACGGGCTGATTTTCTTCCCATTTTAGCTAAAGGTTTATAAATTCGGCTAAGCTGGTCTAATTCATTATATTGACGATCTTTTGAATGATTAATATAAGTAATAGCGATAGGGGTCGTTAGCTGATCCTTGCTTTGATTCACTTGATGCAATATTCCCAGTACCGCAGCAAAAGGGGGTTGAGAATTTTTTTGATCATAATATTGTTCATCCAAATAATTTAAATGAATATTATCCGAGCAAATAATCGCAGTGGGTGGTTTGTTACTTTCAATTAATTTTTTGATAGCCGAACGCCCTTGCTCATAACTAAAGCAATGATGAATTAGGTAATTAGGATCAAACTTAATGTTAGACCTCAGAAGGGCTTGCTGATAACCTTGTAAAAAAAGAGTTGAACTCATTTTATGACTGTCATTGATGATAACTGCGATTTTTTTATGTATTTGATGCACTAAATATTGAGTAATATTATAGGCTATGGTCAAGTGATCGAAATAAACGCAATTAAAATCAAGCGAAAAATGGTTAACTAAAATAATAGGTGGTAAGGTGGATTTGTAGTTTTTGAGGATATCTAAATAGGGAGCATCATTAATGATCACGATACCATCAAAAATGTTTTGGGTTGCATATCGAATTAAATGATGAATATCATTTGGGCTGGAATAGGCGAAGCGTAAATAAAAAAATTGGTATCCCGCTTCTTTTAAACCACTTTCTAAACCAATATTGATTAAACTTTGCGAGAATAATTGATTATCAATAATTAAAATTTTTTGCGTTTCACACTCTACATGATAGGGTTTAGTATTAAAGGGTGTATCAATCCCCAACTCCTCAATTGCTTTATAAACACGTGATTGTGTTAATGCAGAAGTTAAATTGGGCGTGTTTATTACTCTTGACACGGACGCAATTGATAAATTTGCCTTTTGGGCAATCACAGCTAAAGTAACTTTATTCATAAAATAGGATTTTAACGTGTAACATGGTGCATCACTTTAATCATAATTTTATAATATGTAACGGATAAAAAATGAATTTGTCGATCTTGCTTCCAAAATTAATAGCTCTTTTTTTTCAGCTATCCTCACAAATATAATGTTATAATCTTTGATAAATTTTATTGATTGGGTTTATATATGTCAGCATGGAATATTGCCATTGTTGGTGCGACAGGACAAGTAGGTTCTGCGCTCATTGAGTTACTACAAGAGTATACTCAGAAAAATCATAGTATTGAAATTGATAATCTCTACCTAGTCGGCAGTGATAACAGTGCTGGCGAGATTATTCGATTTGCAGGTAAAAATTTAACGGTTATTGATAGTGCTCAAATGGACTTTAGTCAATGCCATTTTGCTTTTTTTGTCGCGGGTGCGAAAACCAGTGAAAAATATGCTCAACAAGCAGCACAAGCAGGATGCATTGTGATTGATGCAAGTGGCTATTTTGCTGATCAAGATCATATTCCACTGATTGTGCCACAAGTGAACAATCATGTTTTGGCTGAATACCGTAACGAAAACATTATTGCGGTAGCCAGCGCCCCCGTTTCTCAATTACTTCGCTGTGTTGCACCTTTAACAGATATCGAGTTACTCACTAATTTGCATGTAACAAGTTTCATTCCCTCTTCAATGTATGGCAAACCAGGCGTTGAAGAACTGGCTGGTCAAAGTGCTCGATTATTAAATGGAATGCCTGTTGATAATGACTTATTCGACAAACAGCTTGCTTTCAATCTGTTGCCTATTTCACATGAATCTGATAATTCATCATACGGTGAAAAATCACTGATAAATCAGATTCGTAAAGTTATCAATAATTATCAGCTGCCAATATCGATTGAATCTGTTATTGTTCCGGTATTTTATGGACTTGCTCAAGCGGTAAATGTTTCTAGCAGTTTACCGATTGAATTAGATATGGCACGTTTTAGCGAATATGGTGTTGAATTACAAGGGGATACGCTTTCAACTCCTGTTACTGAAGTTAATGCCGAATCAGAATCTAATTTGACGATTAAATTATCCAATTTAAGGCATAGTTTTGGTCATTATGAACAAATCCAATTTTGGTCAGTTGCTGATAATATTCGCTATTTAGGTGGAATAATGCTCATCCAGACGCTTGAGATGCTGATTAATGACTACCTCTAAAATTGCACTGGGTATTGAATATGATGGCAGTGGATATTTTGGTTGGCAACGCCAACAATCCGTTGATTCAGTCCAAGAAAGATTAGAGTCTGCTTTATCGGTTATCGCCGATGAGCCTATTACGGTTTTTTGTGCAGGTCGAACGGATGCGGGGGTCCATGCAACAGGACAAGTTATTCACTTTGAAACAAAAGCACAACGATCTCACAGTGCATGGACAATGGGGGTCAATTCCCACTTACCATCAAATATTGCGGTGCGGTGGTCTCAACCTGTTGCGGAAAGTTTTCATGCAAGATTCAGCGCAACTGCTCGACGTTATCGTTATGTGATTTATAATCACCGTTACCGTCCTGCAATTTTATCAAAAGGGGTTACGCATTACTATTTACCCCTTAATGAAAAGCTCATGCATGAAGCTGCACAATATCTGTTAGGAGAAAACGACTTTTCATCATTTAGAGCCGCACAATGTCAGTCGTTAACGCCTTGGCGAAACATTCATCAAATTAGTGTAACCAGACAGGGTGACTATGTGATTGTGGATATAAAAGCGAATGCGTTCGTACATCATATGGTAAGGAATATCGTCGGCAGTTTGCTAGAAGTTGGCGCTGAAAATCAAAAGCCGCAATGGATTGATGATTTATTGAAAGCTAAAGATAGAACACGGGCGGCAGCAACAGCAAAACCGGAAGGTTTGTATTTAGTTCAGGTGGATTATCCACTAGAATATCAAATACCCAATCTTGCATTAGGCCCCTTATTTTTGAGTTAGCTAAATGATAAGCTTAAATATGAATCAAATTAAAAAAGATGAATCTAATGAATACTGATGAAATCATTACCAATAAAGACGGTAATAATCAAAATGCGAGAAACGCAAAACTACATAGCTTAAAATTGCCTCCCCATTCCATAGAGGCAGAGCAAGCTGTTCTCGGTAGTTTAATGCTGGATAATCTGCGTTGGGATGTCGTTGCTGAAATGATAACCGAACGGGATTTTTATTCACGTCATCATCAACTTATCTTCGCTGAAATGCATATTTTAGTGGGTAAAGGAACACCAATAGATTTAATTACGCTTTCAGAAAGTTTAGAAAGTAAGGATTTGCTTGCTGACGTGGGGGGATTTGCTTATTTAGCTGAATTATCCAAAAACACCCCGAGCGCCATCAATGTTGTGGCATATAGTGATATTATTCGGCAACAAGCTATATTACGTGAACTTATCAGCGCATCAAATGAGATTGCAGATAACTGTTATGCGACAGAAGGGCGAGACAGTAGTGAAATATTGGATTTAGCTGAAAGTAAAATCTTTCAAATTGCTGAAAGC
Organism: uncultured Gilliamella sp.; assembly: GCA_946477995.1. Taxonomy (GTDB): domain Bacteria; phylum Pseudomonadota; class Gammaproteobacteria; order Enterobacterales; family Orbaceae; genus Gilliamella. The sequence continues at coordinate 14,393 of CAMLAI010000017.1, read as the reverse complement.
CGTACCAAGCAAGGAGAGGGACCAAAAAGCATAACTGAAGTGCTGGAAGCGACGGTTGCTAAAATCGAAGAACTTTTCCAACGCCCACATGATGGTGTCACTGGTATTTCTACAGGTTTTCTTGATTTAGACAAAAAGACAGCTGGCTTGCAACGTTCAGATTTAATCATTATTGCCGCACGTCCTTCTATGGGAAAAACAACTTTCGCCATGAATTTGTGTGAAAATGCAGCAATGATGCAAGAAAAACCGGTATTAATATTCAGTTTAGAAATGCCTTCAGAACAAATTATGATGCGTATGCTCGCTTCACTTTCTCGAGTAGACCAAACACGTATTCGTACTGGTCAATTACAAGATGATGATTGGGCTCGTATTTCAAGTACCATGGGTATTTTGCTTGAAAAGAAAAATATTTACATCGATGACTCTTCCGGATTAACGCCAATGGAATTACGTTCACGTGCCAGACGTATTTATCGGGAACATAAAGGGTTAAGTATGATCATGGTCGATTATCTACAGCTGATGCGTGTACCGAATATGTCTGAAAATCGAACGTTGGAAATTGCTGAAATATCACGATCATTAAAAGCATTAGCAAAAGAATTACAAATTCCGGTTGTTGCACTATCACAGTTAAATCGTAGTCTTGAACAACGGGCAGATAAAAGACCAGTGAATTCGGATTTACGTGAATCCGGATCGATTGAACAAGATGCCGATGTAATCATGTTTATTTATCGTGATGAAGTGTATAACGAAGCATCTGAACACAAAGGAATTGCCGAAATTATTTTAGGTAAACAGCGTAATGGTCCAATAGGTAAAGTAAGATTAAAATTCCAAGGTCAATTTTCACGCTTTGATAATTATGCTGATTCCAGCAAATATATGGATGATGAATAGTTAAAAAATTCCAAAGCGAAAATTGCGTAAATGTCATGACGACTAACAAGTCACATTTACGCAATTTTATTAATGGTTAATTTTGACGGCTTTTAATATAGACATAACTTTGTGTAAAAACAAAAATAGTAGCTTGTAGAATCACAATGCAAGCACTGGTAGATGCATCTAAATGATAACTGATCAATGTTCCCATAACGGTTGAAAAGACAGAAATTAACACCGCAATAACTAACATTCTTTCAAATCGTTTACTGATTAAAAAAGCAGTAATACCCGGTGCAATCAACATAGCAATGACCAATATAACCCCAGCTGCTTTTAGCGATCCTACAATAGTTAAAGCTAGAATACTCAGTAATCCATAATGTAATAATCGAACGGGTAATCCAACCACTCTTGCTTGAACAGGATCAAAACAATAAAGCATGAGATCACGACGCTTAATGATAACAATAATAGACACAACAGCAGCAATAAAAATAATCTGTATTAATTCTGCATAACTTGTACCAAGTACACTACCAAATAAGATATGGTTCAAATGTTGCGACGTATCAACTTTAGAAAATAACACTAAACCGAATGCAAACATACCGGAAAACACAATTCCCATGACGGTATCTTCTTTAATTCGGCTGTTTTCTTTTATATAACCGGTAGCGACTGAGCAAAATAAACCTGACACAAAAGCCCCGATAATAATGGGAATTCCGGCTAAGAAGGCAAGTACAATACCGGGTAATACTGCATGTGATATAGCATCGCCCATCAATGACCACCCTTTCAAAACTAAAAAGCACGATAGTAGGGCACAAACTATACCGGTTGCAAGCGCGGCTAAAATGGCTCTTTGCATAAGAGGAATTGTAAAAGGATGAAAAATAAAATACCCTATATCAGTCATACTTAATCCCCTTTACTTAAGCGAAGTTGTCTAATTTTGCGGCGATTAGAAATTAATCCTTGTTTAGGCGCAAATAAAAAAGCAAAAATAAAAACTAACGTTTGCAATGTGACAATAACGCCACCTGTTTCACCATTTAAAAAGTAACTAAACCACGCTCCAATAGCACTGGTTAGTGCACCAATTATTACCGAAATAATCAATAAATGTGAAAATCGATTAGTCAGCAAATAAGCGGTTGCACCGGGCGTGACAACCATTGCAATAACTAAAATTGCCCCAACCGTTTGTAAAGCTGCAACTGTGCAAGCACTTAAAATAGTAAAAAAAAGGATTTTTGAAGGTAAAGGTCTTAAACCGATTGATCTGGCATGAATTTCATCAAAAAATACAACTAATAAATCCTTCCAGAATAATAATAAAAGTACAACCGAAACCAATATGATAATCTGCACTTGCCACATATCACTATCATCAATACCTAAAATATTACCAAAAATAATTGTCTGGGCATTAATAGAAGTCGGATTTAATGAAAGAATTAATAAACCAATCGCAAAAAAAGTAGAAAAAATAAAACCAATAATGGCATCTTCTTTTAATCGGGTCATTGCTCTTACCATGGTAATAGAAAGTGCAGCCAATAATCCCGTAAAAAAAGCGCCTACCGAATAAGGTAAACCCAGTGCATAAGCTCCGGCAACACCAGGGACCACTGAATGAGATAAAGCATCGCCCATTAATGACCAGCCCTTTAACATTAAAAAGGCAGATAAAAAAGCACAAGCTGCGCCGACAATGCTACTTACCCAGATGGCTTTTAGCATAAAGTCATAACTAAATGGTTCAAGAAGGAGTTCCATTTATTGCTGTCCTTTTGGTTCATGATCATGATGTTCAACAAGTAAATCTTGATGAGGGGAATCATCTTTACCTTCACCATAAAATATTGCTGCACGTTCATCATCGGTTAAAATAGATACCTTGCGAGGATCTTCATCTTCATGTAACTTTTCACCCGAAAGACTTAAATAACGCAAAGCACCGCCAAAAGTAGTCATTAAATTTTGAGGGGTAAACGTGGATTGGGTTGATCCAAAAGCAAGAACAGTTTGATTAATCAAAACAACTTGATCACAAAATTCAGGCACACTACCTAAATTATGGGTAGAAACTAAAATTAAATGCCCCTCATCACGAAGATCCTTCAAAAGTTCAATAATGGCATTTTCTGTTTTAACATCAACCCCAGTAAAAGGCTCATCTAATAAAAGTACTTTACCTTGTTGAGCTAACGCTCTGGCTAAAAATACACGTTTTTTTTGACCGCCAGAAAGCTCGCCAATTTGTCGATGTTTAAATTCGAGCATATCTACACGCTTTAGGGCAATATCAACTTGTCTTTTATCCTCTTTACTTGGAATACGTAAAAAAGACATATGTCCATAACGTCCCATCATTACTACGTCAGACACTAACACAGGAAAATCCCAATCAACCTCTTCCGTTTGGGGTACATAAGCAATAATATTTTGTTTTAATGCTTGTTTTACAGGCGTATTATTAAAAGTCACTTGTCCCTTAGTTGGTCGTATCATCCCCATAATGCTTTTAAACAGTGTGGATTTACCACTACCATTAACGCCAACCAGTGCACATATAGTGCCACCATGTAAGCTAAAACTTGCATCATGAATAGCAGTGTGACCATTATTATAAGTCACAGTAATATCATCAACGTTTAGGCAAATTTGAGTCATCAGTTTTCAAACCCCTTAGCTATTGTTTCAACAGTCACTTTTAATAAATCGATATAGGTTGGTACTGGGCCATCTTTAGTTGAAAGTGAATCAACATATAACACACCTCCATACTTAGCACCTGTCTCTTTACTTACCTGCTTAGCCGGTTTATCCGAAATCGTACTTTCACTAAAAACAACCGGAATATTATTTTTACGAACCGTATCAATCAGATTTTTAACTTGTTTAGGTGTGCCTTGCTGCTCAGCATTAATAGGCCACAAATACGCTTCTTTAAGATTATAATCTCTTGCCAAATAACTAAAAGCCCCTTCACTGGTGACTAACCAACGCTGAGATTCTGGAATTTTGGCTAGGCGTTCTCTTAAAGGCGCATCAAGAGCTTTAATCTTAGCAACATAATCGGCAGCATTCTTATTGTAAATATCGGCATGTTTCGGATCATATTTAACAAAAGCTGCACGAATATTTTCAATATAAGTTAAAGCAAGTGTCGGAGACATCCAAGCATGTGGATTAGGATTACCTTTATAACTTCCTTCCTGAATCGGCATAGGATCAATTCCTTCTGTTACCGTAACCGAAGGAACATCTTTAATATCTTCAAAAAAACGCTTAAACCAAAGTTCTAAATTAAGTCCATTCCATAATACTAAATCGGCAGAAAGTGCTTTGGTAATATCTTGAGGGGTTGGATCATATTCATGAATCTCGGCACCAACTTTAGTGATTGACTCAACTATCGCTGCATCGCCCGCAATATTTTGTGCGATATCTTGAATCACGGTAAATGTCGTAACAACTTTAAATTTTTTTTCTTCAGCGATTGCAGAGTTAGCCACGCCAGTAAGAATAATTAATGATGTAAAAATCAAATTTAATAAAGTTTTACGACTTTTGATAGAATTGAATTTCATTAGCAACTCCTATTTAATAATATACTCAATCATCTTCAAGATACCGAGAAATCAAGGAAAACGTGAAAGCTAAAAAGAAATCCTTTTCATAATAGCTTCCTTTAACTATCTAATAAAGTGATAAAAATAAATACACTTTAAATGTTAATGAGAATTATTATCATTTAAGTCGCTAAAGTCAAATAAATTTGTTTAATTTAGTCAATTTTTAAATTATTAGATAACGTATTTTAAATAAATATTTATTGAAAAAGGAGATAGCCTTATCTATTAAAATAATAGCCATTTTAATAATTGATTTATTGAGTTAACTATAGTTAAAAAAATTTAAAAAACATTTTAAAAATTGAATTAGCATTAAATTTAATAAAATTTATTTAAAAATGATTAAAAAACAATCCATCAGTTCATATCTGCGACATCATAAAAACCCTTTATTTTGCTAGAAAAATAAGCAAATTTTAAAAAAAATTCTTTATGAAAAAATTAATTAATTTAAGCGTTAAGATTGTAATTAATTCGTAAATCGTGTAATTTATTCACAACTTAAGGGTAATTATTTATTTTAGCCTTTAAAGGGAATGGAAATTTAGGAGAAATTATGTCAAACAGTTATCAAAATGAAGTCCCAGCTGCCCGCGTGAATATCAGTTTAGATTTACACACTGGCGGAGCCTCAAAGAAAGTTGAACTACCACTTAAAATATTGTCAATTGGCGATTATGGTCGTGGAAAAGACAAACGTTCACTTTCTGAAAAAGAAAAAGTATCGATTAATAAAAATAATTTCGATGCAGTGTTAAACGATTTTAGACCAGAAGCTAAAATAAGTGTACCTAATACACTTGCAGATGATGGTAGTGACATCAGTGTTGATTTGGTGTTTGAATCTATGAAAGATTTTTCACCAGAACAAGTCGCTAAAAAAATCCCACAACTACGTTCTTTACTTGCAATGCGCAATCTATTAAGAGATTTGAAATCAAATCTATTAGATAACGCTACTTTCCGCTATGAACTTGAAAAAATAGTGAAAGATCAACAACTCTCTGATGAGCTTCGTGCTGAATTAGAATCAATTGTATCTGAAAGTAAAAAATAAAATTTTAATCAATCAAAACTCAATTTGCACAGCAAAATATAAAGTTTGATAAAAATTAAGAGATAAAAGTAATGAACGTACAAAAACAAAGCAATGCTAGTAAAGCAACCGTAGTAGAAGAGAATGGTAGTGTTTACCAATCTTTATTCGATAAAATCAATCTAAGTCCAATCAAAAAAGCGGGTGAAATTGATAAATTTGAAGATAACGAAGTATTATTCGAAGCTTCACAAGATGAACGTGTCACAATGGCGATTGATATATTGCTAAAATTGATCCAAAGTTCATCACAAAAAATTGAAAAATTAGATAAACACCTATTAGATTATCATATCAGTCAAATAGACCAAAAATTAAGTCGCCAACTTGATGCTATTATGCATCACGAAACGTTCCAAGAAATCGAAGGAACATGGCGTGGTTTAAAATTCTTAGTTGACCGTACTGATTTCCGTCGTAATGTTAAAATTGAACTTCTAGATGTCTCAAAAGAAGAGTTACGTCAAGACTTCGAAGATGCGCCAGAAATCATCCAAACAGGTTTCTACCGTCATACCTATATTCAAGAATATGACACACCGGGTGGTGAACCAATTGGTGTAACAATTTCAAATTACGAGTTTGATCGCAATTCACAAGATATTGCTTTATTACGTAATATCTCTAAAGTTGCAGCTGCTGCACACATGCCATTTGTAAGCTCTGTTGGTCCAAAATTCTTTGGTAAAGAAACCATGGAAGAAGTTGCCGCAATTAAAGATATTGGCAACTATTTCGACCGTGCAGAATACACTAAATGGAACAGCTTCCGTGAAACTGATGATTCACGTTACATCGGCTTAACTTTACCAAGAGTACTTGCTCGTCTGCCTTATGGACCTGATACAATTCCAGTACGTAGCTTCAATTATGTTGAAGATGTTAAAGGACTTGATCACAACCGTTATTTATGGACTAATGCATCCTATGCGTTTGCAGCAAACATGACTCAAAGCTTCATTCGTAATGGTTGGTGTGTACAAATTCGTGGACCGCAAGCAGGTGGACTAGTTGAAGATTTACCAATTCACCTTTATGATTTAGGTACTGGTAATCAAGTAAAAATTCCTACCGAAGTGCTTATCCCTGAAACACGCGAATTTGAATTTGCAAATTTAGGATTCATCCCATTATCTTTCTATAAAAACAGAGATTATGCATGTTTCTTCTCTGCGAACTCAACGCAAAAACCAGCACTTTATGATACAAAAGAAGCAACAGCAAACAGCCGTATTAATGCTCGTTTACCTTATATCTTCTTATTGTCACGAATTGCTCACTACTTAAAAGTTATTCAACGTGAAAATATCGGTGCAACTAAAGACCGCCGTATGTTAGAACTTGAATTAAATAAATGGATAAGCAACCTTGTCACTGAAATGACAGATCCAAGTGATGAAGTTCAAGCGGCTCACCCATTAAGAGAAGCAAAAGTCATTGTTGAAGATATTGAAGATAATCCAGGATTCTTCCGTGTTAAAACATTCTTAATTCCTCATTTCCAAATCGAAGGAATGGATATTAATTTATCAATGGTATCACAGATGCCAAAAGCTAAATCATAAGTATTAGCTTTTACTTGATTTCATTAATATCTTTTAAGGAGTGTTAGGACACATGAAAATATTTCGTCCTTTATGGAATGAAGGCGTCTTTTTGACGCCTCAACAATTTCAACAACAAGCGTTGTGGGATCAATTCACTTCACAAAAATTAGCCACTCTAGCGGTGGCTAACCCATGGGGAATTGAAAGCCTATCTATTGATTTGCAGGCACTAACCTTCGATCGATTACAAGCAGAATCAATTAGTATCCGATTTTCTGATGGCGTTGTTATCAATACCGATATAGCAGACAAACTACCGGAAGCAAGAATATTAAATACCGATATACCGGTCGAACTTGAAGAAGTAACCGTATTTATTGGTATACCATTACTGCAAGCTAACGGCGGTAACTGTTTACAAGAAAATCAACGTCTTGAACGTCCACTACGATATAGACAAGAATGGGTAGAAGTTACCGACCTATTGGGGCAAAATGTCGAAACTATAGCTGTTGAGCATTATGCGCTAACATTCTTATTTGATTTTGAAAATCATAGTGACTACCTAACTTGTCCTGTAGCTCGTCTAAAACGAGATCTAAATGGGCGATTTGTACTTGATCAAGAATACCTTCCACCAATGTTAAATCTGCATACACAAAGCGGAACATTAGTTAAAGAACTTGAATTATTATGTGTTCAAATGCAAGCCAAACGGCAACATTTAACAGGAATGCGCCATGAGCGAAATCAACAAATGGCTGAATTTGCCACCGCTGATGTGTCATTATTCTGGTTATTAAATGCATTAAATACCTATGAACCTCAACTCAAATTTTTACGAGATAATCCAACAATTCATCCTGAAAAGCTTTATCAAACATTAACAGCCTTGACAGGTGCGTTATTAACATTCTCATTATTAAATAATGTGGATGGTATTCCGGCTTATCAGCATGATAATCTTAATGAAGTTTTCCCTCCATTATTTGGATTAGTACGCAACTTACTAGAAGAAAGCTTACCGTCTCGAGTAATTAAAATTGAATTAGTTCATGACAAAGACACATTATGGACTGGACGACTAAATGATTCTCGTCTAGTTGAAGATGCTGACTTCTATCTTTCAGTACGCTCAAGTATGCCAGGTCATCAATTACAATCACGATTCCCAATCTTATGTAAAGCAGGTGCACCTGATGATGTAAGGCAAATCATACATTCTGCGTTATCTGGTATTCCAATTAAAGCACTTAGCCATGTTCCGGCTGCTATACCTGTGCGTTTGGACAATCAATATTTTGCATTAGATCTTTCACATGAAGCGGCAAAAAATATGTTACTTACTCGCTGTTGTGAATTTTATGTACCACGTGCAATGCCTGATATTTCGTTAGAATTGTTCGCCGTATTGCGGTCATAGGATCAAATTATGAGTATAGAATCAAAAGCAATTAATATTGACGAATTACTACGAGACTCCATCTTAGTTGTAGTGCAGTTAAAAGCAAAAGCTGATATTCCATCGGGACATAAATTGTACGAACTTTGTAAGCAACAAGTTATAACCGTACGAGACAAATTACATCAAGCGCAGTATAGCCAAGATGTAATTGATGATATCAGTTATGCTTTATGTGCTTTATTAGATGAAACTGTATTACTTTGTCATCGAGATAATCCGAAAAATCAAGACTATGATGAATGGTTAGGTTCGCCATTACAAGTTATCTATTTCAACACGCACAGCGCAGGTGATGACCTATTCGATAAAATTCGTTCTCGCTTAAGAGCTGATAGAAAAGAAGGAATTGTTTTAGCTTGTTTTGACCGAGTATTAGGACTTGGTTTCCAAGGCTGTTATCTTGATAGACCTCAAATGGAACGAGAGCACCTGATACTCGCGCTACGTGAAGCTTTACGAGAATATGAGCCAGAACAATCATATCCAATCATTGAACAGACCAAAACATATCGTTATCAGTTTAGAAAAACCATTCTACTAGCTTGTACTGTCGTATCGGTTATTGTCGTTATTGGGCTTTACTTTTTATTGGATAATCAACTAGACAACTTAGTTAAGCAACTTGTTGGTTAAAAAGGTTTATTATGAGCGATTACCCTAAGCGCATTCAAATTATATATGCAGTCGTATTGAGTTTATTATTATTGTTTGTTTTCCTACCAATAACAATTGGCTGGAAAATACTTGGATCGATTCTCGTCTTTGCTATTGCCGGAGGTTTTCTTTGGCAAATGCGACGTTATCGACGAGTGCTAGCATCATCAACAGCAAATATCCAATTTTTAACTCAAAAACTTGATTTATTACCGGCAAGACAGCGTTATCGTTTACCAATACTCATGGTTACGGGTAGCGCGGCTAAAGATTTTTTTCCTGAGGATTTATCGCTTGCCGAATCTAATGTATTAGTTTCGTCCGAAGCAGTTTGGATCTACGTTGATGAATTTTCACATCTACCGATAGTTTACGATTCATTAGTGGCGAAATGGCCTGATATGCTGGGTCGTGTAGGTATTTTTCTTGCCTTAACACCAGAAACAGAAGACAAACAGGGCTTATTTGTAGCTAAATTACAAGCATTTCGTCAATCATGGGTGGATACTTGTCGAATAGCTAAATACCAAATGCCTGTTTATCTTTCAACCCATGTTGGACTGAACGACTTAATCTATGATGAAAATAACCCATTACCTGTATATTGGTTTCAATTATTAAATCAAAAATTATACTTGTTAGATCGTTATTTGTCGCCAATTACCAATTGGGTTAATGACATCAAAATTCCAACAGATGAACGTGAACGACGATTAAGACTTCGTCCATTTTTAAGTGAAACAGAAAGTTGGATTGAAGACGTAGTATTAACCACTTTAGTTAATGACAAGCAACCTATTGCTAAATGTGTACCGACTGGTGTAGCAATCTATCCTACCAACCAATCGATTGTTCACGATAATCTCATGCAAAAAATATGGGAAAATGCGACAAGTTTATCATTACCAAATACGCATAAAATACAAGACGGTGTCACCCCGCCAGATGCATTAGTTAAATTTATGCCAATTGCATATCCATTTTCGCCTATTAGTTCAATGATCTGTGGATTAGTTATTATCACATCATTATTTTTAATGGGAAGTATGGGGGCGTCATATTGGAATAACATAAAATTAATCGATAGAGTTCAAAATGATATTCATCATTACCATTTAGTCCCAATGGGCAATTATGATGAGAAAAAAGAGGCACTTGAAGTACTACGAAATGATAAAACCATGCTAAATGAATACTATGCTAAAGGTGAACCTATTCGTTTAGGAATGGGGTTATATCGTGGATTACAGCTAGTTGAACCGCTCAATGTAGCCATGAGTGACTACGTAGCAAAACCACCAGAGCCTGAAAAAGTAATCGTTGAAAAAACGCAGGTTATTGTTAAAGAGCCACCTCCGCCAATTCGTCTAGATAGCTTAGCGTTATTTGAAAGCGGACAAGCAAGTTTAAAATCTGGTTCAGAAAAAGTGTTAATTAACGCATTAATGGAAATACAAAAACAGATTAATGCAAATCCTGGTACAGGTTGGTTAATGATCATTACGGGTCATACCGACTCAGTTGGCGATGAAACCAAAAATCAACAACTATCATTTAATCGAGCCATGTCAGTACGTGATTGGATATTAAAAGCGAGTGACATACCAGAAACCTGTTTCGCCATCCAAGGGTATGGTGCAAAAAAACCTTTAGTGGATAACGATACTCCAGAAAATCGTGCAAAAAACCGAAGGGTAGAAATAAATTTAGTTCCTCAAGCGTCAACATGTATTTTGACGAATGAAAACTAAGAGTGTGAAACAAAAACAATAAAAGGAGATAAACAATGGCTGTACCAGCTTATATGTTTTTAAAAGATGACGGCGGTGCCGAAATCAAAGGTTCTGTAACCGTTGTTGGTCGTGAAGGAAGTGTAGAAGTGGTTGAATTCGATCACCGAGTATACATCCCAACCGATGGTAATACAGGTAAATTAACAGGAACTCGTGTACATAAAGCACTTGAATTTGTTAAAGAAGTTGATGCATCTTCACCTTACCTATACAAAGCTGTAACTACTGGTCAAAACTTAAAATCAGTTGAGATCAAATGGTACAAAATCAACGATGCAGGACAAGAAGTTGAATATTTCAATACATTAATGGACGGTGTAAAAGTCGTATCTGTTAAACCTGAAATGCACAACATCAAAGATCCAACGAAAGAACAATACAACCACTTAGAACGTATTGAACTTCGTTATGAAAAAATTACTTGGACTTATAAAGATGGCAACATCATCCACTCAGACAGCTGGGTAGAAAGCCGAGGTTAATTTTAACTTACACAGTCCCTATTTATAGGGGCTGTATTTATTTTATTTAAGATTAAGGAAAGAAATAGTAATGATAGCTGATCCCTCTGTTTTATTAAGACGACTAAATCCGTATTGTGCGAAATCGCTTGAAGCTGCGGCTGGATTATGCCAAACACGAGCACATACCGAAATTACACTTGAACATTGGTTATTAAAATTACTAGAACAGGGTTCAGGTGACATAACAATAATTTCAAGACATTATCAACTCGATATGGATAAAATTTGGACTGGATTACTCAATTATCTAGACGCACTACCGCATACCATTAACACAAAACCAAGTTTATCGCCATCGTTGATAGCAGTAATGCAATCAGCGTGGTTAAAAGCGTCGCTAGAAAATCATGAAGAAGTCATCCGTTCAGTTCACATATTACAAGCACTGCAAGAAATGCCACATTGCTTAAAAGCACAAGATGCATGGCAACTACTTAGCTTATCGCCAGTTTCATTACAAAAAATGCGTTTACAACTGGACGAAACATCAGACGAAAACCCAGCTAACCAATACAGTTATCAATCAGATAGCGTAATGAATGCTACAGACAGTTTTGGTATTGACTCAACTGCCAACTCAGCATTAGTTGCAAACAAAACACAAAAAAATGATGCGAATGATGCTAAAAGTAATAATGACAATCAAATCGCACAACAAAAGCATCATCAAGCGGCGCTTGAACGCTTTACCGAAAATGTCACAGAAAAAGCCAAATCAGGTAAAATTGACCCAGTGTTTGGTCGTGACAGTGAAATCAGACAAATGGTCGATATTCTATCCCGTCGTCGCAAAAATAACCCAATTCTTGTCGGTGAACCAGGGGTAGGTAAAACTGCGCTAGTTGAAGGTTTAGCACTTCGAATTGCTGAAGGAAACGTACCAAAAAATCTTGCGGATGTTAGCATCCTAACGTTAGATCTTGGCTTATTACAAGCGGGCGCTGGCGTAAAAGGTGAATTTGAACAAAGATTAAAAAATGTGATTGATGCTGTTCAACAGTCTCCAACCCCAATATTGCTATTTATTGACGAAGCTCATACTATTATCGGCGCGGGTAATTCAGCCGGTGGCGCAGATGCGGCAAACTTACTAAAACCTGCATTAGCACGTGGAGAACTACGCACTATTGCAGCGACCACATGGTCTGAATACAAACAATATTTTGAAAAAGATGCCGCTTTAGAGCGTCGTTTCCAAATGGTCAAAGTAGACGAACCTGATGACGATCGAGCATGTTTAATGTTGCGTGGCTTAAAATCACGCTATGCTAAACACCATGGTGTACATATTCTGGACGAAGCTGTCAAAACAGCCGTTTCACTATCAAGACGTTATATCAGTGGACGTCAACTACCCGACAAAGCGGTTGACCTGCTTGATACAGCGTCAGCACGTGTACGTATGGGGTTAGATACGATACCAGAATCAATTACACAGCTTGAAGCTAAAATTGCCTCACTGAAAATTGAACAAGATGCAATAAACGCAGATCTGGCATTAGGTGAAAATTTAACGAGCGATCGCTTAAAAGAAATAGACATCCAGTTAGCCAAACTACAAGACAAATTAACTATTCAACAAACTCAATTTGAAAAAGAGAAAAAACAAATTGAAACATTGATTGAATTACGTCAAAAACTCACCAATAAATCAGATAGTAAGCTACTTAAAAAACTTAGCGATGCACAGCAAGAATTAAATGAGCTACAAGGTCATAATCCATTACTTTCACTTGATGTTGACAGTCGCACAGTCTCATCCGTTATATCAGACTGGACAGGTGTTCCATTAGAAAGTTTACTAAAAGATGAGCAAAGCCACTTACTTGCGCTTGAAGATGATTTACGTCAACGTGTTGTGGGACAAGATAATGCCCTATTTGAATTAGCTAAACGTATTCGTGCAGCAAAAACTGGACTGACATCAGAAGATGCACCAATGGGCGTATTTTTATTAGTTGGTCCGTCAGGTGTGGGTAAAACCGAAACAGCTTTAGCGTTAGCAGATACCTTATTTGGTGGTGAACAATCACTTGTCACCATTAACATGTCAGAATACCAAGAAGCGCACACCGTATCACAACTTAAAGGATCACCTCCGGGATACGTAGGTTATGGTCAAGGTGGGGTATTAACCGAAGCCGTTCGCAAACGACCATACAGTGTTGTGTTACTAGACGAAGTCGAAAAAGCACACCGTGATGTACTTAACTTATTCTATCAAGTTTTTGATCGTGGCTTTATGCGTGACGGTGAAGGTCGAGAAATCGATTTCCGTAATACCTTAATATTAATGACATCTAACTTAGGTAGTGATGAGCTTATGGCGCTTTTCGAAGAAATGCCAGACGCCGATATTGCGACACAACAAGAACTTCTACGTCCGATCATTCGTGAACATTTCCAACCAGCCTTATTAGCACGTTTCCAAACAGTAATCTATACACCACTTGGTAAAGACGCATTACGCAAAATTGTTGAAATGAAACTCAATAAAGTTGCCAGCCGACTACAAAAACATTACAAAATTGTATTTAATGTGGGCGAAAAACTTTACGACACCTTGGTATCAGCGTGTTTACTACCAGATACAGGTGCACGAAACATTGACAGTATCTTAAATCAACAAATTTTACCTGTGGTATCAAATTTATTACTACAACGAAGCAGTACAACTAATAATCAAGTACCAACGTTAATCCTTGATTTTGACGAATCAGAAGGAATCGTACTTGAATGGGAAAGTGAGCAAACTAAAGCAAAATCTGCTAAA
>CAMLAI010000016.1 GCA_946477995.1 uncultured Gilliamella sp. | reverse complement strand
TTTTCAGTAATTAAATAGCTTTTTTATTGAAAGAGCAATGGTGTGAATTGCGTAAAACTTGTAGATAATTTTTATATCAAATTAGTTTTAGATTAAGTGAATAAAATATAACTGACAATTTAAATAATTTTTTGATAATTTTCACCTATATCAAGCAACAAAACCCCAGTTAAATAAATAACTGGGGGGTGAATTAAATTAAAATTTAATTCGTTGTCAAACCTCCAAGAACAAATTTGTCGAATCCAATCAACTCCAACGCATTATAAAACAGGATAGAAGAATCAAAATAACTTTGAAAATTCTGCCGATAAACTTGTTCAGTTATAATCGTTTCTGTTTCTTTAATGCGCATTCCGTTGATATAAGCACACAATTTGTAGCATACTTCTTTTTCGGCTGTTTGACTTCGACTAACAAAAATTTGAAAGTCTTTCAAAATTGAACCAGGAACTTCCCCGATTCTGAATTCTGGAATGTGCGTTCTTAACGTTTGCATAATACTAAAAATTTAAAGTTAATAAAACATTTGAATTCATTAAGGCATAGGTAAATTATACTTTGTAGTTAGTTAATTTTAAAAATTAACTGCTGATTATATTATATAGATAATCGATTTAAGTCAATATTATTTATAAAAAAACAATTAAGAAAGCCTATAATATTTAAGCATAACCTCATAAGGTCTATCATTCTGATTATGCAATAAAAAACCCCAGTTATTAATAACTGGGGTTCATTGGATGAAATCATCGATTATAAGGACGAATATCAAATTTTGCGTGCTTACTCAATTTACAAATTTGGGCAGCTTTAGTAAAAGCATATCCAGGCTTTTCAAATTGACCGGTAATTTCATTATAAGTCTCTTCGCTAATTGAGACTTGCGTTCCAGGAATTGGTAAACAATAATACTCAGCTAATAATCCATAACACTCACAATTAGTCTCAGGATCTCGATAGCCTAGTACTTTGATTTCGAGACCTGACAGACATGATCCTGCGACACATCCTAGGTCTTTTAACTTAAAATTTTTAAGTTCATTTTTCATGATAATAACATTTTTTAATTGCATAGTAACGCTATGTTCGTATCATTTCAAAACTAAAGAAATGACGATTTATATTATAACGATAACCTACAAAAGGTCAATACTAATCACTCACTTTAACGCATAAATTTTTTATAGTAACTTTAAACACTATTTATTGTGATTATTTAAATACTCTTTATATATAAAAGTATTTTCCCTAATTTTGCCTCTCAAAACATAAAGATTAAAATGTAAAAATCTTAAATATTATCGCAATTATGAATAGTAATTAAACCTTGTAATTTATGATGAAAAACGCCTAGACATCTATGATAAAACTGATATTCTATGCTCCTTTTTAAATACAAACTATAAATAAAGAAAGTGGAAAGAAATGAATACAACTGAAAATAAGATAATATCATTTAGTATGAACCAATTGTTATTTAAACAATTAAGATTTGTGGGAACGATGCAGCAAATTTTTGGGGTTTTAGGAATCATTAGTGGCTCTTTAACTTGTTTAGGTATTATTACAGCAATAGTAGGTGTTCCGTTAATTATAGCTGGGGTCAAACTGTTTCAATCGGGAAAAGGATTTAATCAAACAGCGACTCTTGGACGAGAAGAAGATATTATTTATGCTATTCAAAATTTACATGGTTATTGGAAATTCAACCTTATTGTTTTTATCTGTTCTATTGTAATGATGGTTATTTACATTATATTTATCTTTTTATACATTTTTAGTGTAATGAATAATCAATATCATTAATAATGAGTTATCGTTCCTAAATTTAGGCTTTAAATATAAAAGATAACAATAAAAACCTCGTTAATTAATGAGGTTTTTATTTTTTGGGAAAAACAACTTTGGAATGAGTTTTATTCTATATCTTCGTTGTTGTCAGAAATTACATCGATAGGATCAGAAATGATTTGTTTATTCATTTCTTGTAGTGTTTTGGAACCATCAAGCGTTGAGTTTTTAATGTCAGTCACTATGCCCATTTCGTTAAAATAAATAGAATAAGTAATTTGGCTTATACCATTATGTTGTGGTTGTTGACGAAAAACATAATACCAAACGTTATCACCAAATACCGACGTTAACATAGGTGAACCCATTATAAAAATAACCTGATCTTTTGTTTGACCAACTTTCAATAAATCAATTGCATCTTGTGTTACATAATTACCTTGATTGATATCAGGTCTATATACCCAACGGTCTACCACTGAACAACCAGTTAATAATATACTAGCCACAATTGCAAGCGAGGTAAATTTACGAAACTGCATTTAACTTAATCCATATTGAAATTATAATAAAGTGTATTATCGCTGATATTTGCACTAAGTGCTAGCCAAATTAATAAATTCTTTATGCATTTTATAAAAAAAGCGTTATTCTATTTTATTAATTAATATTTATTCTGTTGATCACAAACTTAATGGGTCTCGAATACTGTTTATAAACGACAAACAAAAGGTAAAAAATGAAATTAGAAACCATAGATCAAAAAGCGAGTTATGCTATTGGATTACAAATTGGACAACAATTAAAGGAGTCAGGTTTGAATGGTCTAGATCTTGATGCATTAAAATTAGCTATGCAAGACGTTCTAGCAAATAATCAACCTGTTCTACCATTACAAGAACTGCATGATGCGCTTCGTCATATGCATGAAAAAGCCACTCAAGAGAAAGCAAAACAAGCAGAAAAAATTGCTCAAGCAGGTAAAGATTTTTTAGCAGAAAATATTAAAAAAGAAGGGATTAAATCAACTGAATCCGGCTTGCAATATGAAGTCATTACCGAAGGTACAGGCTCCTTACCTAAATCAACAGACCGTGTTCAAGTTCATTATACGGGACAATTAATTGATGGTACGATTTTTGACAGTTCTGTACAACGTGGACAACCAGCTGAGTTTCCTGTTAATGGCGTTATTCAAGGTTGGGTTGAAGCTTTACAGCTAATGCCTGAAGGTTCAAAATGGAGATTGTATATTCCTCAAGAACTTGCTTATGGAGCACAAGGTGCAGGAGGCTCAATTCCACCCTACAGTACATTAATTTTTGATGTCGAATTATTGAAAGTTTTATAAATCTAATGGACGCATTTAAGCGTCCTTTTTTTATAATCTAACTATAGGCTCTAAATAACCTGCCAATAACAATAATGTTTAAAAGTTAACGACGATTAAAATAGAAATCAGCACCAATAATACCATCCTTTCCGATGTACCAAGAACAACAGATAAAATTGTTCATTTAAAGAATTACGATACATCACTTATATTACAGCATTTTAATTTTGCACGGTGTATAAGTCTTTTGTTTTCCGATATAATATTTGATAATATTTTGAAAATAGGTAAGGAAAATTTTATGTCAACTAACCTCATCCGTATCGCTATTGCTGGCGCAGGTGGAAAAATGGGACGTCAATTAATTCAATCTGTTGCACAAATCGAAGGAGTAACTTTAGGTGCGGCATTTGAAAGACAAGGTTCTTCCCTCATTGGAAGCGATGCAGGTGAACTTGCTGGAATAGGCATTTGTGGTGTCACTATTACGGATAATTTAGAACTCGCCAAAGATCAATTTGATTTGTTAATTGATTTTACCCGACCTGAAGGTACGCTTGCCCATTTGAATTTTTGTGTTGAACATAAAAAAATGATGATTATAGGAACCACTGGTTTTGATTCTACAGGTAAGCAAGCCATAACGGATGCGGCAAAAAATATCGCTATTGTTTTTGCTGCCAATTTTAGTGTAGGTGTAAATTTGGTACTTAAATTACTTGAAAAAGCGGCAAAAATCATGGGAGATTATACAGATATTGAAATTATTGAGGCTCATCATCGTTATAAAGTCGATGCCCCATCGGGTACTGCACTTGCGATGGGTGAATCCATAGCTGAAGCTTTAAAATTCAATTTGAACGATCGTGCGATTTATTGTCGTGAAGGTCATACCGGTGAAAGACCAAAAGGAGCAATTGGTTTTTCAACTATCCGAGCGGGTGATATTGTTGGCGAACATACGGCAATTTTTGCAGATATTGGCGAACGTGTGGAAATTAGTCATAAGGCGTCTAGTCGGATGACATTTGCAAATGGCGCCGTCCGTGCTGCATTATGGCTTGCAAAACAGCCTGTCGGACTTTATGACATGCGAGACGTATTAAATTTGAATAATCTATAAATAATTGCAATGTCAGATGAATATTGGATGCAATATGCATTAACGCTTGCCAAACGTGCTGAATCCTTAGGTGAAATTCCGGTAGGAGCGGTAATTATCGATGAAAACAGTCAAGTCATTGGCGAAGGTTTTAACCAATCAATACTTACCCATAATCCAACTGCTCACGCTGAAATGCTTGCTATCGAGCAAGCGGGTAAGTGTATCAATAATTACCGTTTAATTAATACGACCCTTTTTGTCACACTTGAACCGTGTATGATGTGTGCTGGTGCCATTATACATAGTCGAATAAAACGAGTAGTATTTGGAGCAAGCGATTATAAAACAGGGGCTGCCGGCTCGTTTATTAATATTCTAGCTTATCAAGGCATTAATCACATTGCACAAGTGCAAGGTGGCGTATTAGCTGATGAGTGCAGCTTGCTACTCAGTCAATTTTTCAAAAAACGTCGCTTAGAAAAAAGAGCAGCCAAGATCGATGCTAACAAGATGATAGATAAGAATATACTATGAATAGTATAGGATTATCAAATGTTATGCTAAGCAGATTAAAATAAGCTTTGTTATTCTTTTTATCTATGAAAATTGTTAGAATCTAATTTAAATTTTATTTTTTGAGTATTAGTAATGAAGAAACACACTTTAGAAATGATGATATCAACGGATGATATTCAAAAACGTATCAAAGAACTAGGGCAACAAATTAGTCAAGATTATAAACACAGCCAAAATGAACTTATTTTAGTCGGTCTGCTACGTGGTTCATTTATTTTTATGGCGGATTTAAGCCGTGCTATTACTGTCGGGCATGAAGTTGATTTTATGACTGCATCAAGTTATGGTAATGCAGTTGTCAGTAATCGAGATGTCAAAATATTGAAAGATTTGGATGAAGATATTCGTGATAAAGATGTGCTAATTGTTGAAGATATTATTGATACTGGTAATACGTTAAGTAAAGTCATGGCAATTTTAAAATTACGTCATCCTCGTAGTATCGAAATTTGTACGCTTTTAGATAAGCCATCACGTCGGGAAGTGGCTGTACCAGTAAAATACATTGGTTTTTCAATTCCTGATGAATTTGTCGTTGGTTATGGAATTGATTATGCTCAACATTATCGCCATTTACCTTATATCGGTCAGGTTACACTGCTAGAAGCCTAAATAAATGTTGGTCGAAAATTTAGTCATTAATAAAATAAATCTGTGATACGACTTAATTAAAAGCCCTTAGTATTAAACTGAACAGATGTTAATAAATCGTAGTTTGCATAATCATTTAAAGTTATAGTACTGCGTTATAGCGCAATCAATAACCTTTTTAAAATTTCTGAAACAAAAAAGGATCGATGTCTATCAATCGATCCTGTATCAAAAGAGCTAAGTATATTTTTTACATTTTAATAATGTTAACTTAAGGTATCTGTATAAATTAAGTAAATATACCATTAATTAGTCCCTACTTTGCTTCATTGATATTATACATTAATGAAATAGTAGAAATCTTAGTCCCACTTCAGAATAAACTAAATGCTTATAGTAATTTATAATATTTTATTTGCTTATAAAAGGTTTTTCCCAAAGATCAAGGGGTTACCTTTACAATCTTAAACTTAAAATGTTAAAACTCAATATTAATAAATTAGACATTGATCCTTACAAAAGATGATATCAAAACTGATTTAGTTAGCTTATCATAGACGATGAAATATTAAATATGTTAAATTTACGTTCATGATTAGCCCAGAAATTAACAATTGATCGTTTTTTAACTTAAACTTCTTCGAGGTCTTTGTGTCACAATTTTCCTATAGGTTTTGTTTACTTTTAATGTTTACAATCATATCAACATCAAGCTATGCTGATATGAAGTTATCGATTAAAGGTTTATCGGGTGAACTTGCTGACAATGTCGATGCTCGTGTTTCATTAATTACCCCAGATAAAGTCGATAACACGCCTAATTTTAAACGGTATTTTGAAAGCGAGGTTAAAAAAGCGCTTCGAGCTTTGGGTTATTACGCTCCGGTGTTTCAATATAACACTCAAAATCCTAGAGTATTAGCGGTAACAATTTCAGGTGGTGAACCGATTAAAATTGAACAATTAAATGTGATTATTGAAGGTGAAGGTCAGCATGATAATGATTACCAACATTTACTTGAAAAAAACCTGCCTAAAACAGGCGATATTTTAAATCATGGCATTTATGAGTCCTTCAAGAAAAGTTTGAAAAATCTCGCGTTAGAAAAAGGCTATTTTGATGCCAATATGACGCAACACCAATTAGCGGTGTCCATGGATCATCATCAAGCTTTTTGGAATATCGATTTTAATACTGGGCAGCGCTATAAATTCAGTCAAGTGAAATTTTCTAATACCAAAATTAGAGATGATTATCTTAAAAATATTATACCGTTTAAAGAAGGTGAACCTTATAGTGCCGAAAAACTTTCCATTCTTAATCGTCGATTAACTTCTACAAATTGGTTTAGTTCAATTGTTGTTGTTCCTGATTTTCCAAATGTTACAGCAGACAAATCACTACCAATCAATGTTGTCACCTCTCCCCGAAAAAAAAATAGCATGGATTTAGGGCTTGGATACTCAACCGACAATGGCGTATATGGCAAAATAACTTGGAATAAACCGTGGATTAACAGTCGTGGACAAAGTTTACAAAGTAATTTATCACTTTCTTCACCCGAACAATCCATTACAATGAGCTATAAAATACCATTAAAAAAATCTCCCCTTGAACAATACTACACTGTTCAAGGTGGTTATAAAAAAATTGACAATAATGATACTAAATCACGTTCCTATACCTTTGGTGTGGTTCGATATTGGGACAATTTTGAAGGATGGCAAAGCGCGCTAGGTTTAAATCTTTTACATGATGACTTTACGCAAGGTGACTCAAGTTTTAATACCCTTTTATATTACCCTTCTATTAGTCTTTCAAGAATTCGTAGTGATGGCAATCTTATGCCAATGTGGGGAGATTCACAACGCTATTCTGTTGAGGCAGCTACAAATTCTTTAGGATCCGATCTCAATCTTATTCGCTTTCAAACGCAACAAACTTGGATTCGATCCTTGTTTGATAGTCATCGATTTATTTTTCGGGGTAATTTCGGCATAATTCAGGCAAATAATTTTGATCGTGTTCCGCCTTCATTTCGATTCTTTGCAGGGGGTGACCGTAGTATACGAGGTTATAGTTACCAATCTATTTCGCCTAAAGATAAAAATGGTAAATTAAAAGGTGCGTCAAAGCTCATCACTGGTTCAGTTGAATACCAATTTAATTTAACCGGTGCTTGGTGGGGTGCTGTTTTTATTGATTCAGGTGAAGCAATTGATAAAGTCGATAAAACTAAATTTTATACAGGAAGTGGTATTGGTGTGCGTTGGGCTTCTCCGGTTGGACCAATAAAATTCGATTTAGCAACTCCGTTAACGCGAAGAGACTCTGGTTCAGTTCACCTATATATTGGTTTAGGATCCGAATTATAATATGGCTAAAAATCCCATTAGAGAAAAAAAATTAAAAAAAATTAAAAGAATACGAAAATGGAAAAAGCGTAGTATTGTAGTATTATCTATTTTCGTGTTTTTGGTCGCGTTTATTATCTTACTGCTTTATACCAGTTTAGGCGTTAAGTTGACCACTTATGTCTTAGGTAAAGCCCTACCCGAATTGAAAATTGAACAAGTGGAAGGGACATTAAGCGATTTACAGGTGAATGGTCTTTCATTGCAACTACCGGGTATTGATGTTCAGGTTGATAATGCATCGTTAAAATTATCTGGGTTATGTTTGCTTGAAACTAAAATCTGTATCGAACAGTTTGAATCAAAGGGTATTAAAGTAAAACTGAACACCGATCAGATTATTACCGCCCCCAATAAGCCAATACCAGACAAACGGGTTGTTTTGAAAACCCCATTACCAATCGAACTGAAAACGGCACATGTATCAGATGTGAAAGTTGATATTGATGATATGCAATTTGGTCTGTCTGATTTTACGGGTAAGGCGACTTGGGTAAACGAAAAAATTTATGTATTTCCTGCTGAGGCTCAGGATTTAAGTGCTATTTTTGCTGATCACCCACAAGTAAAATCAACAACAGATTCAGTTCAGAATGATTTGCCTCTTAATGAAAAGATAAATCAATTATTCAATCAGCCGTTAATCGAATCATTACCCCAAGTTACTATTCCTCTCGATATCAATGTCGGACGCTTAACGGGTAACAATTGGCTTTTACATATTGGCGGTGAAGATTATCGATTTAACAATGTGACTATTCAAACTAATATCATCGATAATCATATTATCGTTCAACAGGTGAATACAGATGCGACAACTCCTTATGCTAATGGACATGCTTTTGTTTCAGGAGATATTACATTAGGCAATGATTGGCCTATTTTGGCATTTATTCAATTAAAAACAGCCAGTAATCAATTACATAGCCAATTTTCAGGTAAATTGTTAGGTGAATTGACGACAAATACGGTACTTGAAGGACTTAATTCAGCAAAAATTAATGCAAAAATCAATTTTATCGAAAAATATTTACCGGTGATGACCGACTTAAAGGGTAAACACATTCAATGGCCAATTGAAGGACAAGCGCAATATCAAGTTAATAATTTTGATCTTTCAATGGGAGGTAACGTCCAACAGTATGACTTATCAGCTAAAGGTAAATTTAAAGGTGACGATCTGCCCGATACGTCGTTTGATGTTATAGGCAAGGGAACGAATCAATCAGCCATATTCGATCATGGAATAGTGAAACTACCACAAGGGGAAATCAATGTTTCAGGTAATCTTGACTGGCAAAAAGCCTTACACTGGGATGCAAAAGTTAAATTAGCTGATGTTGATACCAGCAAAGATTTACCAAACTATCCTATACGATTAAATGGTCAACTTAAAACCAATGGTCAGATAGAAGGTGATAAATGGCAATTGAATCTTCCCGAAATCCAATTAAAAGGTAATATTAATCACGCTGATTTTTCAACTAATGGCAGTATTCAAATTAACTCTTATCAATCAATCAGTGCGAATAATTTTGTTATGGATTGGGGAAAAAATCATATCAATATCAATGGCGCTTCAGATAAAGAAAATTTAAGTGCTAAGTTAGAATTATCCTCTTTATCATTATTGGCTGATGACTTACAGGGTTCAATTGTCGGCACGTTGAAAATGAATGGCAGCTTTAATGAACCAAACGTGGATACCGATATCAATATTCACCAATTAAGTTTGATGAATATGTCAATATCATCAGCCCAACTTTCCGGAAAAATAGAATATAAAAAACAAATTAGTGGACATTTAAAACTCATAGGACACGATATAGAACTTCCTAATCAAAGCATAAAAAATGCCAATATTGAGCTTAAAGGTAATGAAAGTCATCATGTTTTAGATATCAATCTTACAGGAACACCAGCCTCATTTACAACATCACTCAATGGAAAATTAGATCCTGATCGAACAAAATGGACGGGGGATTTATCCCACGCTGTGTTAAATTTAGGTGATAAAAATCATTGGCAATTGGTTAAAACATTACCTTTATCTTATGATGTTACTCATCAAGTTCCCACTATAGGCTCGCATTGTTGGTCAAACCAAGGGTCAAGTATTTGTCTAGATCAAGCACTATCTCCAACAGCTAACAGTAATACAAGTATCACGTTAAAAGATATTGAGCTGGCAAAACTCCCTATTCCAAACGACGGTGAAACAAAACTAGCTGGCTTGATTAATGGTAAAGCTTATATAAAATTCAATGCAAATAGTGAAATGCCGAATATCAAGGCCAATATCAAAGGGAATGAAGTTTATATTCAACAGATGATCACATCCCAATCATTATCTATTCCATTTGAAATATTTACTATTAATGCTGAATTTAATCAACAACAAGCAAAGTTTGATTGGTTATTTAGCTTAAAACAATTAGGTAAAATGAGCGGTGATTTAACTATTATCGATCCCACTCAACAAAAGAAATTAAATGGAAAATTAAACATTGATCATCTTGCCTTAGCAATAATCAATCCCTTATTAGATAAAGATGATTTTGCTAAAGGCTCGATAAATGGCAACGTTAATTTTTCCGGGTCTTTAATGGATCCTTATTTAACAGGTAATATTGATTTAAAACACAGTGAAATAAAATCCAGTCAATTACCAATTGATTTGAAATCAGCAAAGGTAGATCTTAATTTCAATGGTAAATCCTCCACCTTAAAAGGAGTTTTAACCACCAAGTCTGGTAATATTGATATTAACGGTCACGCCAATTGGGATACATTTGATAAATGGCAAGCGGATCTTTCTGTCACGGGTGCAGCAATGGAAGTTACCGTACCGCCAATGGTTGTGTTAAGTATTATCCCCAATATTAGAATTGATGCGACCCAAGATGAGATAATTCTTTCCGGAAAAGTCAGTATCCCTAAAGGTAAGATTACCGTCGAATCGTTACCGGCATCCAGTGTTGATGTATCGCCTGACGAAGTTATGTTAGATAAAAATTATCAAGTAATCGAAAAACAAAAACTTGGCATAAAAATCAGTAGCCATATTGAAATTGATATTGGTGAACATGTGACTGTCGATGCTTTTGGGTTAAACGCATCACTGAAAGGCAATCTCCTTGCGGCACAAACCAACAAAGGCTTAGATCTGCATGGGCAAGTTTTGATTCCAACAGGAAGATTTCACGCTTATGGTCAAGATTTAGTTATCAGTAAAGGTATTATCACTTTTTCGGGCCCTACTGACCAAGCTAAGTTAGATATTGAAGCTATTCGTAATCCAGACTCAATTGATAACAGTAGTATTACAGCGGGTATTCGTGTAACAGGATCTTCGGAAGAGCCCAAAATTGAAATATTTTCAGATCCAGCCATGTCCCAGCAAGAAGCATTATCTTATCTAATACGAGGTCAAGGACTTGAAAGCACCGATCAAAGCGATAATGATATGATGACCGCCTTACTCGTTGGTATCGGTACGGCAAAAACAGGTAAATATATTGGTGATATTGGTAATGTCTTTGGAATAAAAAATCTTTCTTTAGACACGCAAGGAGCCGGTAATAATTCTAAAGTAGTTGTTAGTGGGTATATTTTGCCTAACTTACAACTGAAATATGGAGTAGGTATTTTTGATTCACTGGCGACATTTACTTTACGATACCGATTGATGCCAAGACTCTATTTAGAAGCAACATCTGGACTTGCACAAACGTTAGATTTTATCTACCAATTTGAATTTTAATCACTTATTAGGATAATTGAGTTAGCCTTATCAATTATTTGGTTAAGGCTAGCTATTTTTTACTGCCGATTAACATTTCTCTTTTCAACCCAAAACCTTTTTGTTTTATCACATTGAATCCTGCATTGATTAAGTTTCGCCGAACAAATCCAGCCGCACTAAAAGTCGCAAACGTTCCCTTTTGTGACGTATATTGAAAACAGCTTTTAAACAAGGATTCTGACCACATGTCAGGATTTTTAGCGGGTGAAAATCCATCAAAGAACCAAGCATCAATCAACCCATTTTGTTTAGCCAAAAATTCCGGAAAATATTGAATGTCATCATAAAGTACATCCAAACTGACCTTGTCTAAATGACAGGTGTTATCCGTTAGATAGGTATATAACTGCTTGGCTAATAGTTGAAGTTGGCATTCATCTTCTATGGCGGTTTGATGCATCATCATCATTTCTGTCACTGATAACGGATATTTTTCAATACTGATAAATTTAAGTTGCTGGAGTTGATGATTGGGATATTCTTTTTTAAAAGCTAAAAACGTTTGCCAGGCTATGAGAAAGCTTAGCCCCGAACCAAAACCCGTTTCACCAATAATAAAAGTATCTTTATCATGTTGGATAAAACGTTGGTGTAGATGATTGCCTTCAATAAAAACATATTTTGTTTCAGCAACTGCACCTTGTGTGTTGAAATAGATATCATCAAAATAGACAGAAACTGGGGCTTGATTTTCGTTCCAAATAATTGTTGATTTTTGCATGACGCCTCTTTACTCAGTTATCGTTGATCAAACTGTATATTGGCACAGTTTACGTATATAATACGCTAAATCAATTTATGAGGTAAATTATGGTTTTTCTTTTCCGCTTAATTACAGTTGTGTTGATAGGTATTGTAGTTTGTGTACTGGGCATTATATTTTGCCTATTCAATCCTCGGAATCCCAAAAACGTAGCCAGATTTGCACATTTATTTAGTTTTTTCTTTAAACCTATTTTGGGCGTTAAAGTTGATACTCGTCTCTATCCTGAGATTAGTAAAATAGGCAGTTGTGTTTATATCGCTAATCATCAAAACAACTTTGATATGGTTGTTGCCGCAGACGTTGTCCAACCGAAAACCGTGACTGTCGGAAAAAAAAGTTTAGCGTGGATTCCTTTTTTTGGGCAATTATACTATCTGACCGGTAATATTTTAATTGATCGTAATAATAAATCAAAAGCCCACGATACCATTGGACAAGTTGTTAAAGAAATTAAAACACGTGGCATATCGATTTGGATGTTTCCTGAAGGAACACGAAGTCGAGGACGTGGATTATTACCGTTTAAAACAGGCGCATTTAAAGCAGCAATTGCGGCAGGTGTTCCTATTGTGCCTATTTGCGTCTCTGATACCAATAACATTCAATTAAATCGTTTAAATAACGGTCATATGATTGTTGAAATGTTGGATCCTATTGACACCAAATCGTTACGTAAAGAAGACGCCAGAACATTAATGGAACAATGTTATCAACAAATGACTGAAAAATTAATTGAAATCAACAATGAAGTTAAGCAACTAAACAGTAAAAAATAATTAATGAATATGCAAGACCGTAATTTTGATGATATCAGTCATAAGTTTGCACAAAATATTTATGGCACAAGTAAAGGAAAAATTCGTGAAGCCATTGTCTGGCAGGAATTAGAAAATATATTAGCCACATTTCCAACAACCAAACCGTTGAAAATTCTTGATGCAGGTGGTGGACAAGGACAAATGGCTTGTCGATTGGCAAAATTAGGACATCATGTCACATTATGTGATATTTCTATGCAAATGCTAGAACTGGCACAAAAAAATGCCCAAGCAGAAAAGTTAAATATTAATTGTCATTGTTGTGCTATTCAAGATATTGATCATATCATTAATGAACAATATGATATGGTGATTTGTCATGCAGTATTAGAGTGGGTTGCCGATCCGATCAGTGTTCTTGAATCATTAAAAAAACACCTCAAACCCGAAGGTTATTTATCCTTGATGTTCTATAATTATCATGCACTTCTTTTTAAAACGGTAACACTTGGTAATTTTGGTTATACTCAATCAGGGCTTGCAAAACGTAAGAAAAAAACATTATCACCCGATTTCCCTCGAATACCAGATGATGTCTATCAATGGTTAACCACGCTTGATTTTCATATTATAAAAAAAACGGGAATTCGTCTATTTCATGATTACATGAATAATAAAGAAAAAATAAATAGTCATTTTGATCAGTTATTGGCACTTGAAAAGCAGTACTGCCAAGCAGAACCGTATCTAAGTCTTGCTCGATACATTTTAGTTACTGCAAAAAATGGTTAACACTTTTCATCATACTGATACTAAGCTTGAAATAGTTAAACTTCACTCGAAAATATTGGCTTAACTCGGTATGATAAACAGCGTAATTCAATTAATTAAGGAAAATAATGATAATCATCATAACTGATGGTATTGTCTCTATTGAAAGTAATATTGTTAATAGTCTGAATAATCAAAAAATTAAAGATGTTTTAGACGTTGATAATTTAATTGATGAGACAAAATTTGCCAATTTACTTGATTTAAATATGGCTGATTTTATTGATAAAGATGACTTTACTACGGCTATCCCTGCCGATCAGCAGTTAGACATTAAAGCAATATTTCATCACAATGTTTGTTCATCAACGATTATAAAAGGACATTAAATGAGAACACTAATTATTGGTCCTTCATGGGTTGGCGATATGATGATGTCGCAAAGTTTATATCGAACGTTAAAACAACTTCATCCTAATATTGAAATTGATGTTATGGCACCAGCATGGTGTCAAGCACTATTGAGTAAAATGCCAGAAGTGAATCAAGCTATTGAGATGCCAATTGGTCATGGTAAATTCGGTTTAACCCAACGCTATCGACTCGGCAAATCACTCCGTCATCATCATTACGACCAAGCGATAATTTTACCTAATTCGTTTAAATCAGCTTTAATCCCTTTTTTTGCAAGGATTCATCAGCGAACAGGTTGGAAAGGTGAAATGCGTTATGGACTGATTAACGATCTTCGTAAACTTAATAAACAAGCCTTTCCATTAATGGTTCAACGTTATGTTGCCCTTGCCTACCCTAAGGATCAGATCCACACAGCTGAGCAAATACCACAACCCATACTTTGGCCTAAACTTGAAGTTTGTCAAACAGACATCAATGGCACGCTTAACACGTTTAAGATCAATGATAATTTGCCGTTAATTGGTTTTTGTCCTGGTGCTGAATTTGGTCCAGCAAAACGTTGGCCGGATTATCATTATGCCGCTCTTGGTGATATGCTTGTAAAGCAACATGCCAAAATTGTTATTTTTGGTTCTGATAATGATCGACAAGTTGGCGAAAAAATTATTGAACAAATGACACAAGGCGATCAGTGTATTAATCTTGCCGGTAAAACAAAATTAGATCAAGCGGTTAATTTAATTGCGGCTTGTAAAGCAATTGTGACTAATGATTCAGGATTGATGCATGTCGCCGCAGCTTTGGATCGCCCTTTGGTTGCGCTTTATGGCCCAAGTAGTCCAGACTTTACCCCACCCCTTTCTGATAAAGCTGAAGTTATTCGCTTAATATCAGGGTATCATAAAGTCCGTAAAGGCGATGCAGAACAAGGCTATCATCAAAGTTTGATTGATATAAAACCTGAAACTGTGTTTGAAACTTTAATGAAGCTTATTGCTCGTTGTGAAAAGAGTCATTAATTATGCGTGTACTTATTGTTAAAACATCTTCAATGGGTGATGTACTTCATACTTTACCCGCGTTAACTGATGCTGCCCGTCATTTACCTAATATGACTTTTGATTGGGTGGTTGAAGAAAATTTTGCGCAAATACCAACATGGCATTTTGCGGTAGATAAAGTGATCCCTGTGGCCATTCGGCGCTGGCGTAAAAACTGGTTCGGTAAATCTATTCGTCAAGAGCGTCACCAATTTATTCAATCACTACTTGAACGGGAATATGACTGTATTATTGATGCGCAAGGATTAATAAAAAGTGCTTTTTTTATCACACGTAAAGCAAGAGGCATTAAGCACGGTTTAGATCGTCATAGCATAAGAGAACCGATTGCCAGTTGGTTTTATGATGTTAAACATTCTGTTCCAAAATCAATGCATGCCATTGAACGAGTACGACAACTCTTTGCAAAAAGTCTTGGGTACGACCTATCTGGTGACATGGGTGACTATGCAATTGCAAGTCATTTTTTATCAGAATTACCGTCTGACCATGGACAATATTTGATATTTTTACATGCCACTACCAGATATGAAAAACATTGGACAGAAGACGCTTGGCGTCAATTAATACAATTGATAGCGCCAACCGGTTTAAAAATTAAATTACCTTGGGGAACGGCGAATGAAATGCAAAGCGCTCAACGCTTAGCACAAGGATTTAATCATGTCGAAGTGCTACCAAAATTGTCTCTTTCTCAAGTGGCGACTGAACTTGCTGGGGCTAAAGCTGTGGTTTCAGTCGATACAGGATTAAGTCATTTAACTGCGGCACTCGATCGCCCAAACATAACTTTATTTGGTCAAACCGATCCGAAATTAATAGGCGGTTATGGTAAAAATCAATTTAGTCTTGTCTCTCCAGATCAAAAAATGCAAACTATCTCAGCAACGAAGGTATATGAGCAATTAGCCCGTTTTTTGTAAAACAGGATAAAATTGAAATAACGTTATTGAAAAAGATTAAAGGAATCGAACTAATGAATAAATATTGTGAGCTCATTCGGGAAAAATATGCTCAAATCGGCAGTAATGAATTAGGCTATGTTGAAGATGCTTTAGGAGCCGTTATGTTGGTTTTAAATGAAGTTGCAGCTGATAAACAAGTACCTACTGAACTTAGAGAGAAAGCTGCTTATGCAGCAGCTAACTTATTAATGAGTGACTATGACATTAAAT
Organism: uncultured Gilliamella sp.; assembly: GCA_946477995.1. Classification (GTDB taxonomy): domain Bacteria; phylum Pseudomonadota; class Gammaproteobacteria; order Enterobacterales; family Orbaceae; genus Gilliamella. The sequence goes on along the minus strand of CAMLAI010000016.1, from coordinate 9,090 downwards.
AGCCGTTGGTAAATTGATAATAAAACGTGTCGATTTATCATCTGATTCTACATAAATTGATCCCTTATGGGTTTCAATAATGGATTTAACAATGGCTAGCCCAATACCTGCGCCGGAACTGTCATTACGATGACGTGATTCATCGACACGATAGAATCGGTCAAAAAGATGTGGTAAATGTTTTTTATCAATTTTTTTGCCCGGATTAGAGATAATAATCTTAACCCGTTTTTCACTCATTTGACTTAACGTGATAGTTATGACCTCGTTATTCGGTGTATAACGAATCGCATTAGACAAAATATTACCAATTGCACGCCCTAACATCATTTTATCACCTTGTATGTGAGAACAGTGACCGTCGAGTTGGAAAGTAATATTTTTTTCATCGGTGAGAGGCTCGAAATAATCACACATCATCATAACCATGTTAGTAAGATCAATGTCAATCAAATTAGGCACAAGCTGGCGATTGTCTGCCTGCGCCAAAAATAACATATCAGAAATCATTTGTGACATTTTTTCATATTCTTCTAAATTAGAATATAAAATTTCACGGTACTCATTTGTCGTACGAGCGTTATTGAGTACAATTTGCGTTTGCGTGGTAAGATTAGTAATTGGTGTACGCATCTCATGTGCAATATCGGCAGTAAAATTATGCTGACGAGTAAAAACATCTTCCATACGATTAAGCATGTTATTAAATGCTCTGACCAAGCTTACATATTTAACCGGTACTGACGAGGTTGGAATACGATAATTTAAATTATTTAAACTAATTCTTTCAATCTTCTTGATTAAGCGATTGATTGGTTTTTGAGTATAGTAAATACTGATGAATGAACCGATTAATGCTAACACACAAGAAATAATAATTAGCAGACCTAATCCGTTTCTTAATCGATTAATAAATTCAAGTTGCACATCACGACGAACGGCAACAATCGTAGTGAATCGTTTACCGTCTTCCCCTATCACCCTTGATGCCGCAATTCGATAAGATGATTTATCTATCGTCTCAATAGAAGTACTGTCATTTTCAATAATCCGTTCTAACTCTTGTGATTTTAGTGCTATCGCTAAGTTGGGGCCTCGAGTGCGATAGACTATTTTGCCCATATCATCAATGATATAAACAAATAAGTGATGATGCCCGGTGAGAATTAGCAATAAATTTTGGATAAATTCATCACGATTATCATTCGGAGAATAATAAGTTAGTTCTCTTTCTATAGAGGTAATAACCGAATTTAATTCGGTCACATTTTGTCTGATTGAAAATTTTTCAAAAGACCGCTCGATCAAATAACTGAAACAATAAAGTAGTCCACATGTTATCAGACAAACAATAATGGGTAACCGAACGGAAATTAATTTACTCTGTTTCATCTAATACATCTATTTTATAACCCATTCCACGCACAGTATGAATAAGTTTAGGTTCGAATCCAGCATCTATTTTGTTACGTAACCGTCTTATGGCTACATCAATCACATTAGTATCGCTATCAAAATTCATATCCCAAACTTGTGAAGCAATTAACGATCGCGGTAACACTTCACCCGGATAACGTAAGAAGTATTCAAGTAATAAAAACTCTTTATTGGTGAGATCAATACGTTTATCTGAACGCGTCACTGTTCGCTTTGGCAAATCCATGACTAAATCAGCAATACTTAATTGATAATTGTTTACTTGCGGCACATTTCGTCTTAATAACGATTTAACTCTCGCTAATAATTCAGCGAATGAAAAAGGCTTAACTAAATAATCGTCGGCACCTAAATTTAATCCTTTAACTTTATCTTCAACACTTCCCATTGCTGTCAGCAATATAATTTGGGTGTCTTTACCCGCTTCACGCAATGACTGAACAATTTTCCAACCAACAATATCCGGTAACATTACATCCAGGATAATTAAATCATAATCTTCTGTCATTGCCCGATGATAGCCATCTAAACCATTTTTGGTTAGGTCAACAATAAAGCCTGATTCAATTAATCCTTGACGAAGGTATTCACCTGTTTTCTGTTCATCTTCAACAACTAACAATTTCATTTTAAATATTTCCTTTGCCAAAGTATCAGGTTATCTAACTTACATAATACTGTTCCTATGATATATGAAAAGTTCAAAAACATTCATGATATTTCCATGACTATTTTGTAATCTACTTGTCATTAATCCGTTTGAATGTGTTTGTTATAGTATCCACACAATGATTCATGAGGCTAGACATTATTGTTTCATTGTTTTATTTCCTTTCATCCATTCCTTGCAATTTAATGCAGCCCTAGTTTATCTAGGGTTTTTTTTTGCTTATAAATCACGATAAGCTCGAATTAATCTCTGAAACAATAAATGATTGACTTTAAAATCTCGGCATTCTAACAAAAATAACTGAATCTGAATATCAAATTCAGTTATTTTTATGCAAAACTACGCCTGTTTCGATGTGTTCTGTATAAGGAAACTGATCAAACAAAGCAAAATGTTTAATCGAGTGCGTTTCTGTCAGTTGCTGTAAATTTTCACGCAATGTATGAGGGTTACAAGAAATATAAATAATGGTTTTATAACTTTTTAAATTATTTAATGTTTCTATGTCTAATCCTGCACGAGGAGGATCAACAAGTACCGTATCACACTGATAGTCATCTAAATTAATGCCTTTCAATCGATTAAATTCTCGTTCTTTTCTTATAGCTGACGTAAACTCCTCAGCCGATAATCGAGCAATAATCAGATTATTAATATGATTGACCGCAATATTATGTTGTGCCGAATAGACCGAAGCTTTGGCAATTTCAGTGGCTAATACCTTTCGGAAATTTCGAGCCAACGCAATTGAAAAATTACCATTTCCACAATAAAACTCTAGCAGGTCACCGGATAAACCTTGGGTGACCGAAGTAGCCCACTCAAGCATTTTAATATTGACGGCTGCATTAGGCTGCGTAAAACTATTTTCAACTTGCCGATAAATCAAATTGTTACCCATAACCGGTAAAACTTCATCAACATAATCAACATCAATAACAATTTTTTGATTACTTGCTCGACCGATAATATGGCAGTTAACACCTTGTTCGGCTAACTGTTGCTTTAATTTTTCAGCTTCTACCCGCCATTCATCGGATAATTTTTTATGATATAAAAGTGTAATAAGCAGTTCACCACTTAATGTCGAAAAATAATCGATTTGAAAAAGCATATGGCGAAGCAAATAATTAGGTTTTAAAAGTGGAATAATTTTTTGCATAGCATCATTAACAAGAGCTGTTGCAATCGGGAAAGTTTCTACTTTTATTCGCTTTTTTGTATTTTTATCATACATGATATGATAAAGGTCATCTTTATCATGCCATATTCTAAATTCTGCACGCATACGATAATGACTGATTGGAGACGAATACACGGTTAAATCAGGTAGTGAAAAATGTGATAAAAGCGCTTTTAAATTCGTGACTTTATTTTCAAGCTGTTGTTGATATTTTTCGTTAGAGAAACATTCTGCCATTTTAATTATCAGATTATTAAAAAGTGGTTATAAAAAATTAGTCAATTTGATTTAATGCTATAGACTAAACAGAGATATAAAAATTGATTTTCGCTTAGTATATCACAAAGATTTTAGCCCCATTATTTTATCTATGTTATCATAAACCACTATCAATGGTAAGCCTGATACCACCCAACGTTAACTTTAAGTCACTTGTCATCAAATTTGCATCATGAAATTCAATTTATGCAGTTGGTCAGAATTGACGTTTTTTCTTAATGAATATTACATTCACTTAAATAAGTTATTTTCATTCATTGACATTAATTATCTGGGGATTTACTAAAATTAGCGCATTAAGCTTTCATTTGGTTGAAATGTTGGTATCACCATAGACAATCATTGGTGTGATAATATTGTAGTTATATTGATTGCCGTTATAATGTGTTTTAAATTTCTCGTTATAAAGGTCATTATGACAACGCAAACTTTTTCCGATTTACAAATAGATGATGTATTAATTAACAATCTCGAAGCTCAAAATATTATTACCCCTACTGTAATTCAAGCACAAACGATCCCTGTAGCTTTAGATGGCAAAGATATCTTAGGATCGGCACCAACCGGTACCGGTAAAACACTTGCTTTTTTAATCCCAGCGGTACAACATCTTTTAGACTTTCCGCGTCGAAAACCGGGGCCACCAAGAATTTTAATTTTAACGCCAACGCGTGAGCTTGCAATGCAAATTGCAGAACAGGCAAAAAACTTAACGCAATCAACGCATCTGAGTATTGCGACAATTACTGGTGGTGTCGCTTATATGAATCATGCAGAAGTATTTAGTAAAAACCAAGACATTGTCATTGCCACAACCGGACGACTATTGCAGTATATTAAAGAAGAAAACTTCGACTGCCGAGCGGTGGAAATGTTGATATTAGATGAAGCCGATCGCATGTTAGACATGGGCTTTTCACAAGATGTGGAAACAATTTCTGCCGAAACCCGTTGGCGCAAACAAACCTTACTTTTTTCAGCGACACTGGAAGGTGAAGGTTTATTCAATTTTGCCAGTCGAATTCTCGATCAGCCCGTTGAAATTAATGCGGCTCCGTCCCGTAAAGAGCGTAAAAAAATCATCCAATTTTATTATCGTGCTGATGATCTCAATCATAAAGTTGCTTTATTAACCCATCTTCTCAAGCAAGATGAATTTAAAAAAACAATTGTATTTGTTCGAAAACGTGAACGGGTACACGAACTGGTAACTTGGTTACATCAAGCAGGTATAAAAAGTTGTTATTTAGAAGGCGAGATGGTACAAGCAAAACGCAATGAAGCAATAAAAAGAATCAGTAACAACACCGTAAACGTCTTAGTGGCTACTGATGTGGCTGCTCGGGGAATCGATATTGATGATGTTACACACGTCATCAATTTTGATGCGCCAAAAACAGCAGATGTCTATCTACACCGTATTGGTCGTACAGCAAGAGCAGGTAAAAAAGGGACGGCTATCATGTTAGTTGAAGCGCATGACAATGATCTATTACTGAAAATTGAACGCTATATTCAAGAACCCATAAAATTGAGAACGATTGAAGGATTACGTCCTAAAACTAAAGCACCAAAACCGACTTGCAAGAAAAAACCGTCAAATAAATCAAAATTGAAGCGTGGTGCAAAAAAACAGGATGACACAGCAAAGAAAAAAGTTAAAGTCCGTTTACGTGACACCAAAAATAAAGGTAAACCTAAACACAAATTAAGCGAATCGAATAATTCAAAAGTTTGACATAGTCAGAGCTTATGAAAGCGATTGTTAATAACAACTTGGACAATTTTTATCAGTTGCTATAATACATTCCATCAAGGTTTACAATATTTTTGGTTTTATACAAGGAGAAACACATGACATTAGTCACGCGAAAAGCACCTGATTTTACTTCATCAGCAGTTTTAGGTTCTGGTGAAATTGTAAATAACTTTAATTTAACTCAGCATATTCAAGGTAAATATGCCGTTGTATTCTTTTGGCCAATGGATTTTACTTTTGTTTGTCCATCAGAAATTATTGCTTTCGATCATCGTCTTGAAGAATTCAAAAAACGTGGTGTTGAAGTTATTGGTGTTTCAATGGACTCAGAATATGTTCATAACGCATGGCGAAACACTCCGCAAGATAAAGGTGGAATTGGCGAAGTTAAATTCCCAATTGTTGCCGATATCAAGCACACTATTATGCAAGCTTATGGTGTTGAACATCCTGAAGCAGGTGTAGCGCTTCGTGCATCATTCTTTATTGATAAAAATGGAATTGTTCGTCACGAGACTATCAATGATTTACCTATTGGGCGTAATATTGATGAAATGATCCGTATTGTTGATGCTTTCCAATTCCATGAAGAACACGGTGAAGTTTGCCCTGCACAATGGACTAAAGGTAAACAAGGTATGCAAGGCAATCCTAATGGTGTTGCAAGCTACTTAAAACAACACGCTAACGAACTTTAATATTCTACTCTATACTGAATAACTTATTGAAAAGATTAACTTTCAATTCAAGTTACTTTGTTAAACCGGAGATGTTCTCCGGTTTTTTTTATTCTTAATTGTTTTCTTAATTCCCTTTTTACTTTGAATAAATTCATTCAATAGTTTTGTGTACATTAACTAGAAGATGAAAAGATTGAAATGAATGTCTATTTAGATAAATTCTGTGACTTGAAACGGATCTTTTATCAATAAAAATACTTTATCAAATTGAGTTATCCAGTTGAAAATAGTTTGCGAACGATTAAAAACAATAATGGAAAATAATTTAACACTTCGTTTTACATTGTCATATGCAGTCCAACCACGCCAACAATAATAATGACCAATCCCAATAAACGCGGTAAATTTTTAGGCTCATTGAATAAAAACATATTGGCAAATACTGCTCCGGATGTGCCAAGTCCAACCCATACGGGGTAAACAATACTCAGTTCAAGATAATGAAGGGAGAAATAAAAAAGAACAAAAGAAACAAAAAATCCGCCCCAATATAAAACTAATCTTATTATTTTTTTTTGTTCAGCATAGAGCTTCAATCCTATTGCCCCTATCACTTCAAAAAATGATGCTGTTAATATTAAAAGCCATCCCATAATAAAATCCTCAATCTGATCTTTGTCGATTAACTATCTGTACGTTTAAGTTGCACAACGCCAATTATGATTAATGCTACAAAAAAGAGTTGCATCATTTTGATTTCTTTACCAAAAAGCACCATATCAATAATCGTTGCCCCAACGGCACCAACGCCGGAAAATATGGCATAAACAGTGCCTGTTGGAATGGTCTTACAGGCATTAGTTAAAAATGTAAAATCGACAATAATTAATGTGATAATAATCATCCAATGCCAATACTCCGTTGCAACACTAAATCCTAAAATCCAACATAATTCAAAAAAGCAGGTCAATATAACAAATCCCCACTCTTTATTAATGCTAAACATAGCTACCTCGCTGCTATCATTTTACTTATTGCTTGATTTTGCTTTTTCTACCGATGTTTATATCGTTGAAAAATAAGATGGTTCGCAAACATGAAGGTTTGCCACCGAAAGATCAACATGTTAATGCAGAAAAACTACGTGGTTTAAGATTAAACTAACTTAAGTCGCACTAAAACATTTTGATATATCATTACTAGTTTACTTAGCTTATTCTTATTCAATTCTATAATGAAGATACAAAATTGGCAAGGCTAACCCTGATTATTCGCTATATTTCAGTGTTTCATTAAAAAATTGAAGATAAGTTGATTGAAACGGTTTAAACAGATATGAATAAATGTTTAAGCACACAATTACACGTAAATTTACTTCCCTATATAAAAGGAAGTAAACTTCTAACGTAATGATTATAAAGACTGTAAATAGTTTGCTATATCTTCTATTGTCACCACAGGCAATTGATGCTTTTTAGCGAACTCAACCACTTGGGGCGCTCTTGCCATTGAACCATCATCATTCGTTAATTCGCAAATCACAGCGGCAGGTTTCAATCCAGCTAGCTTGACCAGATCAACCGATGCTTCGGTGTGTCCTCGACGAGCAAGTACTCCACCTTCTTTTGCTACCAGTGGAAAAACATGACCAGGATGATTTAAGTCACTGGGTTTAGCTTCATCGGCTACGGCAGCTTTAATCGTGGTAACGCGATCTGCCGCTGATACGCCAGTTGACACACCCTTTGCCGCTTCAATTGAAATAGTAAAGGCAGTATGATTTTTACTGGTATTGTTTGCCACCATCATGGGAAGATTCAATTTTTCACATTGTTCTTTTGGCATACATAAGCAAACGATTCCACTTCCATAACGAATTGTCAGTGCCATTTGTTCTGTCGTTATGGTTTGCGCTGCCCAAATAATATCACCTTCATTTTCCCGATCTTCATCATCTAAAACTAACACGCCTTGCCCTGCTTGAATCGATGCAATCGCTTTTTTGACACGTTCTGATGGGGTTCCAAATTCATTTAAATTAAACTGATTCATGGTAAATACCTAGGTCCTTTTTTAATATATTTATTATTTTTCTAAATTATCTTGGTATTCCAAATTAATACTCATCAATCGTATTTTATGCATTGCCAAGCTAATTTAATTAAAAATAAACTTAATACCAGAATCAGGGCTGTGCTTGACCATAGTGATATTGCTAAAAAGTAAACTATGCAACTAATAGCAAATTAAGAAAAGATAAGCAACTCTCTTTTATCCAGACTTTCACTGTCGGCTTTGGAATTTCACCAAATCTGCTAGACCTTAATACCTATTAATCATCTTCAAATTCACTTCAAATCATTTCGCACAACAATGAAATTAATTTTAGCTATTTGAAATATTGACTGACTAAAATATTAAGCGCTCGTGGGCTATACCACCGGTGGGGACTTGCACCCCGCCCTGAGAATTTTGTTAGTAAACTAACTCTCAACACTATAATACAAATCTAGTAAAAAGACACGGATATTTTGAAAGGAAAATATTGCCGCATTGTGCGGCAATATTAAGTTTTAAAAAGATTTAATGCATGCGAGTTTCACGCAATCGACGACGTTCAGATTTACGCATCCATAACCACGAAATAAATCCAATAATGCCAACAATTAACAAAATAATTGTGGCAAGTGCATTAACTTGAGGATCCACACCTAAGCGAACTTTGGAGAAGATCAGTTTAGGTAATGTCATCGCACCTGGCCCGGTCACAAAATTAGCAATAACCACATCGTCAAGTGATAATGTGAATGCAAGCAACCACCCTGACACTAATGCCGGCGCAATCATTGGTAAAGTAATCACGAAAAAGACTTTTAATGGATTTGCGCCTAAATCTAATGCAGCTTCTTCAATGGATTTATCCAACTCTCGTAACCGTGCGCTAATAACGACGGTGACATAAGCTGTACAAAATGTAGTATGAGCCATCCAAATCGTGATCGCCCCCCGATCTTTTGGCCAACCCAGTACCTGCCCCATTCCAACAAAGAGCAATAGCAAAGCTAAACCCGTTATTACATCA